>NZ_JBIBZU010000037.1:0-31575 GCF_043088245.1 Streptomyces sp. NPDC014623 | reverse complement strand
CCCGATCCTGGACAGCCGACGAACGGCGCACTGGACTGAAGTCTGCCGCCCAACGAGGGAACCACCCCGCTCAGCCCGGACGTACGGCGCGGCCGTGAGGACGGAACCTCTGGCACCGTGTCAGTCCCCGCGGCTACCTTCGTTCCATGGCCAGCAGCAGCGAGCACGGCGGGCACGGCCCCCGGCGCCTCCATCAGTCGATCGGTGACGTACTGCGGACGCCCGAGCGGCCGCAGCCGGCGCCCGGGACGACACCCCAGTGGCCTGGCCACGAGTACGGCCCGACGCCCGTTCCAGCGAAGGCGCCCGGGACACCAGGTCTGCCGGAAGGGGTGCGCCGCACGCGGCAGGAGCTGGAATCGGTCCGGGACGACGCCGCCCGCCAGTTCCACGCCGGCGACGACGCCCGCGTGCACGTCGAGGTCGAGGTGCGCCAGGCGAAGGCGGCCGCCCACGGAGTGTGGGCCACCGCCGCGTGGCTGTTGGGCGAGCTGCAGGCCGCGCCGATCAGCCAGGAGTGGTACGAGTACCCGTACACCAACCGCCAGGTGGGGCTGGAACGCACGCACGCCCGGGACCGGATCGAGGGCAACGACTGGCCCGACGTCGACCGGGACTATGCCGCCGGGGTCCAGTACACGGTGGGCTGGAGCTTCTGGCCGGACGAGGAACGCCCCGTGCCGCCCGCAGGATGACGTACGGCACGCGAAGAGGCCCGGACCATCGGTCCGGGCCTCTGTCGTTGGGTGGGCGGATCAGCTGAGCACTTCGCCCGTCCGCAGCAGGTGCAGGTACCGCGCCAGCTCCTCGCGGTCTTCCTCCACCTTCTTGTTCTCGAACGGGTTGGGCTTGTGGCCGTTGCCCGGGTCGCGGCCGTTGCCGCCGCCCTTGCACTCTTCCAGGATGAACTTGCCCTGGCGAACGGCGTCGGGGAGCCAGCGGCCTAGCCACTCAGCGACCCGCAGCGGAGACGCTTCCTTGTCGAGGTAGGCCCAGTGGTGGCTCATCATCAGGCTGGTGAGGCTTTCCACCATGTCCGGGTGCTGCCACCAGCACGAGGAGGGGCGCTCCGTGTATCCCAGCATCTCCTTGTAGGAGCGGGGCCAGCGGACCCGGAACGTGCCCTCCACCCACGTCAGCAGGATCTCCCAGGCTTCCGCCTGCTGCTGCGGGCCAAAGGTCTTCCAGTTCCAGACCGCTCCGGCATCGCTCTTGGGCTTGTCCGCCAGCTTCTTGACGACCAGGGACAGTTCCTGGATGCGGTCCGCGAGGTTCTGCCCCTCCAGCGTTTCGAGGCGGCCGTTCACCTCGTCCAGCTGCCGACCCAGTTCGCGGGTCCGCTCCCAGACGGCTTTCGTCTCCTTGGGCTGGTCGATCATCCGGTCTGCCCCCAAACGTTCTGCTCAGCGGCCGGCGCCTGCCCGGGGATCGTCCCCGGGTACGCGGCAGGCTGCTGCTGCGGGATCACCGGAGCCGTGGCGGGCATCTGCGGCGGGAGGACGGGCCCGGCGATCTGTACGCCCTTCTTCTTCAGCTTGGCCTCCAGCTTCGCCTGTGCCTTCTCCTGCTTCAGCAGTTCCTTGACGTCCTTCCGGTTCCACACCGGGGTGAAGGCGTACCGGATCGGCGGAAGATGCCGGTAGAAGACCAAGCCCGTCCCTTCCTTCATCTGCCGGATGGCGTCCTGCGGCATGATCCGGACCCGCCGCACCGAGACGTTGCGGGACTTCTTGTCCTCGTCCGTGGCGGACGAGGAGGCCACTTCCTCGTCCTTCTCCCCGCAGAGCAGGGAGAGTTCTTCCAGATCCTGCGGGATGGACAGACCACCGAGGGCGACCCGGACGGAGTTGTTCATGATGGTCTGCGCCCCGTTGTGGCCCCACCGCTCCCGCAGCTGGGACGGGGACTGGACGCTGACCAGGAGCTGAATGTTCCGGCCGCCCGCGTCCGCCGACCACTTGTGCAGGGGAAGCGGGCAGATCACGGCCGCCTCGTCCAGGACGAAGCGCACGTACGGGTCCATGCGGCCGCCGGGGCTGTTGTCCGCCTCCAGGTACGCCGCCTCGTAGATCTCGCCCACCAGGGCGGTGAACAGCGGGGCGACGCTGCCGTACTGCTGGTCACGGCCCATCAGGTACAGGGTGCCGCGCGAGCGGAGGAAGTCCTGCACGTCGAACTTCTGCTGTCCGGGCCGGGGGGACACGATGTCCATGACCTGGGGGAGCGACATGAACTCGAACGAGCGGACCAGCGTCAGGTACACGCTGTCCCGCGTCTTCTCCGGGGCGTTCCGCATCTGCGAGAGGCCCCGGGCCCAGCCGGCGGGCACCAGTTCCGGGTGGCTCTCCAGGATTTCCAGGGGCTCACGGTCGGTCGAGTCGGTCACCCAGGCCCGGACCTGGGCCAGGTCGTAGCCCCGCAGGCCCGCCGCCATCAGGTAGCAGGAGAGCACCATGAAGGAGTGGCCCTCCCAGAAGGAGGCGTGTTCCATGGCCTCCCCGCTGGCCGAGGCCGCGAGCAGGTACCCGGCGCGACGCAGGGCCACCACCGGGTCCTGGCAGCCCTCTACCAGGTTCCAGTGCAGGGTGTTCTGCGCCCCGCTCACGCCCGCGTTGAAGACCCAGACGGGGCGGTTGAAGGTCCGCCGCAGCTGGTGGGTGTGGTCGTAGAGGTCACCGCGGGTCGAGGTCACCACGCAGGCGCCCGCCGCGTCGATGATGGCGTTGCCGTACTGCGCGGACTTGCCGGTACGCGGCGGTGCGTACATCAGCACGATGTCCTCGCAGGCGACGAACAGCCCCTTCTTGTAGAGGAGATCCGTTCCGAGGTGCAGCCCGACCTCGTGAGGGCTGATGGAACGGCGCTTCGCACCTTCCAGGGACGGGCGGAGGGTGTCCGCGCGGGCCCGGAGCCCTTCCTGGGACAGCCACTTCTTGAGTTCCTTGGGGTTGGCGAACCCGACCCGGGCCGCGTCCTTCCCGTTCGTGGTGGGGCCGGACTTGCCCAGGTCCCACTTCTGCTTCAGGTGGAGGTACCCGAGGCCGCCGCCGGCCACGACCGTGAGGCCGAACCCGGGCCAGCCGCCGAGGGGCCAGTTCGAGCCCACGGTGTTGATGAGGTCGAGGGCCCCGCCCACGGACGGCTCGGGGAGTCCGCCGTTCTCGGCACCGGCCGCGAGCGCCACGGCGGGCAGTCCGGCCGCCGCGTACGCGGTGCCCTGGCGGGACTTGCCGAGCGCGGAGGGCTTGTGAGCGTCGATGATGCGGTGCAGCCAGTGCGGCATCATCCCGCCCGGCAGGTCGGTGGTGGGGGGTGTGGGATTCTCTTCCTTGCGTGACACGAGCACTCTCCTCTGTCGCGAAGTCCCCGGGTTGGGCGGTACCAGCGCCTCCCGGGGGCGCTTAAGTGACCGGTGACCTCACGATCACCGTACGAGCCAGGACTGACATTCAGCCCCGGGTTTTCTCAGCTGTGCTTGTCGATGATGGGCTTCAGGTACTTCCGGGCCGTGCCCTCCGTGAAGCCGCTTCCGTGGTGCAGAGCCTTTGCCAGCGCGCTGGCCGACTGGTTCGGGTAGCGCTGTTCCGCAGGAAGCCGCAGGTAGCGGTACTCCAGCAGTTCCACGCCCGTCAGGTCCGGCTCAGGCTCCGGCCCCCCGTTCGCGCCGTCCTCGTCCTCGTCCAGGCCCTCGTCCACGGCCTCGTCGATGACCTCCGGCACCGGCTCCGGCTCAGGCGCCGGAACGGGCTCGGGGTAGTCGCCAATTGGCGACTGGACCGCCTCGTCCGCGTACGGCTCCACCTCCGGCTCGGGGGTGAACGGCTCCGGCTCCGGGGTCTTCTGCAGCCAGTCGGTCCCGTCGATCCGGGCCTGCACCATCGCGGGCCGTCCGTCGCTTCGGGCCGCGAGCGGTCCGCCAGCGGCCGCCAGCTGGCCGCCGTGCTGGAACTGGTCGTACGGCTGACGCTGCGGTTCGTACCCGCCCTCGTAGTACGGCTCCGGCTCCGGCTCAGGTTCCGGGGCCGCTTCCAGCTCCGGGGCCGGGGTCGGCTCGGGGTGCCCCGCGGTTTCCTCCACCGGGTCCTCGTAGTGCCCGTGGTGCTCCGTCAGGTCGACGTCGACCGGTTCGGCGGCCGCCTGCTTCGGCAGGGCCGGGCGCTCCGGGCGGCCGTCGAGCCGTTCCAGTTCGGCGGGCACCGGGATGCCCGCAGCCGCCAGGCCCGCCGGCGCCGTCTCGGAGATGGGCACGCCGTACTTCGCCAGCCGGAGCGGCATCAGCGCCTCCACCGGGGCCTTACGCCGCCAGCCACGGCCGAACCGGGCCTGCAGACGGGACTGGTAGATGAGCCGGGCCTGTTCCAGGCTCACGGCCTTCTCGTAGCTCCGGACCTCCCAGAGCTTCATCCGGCGCCACAGCCGGAAGGTGGGCAGAGGCGAGAGCAGCCACCGGGTGATCCGGACGCCCTCCATGTGCTTGTCGGCGGTGATGTCCGCGATCCGGCCGACCGCGTGCCGCGCGGCTTCCACGGAGACGACGAAGAGAACGGGGATCACGGCGTGCATCCCCACGCCGAGCGGGTCCGGCCAGGCGGCCGCCGCGTTGAAGGCGATCGTGGCGCCCGTCAGGAGCCATGCCGTCTGGCGCAGGAGCGGGAACGGGATGCGGAGCCAGGTCAGCAGCAGGTCGAGGCCGAGGAGCACGACAATTCCCGCGTCGATGCCGATGGGGAACCAGTACGCGAAGGTGCCGAACCCCTTCTCCACGGCGAGCGCACGCACGGCGTTGTACGAGCCGGCGAAGCCGATGGAGGCGATGACGACCGCACCCAGGGCGACAATCCCGATCAGCCAGTAGTGGACCCGGGTCAGTTCCGGAATGCCCTTCTTCTCTTCAGGCTCGGTGGCCGATCCGGGGGGATCAGCGGCCGTACCCTGGTGGTGACGCATGTAGGTCTCCAAATCTCAGCGTCCTGGGCCCTGGTGGTGTGTCCTCACCACCGGGGTTCCTTCTCTCAGCTCTCGTCCGTGGGCTTGGCGTAGCCCTTCCGGGCCAGCCACTCGTCGTACGCGGCCGCCACCTGTTCCTTCAAGCTCATTCCGGTGTCGAGCTTGCAGAGCGTGCCCCGGCGGTGCAGCTGAAGGTCTTCCGGCACTTCCACGTTGAGGGGTCGCATCCGAACGACTTCCTCCTTCTTGGGTCGGCCCCTGCGCTTGGGCTTGGGGTCTTCGGTCATGTGGTCGCCACCTCTCCGTGTACTGCGGGTGGAGGGATGATCCCACTGCGCGGCTATGGATCTATGAAAGCAGGTCCCTAGGTTCCTAGCAACTATTTTTCCTAGGTTCCTTGCAACCTAGGAAAAAAGGCCCTACGGTGGAACCAGAACGAACGAGAGGGCCGGGGTTCCCGCCCCGACCCTCTCCGCCCGGAACGGCGTTGACGCGCCTTCCGAGCTGGGACACCCCTATTCGCAGAGAGAGGGATCTCCGTGCAGAAGTCTGCCAGCCGGACCACCGGCATCTCCATCCCGGCCCCCGCGAGCCGCCCCCGCCTCGTGCTGGTCGGCAAGAAGGGCCCGGCGTTCAGCTCCCCGTGCGCCGACTGCGACGGGTTCGACACCGTCGTGATCCGCCGCAACGGCGAGGCGTCCACCGTCCGCTGCACCTGCCAGCTGGCGGTGAGCGCATGAGCGCCACCGACGACGCCGTGAAGAAGGCCGAGGCCGCCCGCCAGAAGGCGGAGGCCGACCTCCGCCGCCACGGCCAGGCCATGAGCGGGATCAGGGGCCGCAAGTGAGCGCCCGCCCGCCCCTGCCGGTTCGTCCGCAGCCCCACGAGCGCGACGGACGCCAGCCGCAGCAGCAGCCGGCGCGGCCGCACCCCGCCCGATAGGGCCCCCGGTGGGCCGGTCGCCAATTGGCGACCGGCCCGCCTCCCCTTGCACGCCTTGATGGAGAGGCACACCCATGTCGCACTGCACCAACCCCACCGTGCTGGAACGGATCTCCGACGCCGACCTGCGCGCCGACAGCCGCGCGGAGTGGCTGGCCGGGGAGTACCGCGCCGGCGAGTACCCGACCGCCCACGTCCACTACGACCTGACCGACGCCGCGTTCGTCGTCGTCGCCCCGCAGGGGGGTGCGTCCGCGTGACCGTCGCCCGCGAACGCCTCATCGCCCTGGCCGCCCTCGTCTTCTCCGTGCTGGTCATGGCCACCTCCGTGGACATCGGCCGCAACGCGATCGAGGCGGCCCTGTCCGGGCTGACCGCGTACAGCACCGTCGTGGTGCTGGCCGCGCTCGCCCTGTCCGTGGGGCTCCGGAAGATCTGGAAGGCCAGCAGGACCGTGCTCGCCGTCGCCGTCGTGATCGCCCTCGTCCTGTTCGGGATGGGCAAGGCCGTGGCCGAGGTGATGAGCTGATGCGCGCCCTGACCATCCGCCAGCCCTGGGCGGCCGCCATCACCTACGCGGACAAGCGCGTGGAGAACAGGGTGTGGCCGACCTCGTACCGCGGCCCCGTGCTCATCCACGCGGGCAAGACCGTGGACCGCCGCCACGGCCCCATGGTCGCCGCCGTGGTGCGCGGACTGCAGCTGGACCTGGGGGCCGTGCTCGCGGTCGCCCGGATCATCGACTGCCACCAGGACGACGGGGAGTGCACCCCGTGGTCGACCACCGGGAACTTCCACTTCGTCCTGGACGAGGTGACCGCCCTCCCGCTCCCGATCCCGTGGGCGGGCGCACAGCAGCTGTGGACCCCGCCGGCCGCCCTCGTGGAGAAGGTACGCGAGCAGCTGTCGAGCGAGACCGCCGCCCACGTCCTGCGTGAGGAGGCGGGCCCGTGCTGACCGTCTACGACGAGTTCGCCGGAGTCGGCGGCTCCAGCAAGGGCGCCACCGCGGTCAAGGACCGTGAGGGCAAGCCGCTGACGGAACTCATCTTCGCGGCGAACCACAAGAAGGACGCCGTGGAGGACCACGCCCGCAACTTCCCCGACGCCGACCACTTCGAGGGCGACGTGGCCCGCGCGAAGATCGAGACCTTTCCCCGGGCGGACATCTTCTGGGCGAGCCCGTCGTGCCCGCCGTGGAGCAACGCGCGGGGCAAGCGCCGGGACTTCGACAACTCCACCCAGGGCGTGCTGTTCGGGGAGAGCGAGCCGGACCCGGAGATCAAGCGGGCCCGCGCGCTCATGGAGGAGGTCCCGCGCTACCTGAACGCGATGGTCCTGCGGGGCAAGCCCGTGCTGTGCGGAGTCGTGGAGAACGTCGTGGAGTGCCGGAAGTGGGACCAGTGGTCCCGCTGGCTCCGCGAGGTCCGATGCGGGGGCCTGTACGAGGTCCGCGTGATCGCGGTCAACTCCATGCACGTCAAGGCCCGGGGGAGCCGCAGGGCCCCGCAGTCGAGGAACCGCCTGTTCGTCGCCTACTGGCTCAAGAGCTTGGGCCGGACGCCGGACTGGAACAAGTGGCTCAGGCCCAAGGCGTACTGCCGGACGTGCGACGCCACGGTGTCGGCCATGCAGGTCTTCAAGCGCCTGAACGTCGACATGGGCGCGTACGGGCGCAACGGCCAGTATTGGTACCGGTGCCCGAACGCGAAGTGCCGCAACGCGATCGTGGAGCCCGAGGTGATGCCCGCCTCTGCCGTCATCGACTGGTCGATTGAGGGCCGCCGGATCGCGGACCGGGACGAGCCCCTGGCCGACGCCACCATGGAGCGGATCGCCCGGGGCATCGCGAAGTTCGCGAAGCCGTTCACGGTGCCCGCCGGCGGGACCTGGCGGACCGAGCCCGTGTCGGTCGAGGACCCGATGCCGACCCGCACGACCCGCGAGACGGACGCCCTGGCCGTGCCGCCCCTGCTCATCCCGACCGAAGGCCGGGACGGGAAGGTGGCGACGTCGACCGAGGAGCCGATGCGGACCCAGACCGCCCGCAACGAGACCGGACTGGCCATCCCGCCGTTCCAGATCAGTCTCCGGGGCGGAGGGTCGAAGAAGACCGCGTACGGCGTGGACGAGCCCGTGGGCACGGTCAGCGCGAGCGGGAACCACCACGGCCTCGTCACCGGCCAGCGCCTGCTGATCCCGTACTACAGCACCGGCACGGCCCGCACGGTCGAGGAGCCCGTGGGCACCGTGACCACCCGCGACCGCTGGTCGCTCGCGGAGGTCGAGGAGAACGTCGACCTGGGCGACGTGCGGTTCAGGATGTTGGAGCCCCATGAGATCGGCGCCGCCATGGCGTTCCCGGACACGTACATCGTCACCGGCAGCAAGCGGGACAAGGTGCGGAAGTACGGGAACGCGGTCACGCCGCCCGTGGCCGAGGTCATCGTGTCCGCGCTGGTCGAGGCGGTCACCGGTGAGCCGCTGGAGGTGGCGTGGTGACCCGCCGCCAGGTCCTGCAGATGAAGGGTGGCGTGCAGCTGCCGATGTTCGCCGTCGAGGTCGAGCCGGAGCCCGCCACCGTGGCGGGCCCGGCCCGGCCGGCGGCCGCCGAGTGGGCCGAGGCTCACGGGCTGGAGCTGCAGACCGGCCCGCACGGGTCTGCGGTGCTCAGCCCGTGCGGCACCTACCGGTACCGGCTGGACCGGATCTGGGACGAGGACACCGCGCCCATAGTGTGGGTGATGCTCAACCCGTCCACCGCGGACCACGCCGAGGACGACGCCACGATCCGCCGCTGCACCTCGTTCGCGAAGGCGGCCGGGCACGGCGGCATGGTCGTGGTGAACCTGTTCGCGCTCCGCTCGAAGGACCCGGGCCAGCTCCGGACGCACCCCGACCCGATCGGCCCGTTCAACGAGGCCGCGCTGATCGAGGCCACCGACGACGCCGTACGCGTCGCGGCCGCGTGGGGCGACGTCAGCCGCTCCGAGCGCGCCCGCCAGGCCCACGCCGTCACCGCCCTGTTGGTCGGCCACGGCCACTCCCTGGAGTCCCTGGGAGTCACCGGCAAGGGCCACCCCCGACACCCGCTGTACGTGCGCGACGAGACCGAGCTGACCCCGTACGACCCGCAGTCGCCAATTGGCGACCGCTCCGCCGAGCCGGAGGTGGACCGGTGAGCAAGGAGAACGAGGAGTTCAACCCCTGGCGATGGGACCGGGACAACGCCCGCAACGGGCAGGCCCGCCTCACCGTCGAGCAGAACGGCCACAAGGTCTCCCTGGACCACCGGGGCGTGTCGATCGACGGACAGCGGATCGTCCGGGACGACCCGGCCAAGGGCGAACACGGCTTCCAGATCACCCCGACCGGGACCGTCATGTACCGGGGCCAGGAGGTGGCCGCCATCGAGCCCTCCCCGGACGGCACGGCCAACCCGGGCGAGGTGACCGTGTGGGGCAAGGACGGGCCGACGCTCCCCGAGCGCAGGCAGCGCGACCTGGCCGCACGGGAGCGCGAGGAGGACGAGCGGCGCGGCCGGGACGACCGGTACCGCGCCAGCGAGCAGCACCAGCAGGAGTTCACCCGAGGACAGGAGATGACGCTGTGAGCGACCAGAGCCCCGCGCCGTTCGATCCGGCGCTCTACCTGATCGAGCAGGCCCACCGGCAGCCCGTGCCCCCGACGTTCCGCCCCGCCCCGCAGCTGCCGCCGCAGCGGTCCGCCGGCCGCTGGCTGTGGGACCACTTCGGGCGCCTGGCCCCGGCCCTGGCGACCACGAGCATGTCCGCGCTCGCGTGGAGCTGGGGGCACAACCTCCCGGACGGCTCCACCGCCCCGCTGTGGATTACGGGCAGCCTGGCCGCACTCGCCGGGTGCGCGGGGTGCGTCGCCGCGTCGAAGCAGCACGGCGACAACGAGACCGTGCGCGTCTCGTTCGGCGGGGCGGCCGTGCTCGCGTTCGCCGGGGTGACCGCGTGGACGCCGGACTGGCAGCTGGCCACCCTGCTGTGGGCCGGGTGCACCGCCGCGGTGTACGCGTTCTGTGCACCGCTGTGGCGGGCCGACCGCCGCGAGACCCGCACCCAGGAACACGAGCTGGTCATGGAGGAGACCAAGGGGCTCAACGAGGCCCGGGTGAAGGCGATCGAGACCGCTGGCGCCGTGGCGACGGCTCAGTGGGAGTACCACCAGGAGCAGGCGAAGGTGGCCGCGATCGTGGCGGCCGCCGACGCCCGCCAGCGCCGCGCGATCCAGCCCGGCCAGGAGCTGGACGTGCAGGCCCTGCTGAAGGCCGCGCAGGTGGCCGAGCTGAACTGACCGACCCGGCAACGACGAAGGGCCCCGCCATCACGGCGGGGCCCTTCTGCTGTGCTCGCCCTACGAGCCGGCGGGGCCGGGAATCCCGTCCGCCCGCCGCTGCATCCGTACGGCGGCCGTGCGGATGCGGGAGAGGTCCACGGCAGTCTCCGCACGGTGGAACGGCGCCGCGTCGAGCGCCAGCGCCTCGTTCAGCTGCCGCAGCGCCTTCTCCGCCGTGTCGGCAGCGGTCCGGATGGTCTGGCCGACCTTCTCCGCCGTGTCCTCGTCGTCCTCCACCAGCTCCGCGTCCACCACCTCGTCCTCGTCCTCGTCGCGGTCGCCAATTGGCGACTGGTCGGAGGGGACGCCCAGTCCTTCCTGGTCACGCCGGGCCGCGATCACCGAGGCGGTGACCCTTTTCCCGCCGGACTCAAGCCGGAGGACTTCCACGAACTTCCGGGCGCCCTCGTCGCCGTTGACCTTGACGACCGGGGCCAGCTCCCGGGCGTGCGACTCCACCACGGTGTCGAGCACGGCCGGGCCGAGCGGGGCGAGTGCACGGTGGACTAGGGCCAGGTCGATGAGGCGGTACCCGTACGAGCGGTCCCAGCCCCACCGCGCCTTGACGTAGTGCCCGAACTTCTCGTGCCCCTCCAGCTCCCACAGCCCAGATTCGTTGATCTCGTCCAGGAGCTGGCCGACCTCCACGCGGTGCCGAGCCTTCAGCCGCCGGAGGCTCTGCTGGTACTGCCCCACGGACGCTTCAATGCGCGCCTCCAGCGCCTGCAGACGCTCGCGAGGGCTCAGCTCCACCTCAGTGTCGGACGACGCCTGTGCGGGCAACTGAGCGCCGCCGCCGCGCTTGTCCAGACCGTTGCGGAGCGCGGCTCCGATGGCGCCCCGGGACTTCTCCGATGCCTTGCTCACCGGGCCACCACGTCCAGGATCTCCCGGGCCATCTTGTCCATGTTCGTGTCGGGCCTGGTCTTGATGGGCTTGCCCCAAGACTGCGCGTACCCATTGCGAGCGTTGGACAGCTCGTACCGGTTCCGCAGCACGGTGTACCCCGCCTCAGCCAGCTCCGTGTCCACGTCGTCCGGCGTCGCCGTGCTGGGGTCGACCATCGTCAGCAGGATGACGAGTTCGGGGGCGTGGGCGCCCGTTGTGCTCAGCGACTCGATGGCGCCGAGCACCGAGCCGGCCCGCTGCACTTCGTTGCCCGTCGGCTGGAGGCACAACACCGCCAGGTCGACCGCGCTCAACACCGGCAGGTGCGGGCCGTCCTTCTTTCGCTCCCATGCCCCCGTGTCCAGGACACACAGCCCCTTCTCCGGGCACAACCGCACGGCCTCGTTACGGATCTGGTGAATGCCGGGCGCGGGGTAGACCGGGGCGCCGAGGTCGACCACCTGGGCGTGTTCGTAGAGAGTGCCGTTCTCTTCCTCTCCGGGCACGTCGGTGTCGATGCCGATGCACGGCACGCCGTAGGACTTCCAGTAGGCGAGGAAGTGCGCGAGCATCGTCGACTTGCCCGCGCCTCCCTTCCCCACGAAGGCGATTCGGCGGCCCTGGGCGGGCAGCACGGGAACGGGGCGAGGTTTCGTCATGGGCCGGACGCTACCGCCCCGCGCCGTGATCGAGAGGCCCGACCGGCGCACCGCAGGCAGCTTGTACGACCGAGGCGCCCGTTCGGCTCCGGGGGCAGTCGCCAATTGGCGACCGTTGTCGGGTGCGGGTGAGGGAAGACGCGGGGCTCCGCCCCACACCCCGGCCACCCTGCTGAGGGGGTGGGGGGCACGGCTCGGGGGGTGCGGGTTGTGTGTGGTGGAGATGGTGGTGGGTCGCGGTGCGGCCCCCTCGTCGGACGGCACCCGAGGGCAGCACACCGCCCGCCGGCAGTCCAGGACGCCTACGGCGCCGCCTTCGGCGGTCGGGCAAGCCCGATCCTGGACAGCCGACGAACGGCGCACTGGACTGAAGTCTGCCGCCCAACGAGGGAACCACCCCGCTCAGCCCGGACGTACGGCGCGGCCGCGCGAGGGCCGAGCAGCCGGTTACGGTGCTGCCCATGGGGATCAGCACGGGGGAACAGCCGGGATACGCACTACTCGTCGCCGCCGAGCCGCCCGTACGGCACCCGCTCGCGGTCACCGCGGTGTTGCCTCAGCTGGCCGCCGTCCCGCCGGCGCGGCTGGTCGGCACCTCGTACGCGAGCGCCGTACAACTGGCCAACCCCGACGACCCCAACACCGTGTTGACGAACCTCCGCACCGCGGCCGCCGTCGAGGGCCCGCTACTCGTCTACGTCGCCGGGCACCTGGCCGTCGACCCGCGCCAGCACCTTCTCCACCTGGCCCTGGCCCGCACCACCGCCCGCACGATCCGGTACACCGCGCTCCCGTGGCACTGGATCGGTGCCGAGCTGCAGCGCCGCCCGCCGGGCACCACCACGGTGGTGGCCGACCTGGCGGCCGACACGGACGTCTGGCAGGCCCTCGTCCACCAGGAGCAGTCCCTGGCCGGACCGTTCGCCCTGTACGGCGCCGTGCAGCTGCAGGACCGCCGCCACCGCCCCGGCCCCTCGTACACGAACGCGCTCGCGCACATCCTCCGCACCGCGCCCACGAGGCCGAGCGCCGAGCAGCTGCACCACCAGGCCGCCCGCGCGGCCGCCGTCGAGGACGCCGCCACCCTGTGGTTGGGCGGACAGGCGGTCGAGCAGGCAGCCCCGCACCCCGACGTCGACGTGCCCGCGCCGAGGACCGAGGCGACGTCGACCACCGCGGCCGCCGCCGAGGAGGACCCCCACCTGGCGATCCGGGACGCGAGCCGCGCCGGCCGCCACGGGGAAGCCGCCGCCATCGCCGCCTCGTACGAGCAGGCAGCACTCCGGGCGCACGGCGCGCAGTCCGTCGAGGTGGCCCACTGGATCGAGGTCCGCGCGTTCCTTGCGCAGCAGGAGGGTGCGCCGGACCGCGCCTGTCAGCTGTGGCTGCAGGCCGCCGTGGTCCGGCTGACCGCCGACCAGCCCGAGCACCACCCAGCCGTGGCCGAGGCCGTCGACCGCGCCCACGGCGCCTGGCACCACGTCAGCGACCCGTCCCGACTTCGGCAGTTGGGCATCGAGCTGTTGAGTCTCCGGACCCGTGTCCCCGGAAAGAGTGGTGCTCGCGCGGACGTTCAGCGACGACTCGCGCACCTTCCCCGGGCCGTAAACCCCTGATATCTCGGGGTTTTCGGGCCCGCCCGCCACACGGGAAGTCGACAAGTGGCCTCCCGCGTCACGGGAAAACCACAAGACACGCGGGAAAGTGTGGACCACACAGGCCCCGTTATGGATAAGATCTTGGACATGGCAGTACGAGGACGTCAGCAGCCGGGCCGAACGGGAGTGTTCCCCTCGGACAAGCCGTTGCGCGCCACCGTGATGCTCAAGCCCGGCGACTACGTACGCGGGTTGTACGAGGAGCTGGTGAACGACCTTGGGATCTCCGGGGCCGAAGTGCTCCGCGAAGCCCTTACCGAGCTGCACAAGAGGGAAGCCCGCCGCAAGGCGAGGCAGGCCCCGAGGGCAGCCCAGAACGCTGGTGAGGAGCTGCCCCAGACCGGATGACAACAACGTCCGGACGCGCAAAAGCCCTGACCCGAAAGTTCAGATCAGGGCACCGCTCGTTCGGCGGGACCACCTCAGTCACAAGCTGCCAGGCGCGGGTCTGAGAGTCCCTATCTCCACATGTAGGCCCATTGCAGGCGCCGGACGGAAGTCCGGGGCTGGGCCTTCGTATGTGCCCCTTATCTAGCTCCAGGAGCAATCGCATCGTAGCAAGAAGCTGCGGTGGTGGCCCAGTGCGCCCTCAGTCCGGTGTGTCCGGAAGGGAGGTCACCCACCCACCGCGTACCCAGTTCCTCCGGCTCCAGGCCGTTGAGGAAGCCCCCGCCCGGGGACCACCCGTCCAGCCCGCCCAAGTCGTAGCTGGACGCGCTCCACCATGGCGGGTGGAGAAGGCGACATGCCCAGGGGAGACCGGTCCCCGTCCGAAGGGCCACGGAGACGTGGAGCCGGAGGAGCAGACAATGAAACCGGCCCGTGGCCCCTGCCAGGCGAGCAGGGGTAAACCCGGAGTAGCCCGCGGTTGAGATCGGTCCGCGTCACCAAGACCGACCCCGGCTTGCCACCGGGAGAGTAAGGCCGAGCCGCCCCCATACGTGACACCCGCTGATCGGGCACGCAGGGGCCGTGTAGACGCTAAACGGTGAAATGGAGCAGCAGCCAGACCGGCCTTGCCATGACGAGTGATCCCATGGCGAACAAGGTGGACCCCAGCCGGCGCCCGCGCAGAGCGGGCAGAGACACGACCTCTCAGCGCTGACTGCAAGTCCCGGTCCCAAGGCGAGCGTGCGAATACCCGTGGCCTGAGTGAAGCGACATACCGTGACGGGCGTACCGGAAACGAGTACCCCAGGTTGAAGCGAAACCCCCCTCTAGCAGAGATGGCAGAACCCCAACGGGAAGCTCTGTCATTTTTGCTAGGGGGGGCCGCTTCTCTCCACCCGCTCAGGGCACCCGGAGGGTGCGCGGGTGGAGCAAAGAGAACAGCCAAGCGCGAAGCGCTTGTCCTTTAACTACCGGGCCGAAGGCCCGAGAAGGAACGCGCGAAGCTCCTTATCCGCGCCTGAGAGGGCCGATCCGGCCCACCCCCACCGGGGGTGAGGTCGAGGAGGAGAGAGAGCCGGATCGGCCCTCTCAGGGGTGTTCAGCCTGGCCGTAGGCCAGTCCTTTACGCCCGAACAATCGTTCCCCCTATGGGCAGTTGAACGACAGACCTCACCCACCACCGGGCCCTCCCTCCCCTCCCTCAGTGCTGCCCGGGAATGGCATATGACGACAATGCAGGTTCCCGTGACAACCTAGGTTCACGACAGTTAGGGTTGTCGCATGGAGATGAAGGAACCGACCCAGGAAGAACGCGACCAGCTCCGCCAGGCCCTGCACAAGGCCCTGGAGAAGCTGGGGGACACGGTGTACGAGCGGCTGACCGCCGGGCGCCCGGACGACGCGGAGGAGGTGCTGGACCTCACCCGTCCGGAGATCCCCCTGGCGAAGCTGATCGTCTGCAAGTACGCGGACGAGGAGCTGGACGTGCTGGCCGAGCGGTTCGCCCGCGCGGCCGGAGCGGCCGGAGCCAACTACGCCGAGCTGGGCACCGCGTGGGGGATCTCCCGCCAGGCGGCCCGCAAGCGCTGGCCCGGAGCGGTGAGCGCGATCAACGAGCGCGCCAACAAGGAGCCCGTGCACTTCGAGGCGTTCGGCGGAGAGGCCAGGGTGTCCTTCCACCCGGAGGACGGGAGCTGGTGGTGGATCGCCACCGCCGCCAACCGGAAGGTGCGCGAGGCACCCGAGAAGGCCGAGTACGACACGAGCGAGGAGGCCGCGGCCGCCGCCGGCGCCTTCCTCGCGGCCAACACCACGACCACCGAGGAGTCGACCCGATGACCGAGCCCGACCTGTCCGCCCTGGCCCTGGCCCTGCGGAACCTGTTCGACACCTACCCCACCGACGCCGACGACGCCGAGCGCGCGACGCTCACCCTGGAGGCCGGCGGGCAGCAGCACGCCGTACGCCTCCAGCCCGGCCAGGTCGAGTGGCTGACCCACCTCGTCCGCGACGAGGACGCCAGTTGCCGCAACGCCCACGCGGACGGGACCGGAGTCTGCGAGCACTGCCGGGGGCTGGGAGTCGTCGGCGGCCGCAAGCCCCGCACGTGGGTCGCCTGGCAGATCGACGGAGGCGGCCCCGGGATGCCGTGCACCGACGCCGCCACCGCCAGGCTGTACGCCGAGCAGCAGTACCGCGACGGACTTCACAGCGAGGACCAGGACGCGGCCGTACTCGTGTGGACCGGCGAAGAGGACATGCGCACGCTGGAGGACCAGGGCGAGGACACCGGATGGTGCGTCAGCCCGGAGACCATCCAGACACCGCCGGACGTCTGGACATGCACCTGGTGCGGCGAGGACAACGACAACGCGTTCGCCCGCTGCCCCGGCTGCAGCCACCCCCGCCCCGCCGCCTCGTCCAGCTGACGCCCGCCGGAATCGGCAACGGGCAACACCGCCAACCGACTACCGCCGCCCCCGCGCGGCATGGAGGCTGAACAGCATGGAGACCACCCCGGAAGACCTCAGCACCCTGTACGAGGACGGACACGTCCAGAGCGTCATCACCTCGTACGGCGCCGGCCACCACGACGACCCGGGCGGCAACGCCGTGGTGGTCGACACCCGGCCCCTGCGCAACCCGCCCGAGGACCCCGAGGTCCGCGACCGGATGCTGCACAGCAACGGCCTGGACCCGGAGGTCCGCCGGTACGTCATGGCGACGCCGGGCGCGAAGGAGTTGGTGGCGCAGTCCGCCGAGAAGGTCCGCATCCTGTTGCAGCGGGACAACCTCCGGCAGTGGACCGGCGGTCCGCAGCAGTACCGGGTGGACGTCCACGTGGTCTGTGGTGGCGGCCGCCACCGTTCGGTGGCCGTGGCCGAGGAGATCGCGGTGCACCTGCGGGCGGCCGGGATCGGGTGCGAGGTCGAGCACCGGCACATCGAGCGGCCGATCCTGCAGAAGTGACGCGGCCGGGACCGTCGTAACCGGCCCCGGACGCGCACACCAGGACACCACATCGAGCAGGCCCCGCCCACCCGGGCGGGGCCTGTCCCGTGCTCAGGAGCCGAACGCCTCCCGCCAGCCGTTCCGCACCCCGCGGCCCACCGCCCGCCAGGAGGACAGGAAGCAGCTGCACCCGCGACCCTCCCGGCGGGGGCAGCCGGCCGCGTGTCCGCGCACGCCGAGCCAGACGAGGGCGAAGGGGAGCACGACCAGCTCCGCGAGGAGGACGCACGGAGCGACGAGGAGGACCAGGACGTGAGAGCGCCAGCGGCGCGTGTTCGTGTTCATGGTCGGCAGTCTGGAACGGTTCCCCTGTGGATAGTTTCCGGCGAGAGCGGCTGACGCCCTCTCAGAACAGCCCGCCGGGGGCCGGATAGGGTCTGTTCGATGTCACAGTTATGCCCATTACTGTGACAGTGCAGGTCAGAGCGTTGGAGGCGATCAGATGCGGTTGGGCCTGGCGGGATACATCCGAGTGTCGACCGGCAGTCAGCTGGACGGGTTCGGGCTGGAGGACCAGGAGCGCATCGTGCGCCGATGGACCCGCGAGCACGGCCACCGCCTCGTGAAGCTGTTCGTGGAGAAGGCGGTGCCGGGCACCGTCGCCGGGGACGAGCGGCCCGAGCTGGCCGACGCCCTGTTGTGGATCGAGGAGAAGCGCGTGCACGGCATCGTCGCGCCGAACCTTGACCGCCTGGCCCGCGAGCTGGTGGTGCAGGAGGCGGCCCTGGCCCAGACGTGGAAGCACGGCGGCCGCGCGTTCATGGCCGATCAGGGCGAGATCCTGCCCGACGACCCCGAGGACCCGATGCGAACCGCCATGCGCCAGATGATGGGCGTGTTCGCGCAGTTGGACCGAGGCATGACCGTGGCCAAGCTCCGCCGCGGCCGCCGCATCAAGGGGGAGAAGGGCCAGTACGCGTACGGCGCCCCGCCGTACGGATGGGCCGCGCACAAGAAGGAGCTGACCGAGGAGGAGATGGAGCAGGCAGGCCGAGCCCGCGCCCGCCAGCTCCGGGACGAGGACGAGCTGTCGTTGCGCGAGATCGCGGCCGCGCTGGAGGCCGAAGGGCTCCGCCCGAAGCGCGGGGAGCACTGGCACCCGGAGACCGTCCGCCGGATGCTCGCGAACACGACCGACCGGCCGCCGACCCTGCGCCGGCGCGAGCGCACCGCGTAGGGACGACGAAGGGCCCGGCCAGGCGGCCGGGCCCTTCTGTCTGTTCCTCGTCAGGAAGCCGGGGGCAGCGTCCGTTCCGCCAGTTGCCCGACCGCCGCCCGCCGGGCCGAGTCCCACCCGGGTTGGGGAGGAAGGCTCCGGAGCAGGCCGCGCAGCCGCTTCGCCTCCACCACGGTCACGCCGCCCAGTTCGAGGCGTCCGCGCGGAGCCGGGACCTTCGCACCGTGCACGGCGACCACCGGCCGGACCGGGACACCGAGGGCCCGAGCTGCCTGTTCCGCCTCCCAGACCACCGTCTGCAGGGCGCGGGTCTGGTCGTAGCGGCCGTACCGGAGGATGCCGCCCTGCACCGTCAGCTGGGACTTGTCCGACGTCCAGTTCTTCGTGTCGACGTACAGGGCGCCAGCGGCCGTGAAGGCGAGGTGGTCGAGGTTCGCCCGACTCCCAGGGATCGCCCGATCGTGGAGCACCACGGCGTGGCCCCGGCGGACGAGCGGGGCCAGGAGCTTGGCCGTCCGCGCCTCCCCAGCGGCACCCACCGCCCAGCTGTTGTGGCCCCGGCGGTACAGCCGCCGTACGCCGAGCCCGACCACGACCAGCGCGGCGACCAGGCCGAGTTGCCAGTTCGTCAGCGAGCCGGCCGCCGACCCGACCACCGCGGCGGCCGCCGCGAGTAAGGGCAGCAGCACCCGGGCCCGTCGATGCTGTGCTGCCCGCTCCGCTGTCCGAGCCGCCTCCCCCATCCGGCCCGCGCTCGCCCCGGCTCCGCTTCGGTGCCCCGCTGTCGTCATCCCGCCGCCCCTCCCGTGTGGTCACTGCCTGTACCGGGACGGTAGCGCCCGAGGGTGACACGGCACAGACGAAAGGACCGGCCACCGTCACATGGCACGCGTAGCCGCCTCTCGTTGCCGACTGCGGCCCGTCCGGGGTGCCAAAAGACAGCAGCGGCGGGAGGGGGGAGGGGTGGCCCGGGTGCGGTGTGCCGTCGACTCCGCCGGAGTCGGGCCGGGCGCCGTACTCCCGCCGTCGCGGATGCGGGAGCGTGAGGAGACCGCACCGCCGGCCGTGGTCGAGGGGGAGCAGCAGCTGCCGCGAGGTGGCCGAGCCCGTCGTGGGCGCTCCGCTCAGCGCGGCACCGTGGGCCCGACCCGTTCGGCGAACTGGGAGACTTGGGCAGGTGAGCACCACCCGCCGCCCGTTGGGCACCGGACCCCGGACCGCCGAGGAGCAGTCGCCAATTGGCGACCAGCGCGAACGCGGCCGGACAGCAGCAGAGCGGGCAGCCGTCGAGCCGCCCGCCCTGGCCGTCGAGAACGAGGTGGTGGAGGCGCGGCCGCCGGGCCGCCGCCCGTTGGGCACCGGGGGCGCCCGCTTCTAGTTTTGCTCCCTCATTTGAGGGCCGATTTATGGAACTTCCCCAGGTCAGATGGGGTAACAGTCGCCCGGACTGTTACCGCGATCCTGGGGGAAGTGCCCGACGCCGGCGGGCCGTTCGCTCCGGCCGAGCCGGGACGTCCGCACGGTCGACCCGTACCGAGGTGGGGCCCTCGTCCGGCTGGACGTCGAGCACCAAGCGCAGGCCGCCGCCGCGGTGCGTGAGCCGGGTCGGCTCACCGGCCTGCAGCGCGGTGCACGCCTGCAGAAGCGGCAGCAGGATCTCCACCACCCGCTCGCCCCGCTCGCGATCGTCCGTCATGACCCTGATCTGCACCATGAGGTGAACCCCCTTCTCAGTCGACCGAGGAGGCCACGGGCGCGGCCATCTCGCGGAGGCGGTCGAGCACCGCCCGGACGTCGCCCAGGGCACGGTGGCCGCCGCCGAGCGCCTGCCAGCTGTAGTTGCCCCAGTAGTCCGACCAGTCGCCGTACCAGTCCGAGTACGGCACCATCGCGTCCTCCAGCGTCATGCCGTCGAGCCAGGCCGCCGCCGACGCCGCCGGGTCCTCATGGCCGGCCGCCCGGTAGTGCCGGGTCAGCTCCCAGCGCAACACCCCCTTGTCGTACGGGGCGTTCCAGATCAGGCACCGCCGCCCGTCGAGCGCGGCCGTGAGGCCGACGAGGATCTGCCCGAACGAGGGCGCCGTGGCCACCGCCTCGTCCGTGATGCCGTGGATCTCCGAGGCGTCCGCCGGGATCGGCCGCCCGGGGTTGACCAGGGTGTCCACCAGGACGTCCCCGGAGCCGGAGATGACCGCGAGTTCCACCACGCACGCTTCCGCGTCGAGCCCGGTCGTCTCCGTGTCGAGGACCACCAGGGCCTCGTCCGCGAGCGCGGCCGCCGCCCACTCCTGCAGTTCGAGCACCCGCCGGCGCCGGGCCTCCCGCTCAGCCTCCCGGGCCTCCACCGCCCGCTGTTGGGCTTCCGCCCGCTCCCGAGCGTCGCGTTCCTCGCACGGCGAGCACCACCGCGGCCGCCAGTACCCGTACGGGTTCGCCTCCCGCCAGCGGCGCACCGCCGCTTTGGTGGCCGTCTTCACCGAGCAGTCCCGCCCGGGGCAGGTGATGGAGTACAGCACCGCCTCAGCCTTCCGGGCCCGTTCCTCCGCGAGCTGGGCACGGCGACAGCCGCCGCACCGGTTGTGCGCGGCCGGGTACGGACGCTCGCGCACCGCCCCGCAGCCCCAGCACGTCCGGGCCCGCTCGCGCTGCCGGGCCAGCTGTGCCTTGTTCCAGCACTGTGAGCAGGGGCGGCCGTTCAACCGGTGCTCGCGCACCTTGCCGCACTCCGGGCAGGTCCGGGCCGCCTCCATGCGCTTCTTCACCGCCGAGGCCAGCGGCCGCATCTTCACCGCGGCCGCCGGGTCGTACAGCGGCACCTCCACGTCGTGCTTGCGCAGGTAGAGGTACGCGATGACGGGCTGACCGTCCGCCAGCTTCAGCCGGGCCTGGCCCAGTTGCGTCTGCGTTTGCAGGTAGGCCGGCGCCTGTCCCCACCGGTAGACGGGCAGCCCGTCCGTGAAGCAGTAGGGCTTCCCGCGCGGCACCCGATCCGGGTCCTGATCTGCGCTTTCACGACTGGCCGGGACCGTCCCCGCCGTGCGTGCCGTCGTTGCCGTGCTCACCCGTACCTCCCGAGGACAGTCCGCCGGAATTCCCGACGCTAGCATTTATAGACCCCATTCGGGCCGCTTTTCAAACTAGGCCATCCGAGGAAATCGAAAAGAGCGGAGGACGCTTAGAACTGTGCACGCGAAGCCGGATTCCTTTAAAGGAGATCCTTTTAATTCACCGGCCGGGGCCGTCACTCGTTCGAGTGAGGGCCGTACGTGGCCAGGGCCTCCCGGATGATCCGGGCGGGCGGGTAGAGCAGGCGCGCGAGTTCGTCGCGCCGGGTCTTCTGTTCCTCCGTCAGCCGCAGCCCGGAGCCGACCAGGCCGAGTTCGTACAGCCGGGCCAGAGGTTTCTCCGAGACCCGCCACGAGGCAGTCCGCAGCTGCAGAACGAGGTCCGCCGGAAAGGCGTAGTTCCGCTGAACCAGCGTGATTCCGGTACTCGCCCCGGGCCAGCGGCCGGACAGCGCGAGGCGGTCGAGGTCCGATTGCGCGAGCGGAGCCCACGGCCCCGCCAGGTCCTCGTCCGCCAGGCGCCGGCGGACCGCCTCACCCACGACGACCTCCAGCGCAGGCCAGTGCTCCGGCCGCATACGCGCCACCTGCACGCGAGCGTCGCGCGGCCGAATGCCGGACGCCACCAGCTCCCGCACGGTCTCCTTTTCCTCCAGCCGCCGCCGCTTATCGAGCAGCGCGAGCGCCCCCGCTTGTGACGCGGTGATCCAGGCAGTAACGCCGATTTTCTCCATACCGAGATTCTAAAGGAGATCCTTTCCGCGAGCGCCCCGCGCCCGGAGTGCATTAAAAGGATCTCCTTTTGTCGAGCGCGCCTGCGCTTCGCCAAACGATCTTGCAAGGGCTGTCAGCCAGGAAGGCCCAGATCGTCCAGGGACGCCCCGGCGGCCCATTGCTGCAGCTGGCGCCCGTCGAGCAGGTGGACCCCGCCCTGGCGGGAGGCCCAGAGCACATCGGCGCGGCTGTACGAGCCCCTGCTGACCACCACTCGAATCAGGTTGTCGACCCCCGGGCGGCCCGCCTCCCGCAGGGGAGCGGGACCGGTCGGCGCATCCTCGTCCACCGCCTCGTCCGCCGGGCGGAACCCGACATCGAGCTGGCGGCCGCCGCGGTCGCGGGCGTACAGGCGGGGCCGCCCCTCGTCCGGCATCGCGATGACGTGCCAGCCGTCGCGGCGCAGCATCCGTTCGGCGGCCGCCGCCAGGCCGTGGTCATCGAGCACGCCGAGTTCGGTCGAGGTGTAGATGCCGCCGCGCCGGCGGGCCGCCGCGCGGCGCCACCGCACGCCCACCGCCGTGGCGGCCGCGAGCAGAACGACCCCCAGCACCAGGCCGCCGACGCCGAGGGCGCGGTGCAGCCAGACGAGGAGGACCAGCGGAGCCGCCGCGGCGAAGGCGAGGCCGACGAACGCGGGCAGCACGTCGCGCAGTTCGGGGCCGTACCGACCCTGTGCCCGCAGCTCTGCGACCGCGCGTTGTCTCTGCGAGCGACGCGACCCGGGCACGGGAGGTCGTCTCCACCACAGCTCCACCTGGGTCAACTCCCCATCACCGCCCGCCGTTCGTCCCTGCCCGTAGAGATACCCGCTCGTGGGAGTCTCCCGCCAACCGGGACGGAGACCGGCCAGGAACTGGCCGGACGGGATGCGGCGAACCGCTTGTGCCAAGTGTTGGGGAACCCCTACAGTTAAGGGTGTTGGGGAACCCCAACACTGACGAAGGGAACCGCTCATGACGACCCCTCAGCACCGCCCCCTCCCGTCCCCGGTGGACGAGCCCATGGCCGTGAGCCGGCCGGGCATGGAGCCCTGGGAGACCTCCGGCCGGACCGCCCACTGGCCGGACGGAGTGGGCACGTACACGCTCGCGTTCCACGGCAACAAGCAGTGGAGCATCGCGGACGAGGCGGACAGCGCCATCCTGGCCATGGACGCGATCCAGGCCGGGAACCCCAACCTCGGGGAGGAGTTCATCTACGCGAACCTGCGGGACATCCGGCGCCTGAAGCAGCGACTGACCGCCATCGAGGAGGAGCTGTTGCTGATGGCCCGCGAGCCCGACGACGCCGGAGACAAGGTGTCGTGGCGCGACCTGGGCGAAGGGCTGGGCCAGCACCACACCACGGTGAAGGAGCGGCACGACCGCATCGCGGCGGGCGGCACCCACAGCTTCCGCCGCTGGCTCACCGAGAACACCCCCCGCGCCGACCTCTACCCGACCAACTGAAGGGCGACCACCACCGTGAGCACCGACGCGTACAAGGACTTCCAGGCCCTCCAGGTCCGGCGAC
Source organism: Streptomyces sp. NPDC014623 (assembly GCF_043088245.1). NCBI lineage: Bacteria > Bacillati > Actinomycetota > Actinomycetes > Kitasatosporales > Streptomycetaceae > Streptomyces > Streptomyces sp. NPDC014623. The sequence continues at coordinate 8,184 of NZ_JBIBZU010000037.1, read as the reverse complement.
CCGACGACCTCCCGCCGGCCACTCCCTTGACCTGGCAGGCGGAGAAGCACTCCCAGCACGCCGAGCGACTGTCGAACCGCCGCCTGCCCGCTGACTTCCCGTACGAGGTCGAGCGCGGCACCGCGGGTGACGCGCTCGCGCAGCTGGCACTGGGGGAGGCCATCCGGCGCACCGCCCTGAACTACCGGCCCAGCACCCTGCACGAGGCCCTGGAACTGGGGGCGACCTGGCAGGAGGTGGCGGCCGCGCTGGACTGCACCCCGGACGAGGCGCGCGACGTGCTCCGGTCGTACGCGGACGGACAGCGCCGCCTGTACGAGGGCGACGAGCGCGAGGGGCGGAAGCCGATCGGGTTCACCGCCGAACGGCACCGGGCCGCGCTCGCGCTCACCGAGCTGGCCGACGACGAGTCGGCGGCCGCCGAGGAGGACCGGTGATCCGAGACGCCGTGACGTGCGACCGCGACGGGTGCGTCGCGTTGTTCCTGGAACCCGTGGACGACCCGTACGCGCTGGACACCGACGAGTTCGAGGACGTCATGAAGCGCGCCGGGTGGACCTACGGCGACGACGGGCACCGGTGCCCCGGGTGCGTCCGGGGCACCGGTCCGGTGCTGGAACTGGGGGAGTGCCCGCGCTGCACCGGGACGACGGTTGACCTTCCGGCGGGGGCGACGTGCCACTACTGCGGGCACGTCGAGCCGCACCCGAAGGAGGAGTGGTGATCCTGCGAGCCATCCGCCGGCGGCGCGAACGCCTGGCCGCCGAACAGCAGGCCCGGCACTTCCAGGCTCAGGTGCAGCAGGCCACGGACATGGCCATCACCGCGGCGGTGCGGGCCCGCCTCTCCGAACCCGTGACAGACATCCACATCACCTGGCCGTTACGGGTCACGGTGGGCGACGTCCTCACGGCCGCGCGGGAGCACTTCGCCCTGGAGGTCACCGAGGCCGACGCCGCCGCGATGCTCCGGCACCGCCTGGAATGGCGGGGGCACGCGGGATGGGGCGACCTCGTGACCGACGCCTACGAGTACGACGACTGACCGACCCTCAGCACCACGACCGGCCGCCGCTGGAACGCGAGTTCCAACGGCGGCCGTTGCCGTTCCAGTCCGCTCGAACCCCTCCCGTCTTATAGCGTGTTCACGCTACGATCTGAGACATGCCGACTCAAGAGGGAACCCGGATCACGACCGCGCTGGAAGCGACTTGGGCCGCGTTCCAGAAGCACCACCCCGACCTTCCAGACGTTGTGATGATCACCGGCACGGGTACACAGGGGCGGAACAAGAAGCGGCCGTCCTGGGGGCACCACACGGCGGACCGGTGGCTGGACGCGGCGGCCGGCGGCCGCCGGGCGGAGCTGTTCATCTCCGGCGAGGCCATCGCCGTGGGCGGGCAGATGGTGGTGGAGACCGCGCTGCACGAGGCCGCGCACGCGCTCGCGGCCGCCCGGGGCATCCGGGACACCTCGTGTGCGGGCCGCTGGCACAACCGCAAGTTCGCGGCCCTGGCCGAGGAGCTGGGGCTGGAGCCGCCGAAGCGGGCGGAGAAGGTCATCGGCTTCTCGGAGGCCCTGATCACCGCCGCCACGGTCAGCCGGTACGCGTCCGTCATCAGGAAGTTGGACGCCGCCGCCCTGGCCCGGATCGAGGCCCCCGACGAGGACAAGGACCAGGAGCAGGACGAGGACGGGAAGAAGGAGGGCCCGCGCGGCGGGAAGGGCCGGGCGGGTAAGCGCCTGGCCGTGGCGTGCGAGTGCGACCCGCCCCGCCGGATGCAGGTCACCCCCAAGCTGTTGGAGGGCGGGGCGATCCTGTGCGGGGAGTGCCGAGAGCCGTTCGAGGCCGAGGAGTCCGCCGACGACGCCGAGCCGGACGAGGCCGCCGCATGAGCGAGCCGACCCCCGCGGTTCCCTGGGACCGCCTGGCCGCCGACCCGGCGACCGCCGCCCGGTACGAGGCGAAGGTGTACCGCGGCCCCGGCCCGACGCCGTGCCACTGGTGGCTCGGGGCCATCAGCGACTCCGGGCACGGGAAGCTCCGGGCGGGCAGCCGCCCGGCGGGCACCTCCCGCGTGGTGTCGGCCCACGTGCTCGGGTTCGTCATCTGCCACGGCGCGGCCGCACTGCGGAACGGCGCCGTGGTCCGGCACACCTGCGACGAGAGCAGCTGTCAGAACCCGGACCACTGGCTGGCGGGGGAGCGGCTGCAGAACATCGTGGACTACGCGGCCCGCCGGGGGCTCACCGGTCACGCGCTCGCAGACGTGCGGGGCGCGGCGGGACGGGCGGTCGCCGTACGGGACGCGATCCTGACCGCCGAGCCGGGCGCGGAGCCCGCCGCCATCGCGGCCGCGCTCGCGGCCGGCCACCCCTCGGGGGAGCACCAGGACACCCTCTGGTGAAGGCTGTTTCATAGCGTGGACATGCTGTAGCGGGTCGAGGCGCACCGGTTCCGCTTCGTCCCGCCGGGAGGTCGAGGCCGACGCCAGTTCGGAGCGTGTCCACGCTACGGCGTACGGGGTGGACCGGCCCGCCGTAGCGGTTGCCGTACAGGCCGCCGCCGTGGGCGGTTCACAGCGTGGACACGCTACGGCGTACGGGCGGCCGGGGGCCGGTTTCGCGGCCCGCGCGAGGGCCCGCCGGGCGTGCGGTTCACAGCATGTCCACGCTAGACCGTCCGCCGTTCGCGGCCGCCGGCCACCCGGGCGACGCCGCCGCCGAAAAACACGCTTGGTAACAGTCGAGGCCCGCCCCCAGTCCGGGGGTCGGGCCTCATGTCGTCTGTGGCGCAGCCTACCGGGCGCCCACCGGTCGCGGTCAACACTTGCGAGAGGGGCACCCTCTCGCGCTCTCCCGATCCCTGGCTGATGTCTTCCTCCGTCCTCCCCTCGTCTCCCCTTGCTGTCCTCTCTTGCTTGCCCTTGTCGATCTCCTCTCCCATCTGCCTACTTGCCCTCTCCACCCCCTTCTCTTCCCGGATCTTGAAACCTGAGCTACCTACTAACTTCAACACACCCTTGCATTACCATCCGATGGCCCGTACCGTGATCACATGACCGCTACTGTGAGCCCGGGATCAGACCCGGGATACCTCATGAACGCGGTCGGTCGCGGCGGTGAGCACTACTACCTGAAGTCCATCGAGCAGGCCGGAGAGCCGGCCGGGATCTGGCTCGGGAGCGCCGCAAACGATCTTGGTCTGACTGGTGAAGTCGACCATGAGCTGATGAGCGACATGTACTCGAAGTTCACGCACCCGGGCCTCCACGCGGAGGTCCGGGCGTCACTCTCTGCGATCACGGCCGAGCCGGGATCGGACGAGTACAACGCCCAGGTGGCAGCCATCTACGACGAGGCGCGGGTGGGCCGGAAGCCGTACGACTACACCAAGTCGACGGAGGAGAAGGTGGCCGCCGCGCTGGAGAAGCTGGGGCCGGATTCGACGCCCGAGCAGCGCCGCGCGGCGGAGCTGAAGGTGCGCCAGAACGCCCCCTCCAGCCGCTCGTACTACGACGTCACGTTCTCCGCGCCGAAGTCGTACAGCCTGCTGCACGCCGGGTTCCAGATCGAGGCCGCGCGGCTCCGCGAGGCCGGGGACCTGGAGGGCGCGGCCGCCGCCGCCGAGAAGGCCGATCAGGTCTGGGAGTGCCTGATGGAGGGTGTCCAGGCCGGGCTGGAATTCCTGGAGGAAGAGGCCGGGTACGCCCGCGACGGACGCCACGGTGCGAAGGACCCGGACGGGGCCCCGATGGGCCGCCAGGTCGACGCGCACGCGTGGACGATCGCTTCGTTCCGGCAGCACACCAGCCGTGACTCGGACCCGCAGCTGCACATCCACAACGCGATCTGGAATCGGGTGGAATCCTCGTCCGTCGACCCCGTGACCGGCGAAGTCACGTCGAAGTGGCTCACCATCGACGGACAGGAGATCTACCGGCACACCAAGGCCGCCGGGCACATCTTCGAGAAGGTGTCGGACGAGGCCCTGTACCGCAAGATGGGCTTTCGCGTGGCCACCCGCCCGGACGGCATGGCCCGCGAGATCGTCGGCATCTCCGAGGAGAAGCGCGACAAGTACAGCTCCCGCCGGCGGACCATCACCAAGGGCACCGCCGAGCTGGCCAAGGCGTACGAGGAGCGGACCGGCCGCGCGCCGGGCGCCCACGAGCTGGCCCGCATGGCGCAGTGGGTCAACCTGACCGAGCGGAAGAACAAGGTGGAAGCCGTCCCGCGCGAGCAACTGCTGGAGCGCTGGGAGGCCGACATGGTGGCCGACACCCGCGAGTCGCTGGCCGACATTCCAGCGCAGGTGGAACGCGCGACCGCCGACCTGGAACGCGACGGACGTACGCTGGAATCGGGCCTGGAATTCGACCCGACGAAGGTCGTGCAGCAGGCCATCGAGAACGCCCAGGACCAGAAGTCGACGTGGCGTCGAGGCGACCTGATCGTGGAGATCACCAAGGAACTTCCGGACTGTCTCGGAGGGCTGGAACGCCACCAGGTGACCGCCCTCGTCAACGAGCTGGCCGACGCCGCGCTGCAGCCCGGAGCCGACACGGCCGTGGTCCGGCTGACCGCCCGCAACCTCGTCCCGCTCCCCCCGGAGCTGTGCCGCGAGGACGGGCTGTCGGTCTACGCCCGCCACGGCGCCCGCCGGTACGCCACGGAGGCCCACCTGGAGCGGGAGGGCCGCATCATCGCCAAGGCCACCGAGCTGGGAGCCCCCGCCGTGGGCCGCGAGGCGATCGAGGCGGCCGTGGCCGGCGCCGGGCTGAACGAGGGACAGGAGAAGGCGTTCCGCTCCATCCTGGCCAGCGGCCGCCGCATGGAGGTCGTGGCCGCCCCCGCTGGAACTGGAAAGAGCCGCCTGGCGGGCGCGATCCACGACGTCTGGACGCAGGAATGCGGCCCCGTGATCGGCCTCACCGTCAGCCAGCGCGCCGCCCGCGTGCTGTCCGACGAGGGCGTGGAGAACGCCGCGAACATCGCGAAGTTCCTGGACACCAACCGCAGGCTGGAATCGGGCACCGCGGTGTCGGACGAGGACCGGAACGCCTGCCAGCTCCGGCCGGGCCAGTTGATCCTGGTGGACGAGGCGTCCATGGCCGAGACGGGCCAGCTGGACGAGATCCGCCGGTACGCCGACCTGGCCGGGGCGAAGGTGCTGTACGTGGGCGACAACGCCCAGCTCAGCAGCGTGGGCAGCGGCGGGGTGTTCTCCCAGCTGACCGAGGATCTGCCGAACGTCCACCGCCTGGACGAGGTGATGCGCTTCAACTCCGAGTGGGAGAAGGAGGCGTCCCTGAAGCTCCGCAAGGGCGAGGTGGACGTGCTCGCGGAGTACGAGACGCGCGGCCGTCTGCGCGCTGGAACGCGCGAGGAGATGGTGGAAGCCTCGTACCAGTCGTGGCTGGTCGACCACACGGGCGGGAAGGACGCGGTACTCATCGCGCCGACCACAGCCCAGGCCGACGAGCTGGCCGCCCGCGCCCGCGCCGACCTCGTTCGGCTCGGAGAGGTCGAGGCGGACGGCATCGAGCTGGACGGGCGCGGCCTCACGGTCGGCAAGGGCGACATGATCCAGCTCCGGGACAACAACCGCCGTCTGACCAGCACGTCCGGCGACCGCTTCGCCACCAACCGCGATGTGGTCAAGGTGCTGGGCATCGCGGAGGACGGCTCCGTGACCGCCGCCTACGACGACGGGGACACCGTGACCCTGCCGTCCTCGTACGTGCAGAAGCACGTGGACCTGGCGTACGCGGGCACGATCCATTCCACCCAGGGGCGGACCGTTGGAACGGCCCACTCCTACTGGGACGGCTCCGGTTCGCGGGAGGCGTTCTACGTCGCGATGACGCGCGGCCGCGAGCGGAACACCGCGTACATGTCCACGGACATGCCGGGCGTGCCCGAGGAGCAGCGGCCCGAGCCGATGACCTTCTTCAAGCAGACACTGGAGAATTCCAGCGTCGAGAAGTCCGCGACGCAGGTGCAGCGCGAGGAGCTGGAATGGTCCAGCTCCCTGGCGAAGCACTCGTACGAGCTGGAAGACCTGGCGACCAAGGACGCGGAGAAGAAGTTCGGCCGAGTCCTGTTCGAGAAGCTGGGCGACAAGTTCTCGAAGGTCCGCGACAGCGAGGCGTACGGCTCCCTCATCCGTCTGGGCCGCAGCGCCGAGGCCGCCGGCCACGACGCCATGGAGATGATGCGCAGCATCACCGGGGGCGACCTGGCCGACGCCAAGGACGTGGCGAAGGTGCTGCACTGGCGTGCGGAGCGGGAGCTGGAGGCCGCCGACCGGCGCCAGGTCCAGGCGGACGAGGCCCGCGTGCGCGAGGCCGTCGAGACCCAGGAACGCACGGTCAACGACCTGATGGCCGAGCTGTCCGTGGCGCCCGTCGCCCACGTGGACCGGGCGATCAGCGAGGAGGCGCAGGCCGAGGCGATGCGGCAGGCCGAGGCCATGTCGCAGGCTCCGGTCCTGGCCTGGAACGGCAGCCAGGAGGACGCCCTGGCCGCGCAGCAGGCGGTCATCGGGGCGCAGGTCATCGACCCGATGGAGACCCAGCGGGCAGCGGAGGCCGCAGCGTTCGAGCAGGCGCGGCAGCAGGAAGCGATGGACCAGGCCATGGCCATGTCGCTGGGCGCCGAGGTGCTGCACGGCGGGCAGGAGTCGCAGGAGCGGGCCCGCATCGTGGAGGAGCGCCAGGCCGCCGCCGAGGAGCGCGCCGACTGGCGGAACCGGGCTGCCGAGATCGAGGGCCCGGAAGGCGAGTACGCCCGGGGCGTCGCGGAGCTGGCCGAGCAGAAGCGCCTGGAACTGGGACAGCAGCTGTTGGAACAGGCCGAGGCCAGCGAGCTGCCGCAGTGGGCGCAGAAGCTGGGACCGGTCCCCGAGGACCCGACCTGGCGGGAGCGCTGGATCGAGCGGGCCGGGTCGGTTGCCGCGTACCGAGAGGCGCACCAGCACGAGAACGAGCGCGACGCGATCGGCCAGCGGCCGGGCCGCGGTGCGGTCGACGTCCGCCAGGACTGGGACCGGGCGTACCGCGCACTGGGCGAGCCCGAGGACCGGATGGAGCTGGTCGGAGCGTCGGACGCCACGCTGCGGCGCATGGTCGAGCGGTACGACCGCGAGACCGAGTGGGCGCCGCCGCACGTCGCCGGACAGCTCCGCGAGGTCAGCGAGTCCCTGTCGGACGCCGAGCGCGAGTCGGTCCAGACGTACATCAAGGCGATGGAGGCCGAGACGCCCGAGCAGGCGCAGGAGCTGCAGGAGGCCGTCGAGGGATACGAGGCCCTGACCGCTTCGCTTGCCGAGGACCGCGAGAAGCTGGAAAAGGTACACGAGGCGCGGCAGGCGTGGCACGAGCACACCGAGCCGACGCGCGAGCAGGCGCAGGAGGCACAGCGGCAGCTGGAACTCCGGGCGCCGGAGCCGGAGCCCGTGGAACTGCCGGAGGACGTGCAGCCGGCCGCCGTGGAACCGGAGCTGGAACAGGAACGCCAGGCCGAGCGCGCCCGCGTGCAGCAGGAGCAGGAAGCCGAGCAGATGCGGCAGCACTACGAGGCCGAGGCCCTGCGCCAGTCGCGCGAGCGGGCCCACGAGACCGCGCCGAAGCTCACGGGTGAGGAGCTGCAGGAAGCCGTCCGGACCGCCGGGCGGGCAACGGAGATCCTGGCCGACCGCGAGCAGACGCAGCAGATGGAGGAGGCCGAGCGGACCCGCCGCGACGAACCCGAGGTCGTGAAGGCGCCGGAGCCTCCCGCGGTCGAGGTCGGCGGCCGCGAGGTCGAGATGTAACCGGGACACATCCCCGGCGAGGGGCGGACTGCCACCAGGCGGTCCGCCCCTTCTCCGTTGTCGGGTGCGGGTGAGGGAAGACGCGGGGCTCCGCCCCACACCCCGGCCACCCTGCTGAGGGGGTGGGGGGCACGGCTCGGGGGGTGCGGGTTGTGTGTGGTGGAGATGGTGGTGGGTCGCGGTGCGGCCCCCTCGTCGGACGGCACCCGAGGGCAGCACACCGCCCGCCGGCAGTCCAGGACGCCTACGGCGCCGCCTTCGGCGGTCGGGCAAGCCCGATCCTGGACAGCCGACGAACGGCGCACTGGACTGAAGTCTGCCGCCCAACGAGGGAACCACCCCGCTCAGCCCGGACGTACGGCGCGGCCG
>NZ_JBIBZU010000036.1:0-32838 GCF_043088245.1 Streptomyces sp. NPDC014623 | reverse complement strand
CGCGAGATGACCCGGCTGATGGCCGACGCCGGCATCACGCCGCAGGTCGCCCAGGTCCGCTCCGGCGAGGCCGAGCTGAACCGCATCACCGGCGCGCAGTCGCCGTCGGGCGTGCCCGTCACGATCACCGCACCGGTGACGGAGCGCAGGAGCGGCGGTTCCGGCCCCCGGAGCCGGCGCGGCGCGCGTCCCGGCCAGGGGCGTCGCTCGAACGCCAACACGGCGACGCCGCAGGCGCGTGCCGCGGCGGCACAGCGCCGGACCAACAAGGCCGCGTAGTCACCCGGCCGGGAGCCCGGCCGACCCCGTCCGGCTTTCTTCACGACCACTTTGTTGAGGCACCATGCGCTGTGTCATCGCCCGCTTCCCCTTCGACCTCTTCAAGAACGAGGTCGAGGACTCGATGAAGGGCATCAAGCCCGAACCTGTCACCGGTGACGCGGTGGTCATCAGCCGCCGCGTCTACCCCGTCAAGCAGGTCGGCGAGATCATCACCCGGCAGGACCGCCGGGACTTCACCGCGGGCGAGGTGACCAGGGCGCTGACGCGTCTCGGCTTCACCTGCCGCCCGGCCGAGGTGCCCGCCCCTGTGGCGCCTCCCCTCACACCGCTGGAGAGCGCGTCCGCCATGCTCGGCGCGCCCGGCGCCGTCTGAGCCGCCGCTCCGTCGCACACCCGCACCCCCGAGGCCCTTCCCGGTCCGGGGGTGCGGTGCGTCCGGCCCGGCGCACGTGCTCGGCTGCGGACGTCAGGGAGCCGGCTCCGGCTTCCTGGCCCGGTCGAGCCGGGGTTCCACGGCGTAGCGGAACACCCGTCGGACGGGCGGGCTGCAGAGGAGCGTGACCACGGCCGCTGCGGCGGCGGACACCAGGAGCCGGCCCTGGGGGGTGGAGACGATGTCGGCCTCGAAGAGGTCCAGCTTGACCGCACCCTTGATGACGAAGCCGTGCAGCACGTAGCCGTAGAGCGTGCCCGCGCCCAGAGCGGTCATCCACAGCCTGCGGTTCGGCACCCAGGCGAGGAAGCAGGCGCTGAGCAGCAGTGCGCAGGTGAACAGCAGCAGGGTCACCGGGACGCCGGTCCAGGCGGGCGAGCCGAGCTGTTCGGCGCCGTACCGGCGGAAGAACCACGAGGTCGTCGTGCGCGGCACCGCCCAGTACGCGACGGCCAGGGCCACCAGGCAGACGGGGACGGACGCGATGCGCACGGCGCGGCGGCGTACGAGGTCGAAGTGCTCGGGCCGCAGCTGGAGGCCCAGGACGTAGTACGGCAGGAACTGCAGGACCCGCTGGAGGTGCAGGTCCTCGCCGATGTTGCTGGTGACCGCTCCCATGGACGCGATGACCAGGGCGAGTGCCACGGGCCACCGGACCGTCTGCCAGAAGGGGGTGGTGAGGCGCCAGAGGAGCAGGGCGGGCAGGAACCACAGCAGCCAGTACGGCGTGAGCGGGCTCAGGGGGAAGGCGGGGGAGCCGGTCAGGCGCTCGAAGAGGGTGTAGGCGATCTCGAATACGGCGTAGGGCACGGCCAGGCCGGTGACGAGCTTCCACACCCGGTCGGAGCGCAGCTCGAGGCCGCGCGAGAAGTACCCGGCGATGATGATGAAGACCGGCATGTGGAAGGTGTAGACGAAGGTGTAGAACGTCTCCACCACGCGCCCGCTGCCGGGCAGGGGCTCCCAGGCGTGCCCCACCGCGACGAGGACGATGGCCAGGTACTTCGCGTTGTCGAAGAACGGGTCACGGCCGGGGCGGGACGGTGCGGTGCCCGGTGCTCCGGTTCCGGCGGCGGCCGGTCCCGGCGAGTGTGAGGTCAGGGAGGGCATCGGGCCACCCTAATGTCGCCGGGTCCGCTCAGGGGATCAGGATCAGCTTTCCGGTGGTCCGGCGCGCGAGCAGGTCCTCATGGGCGCGCCGGGCGTCGGCGAGCGGATAGCCGCCACCGGTCACGGGCTTGAGGCGGCCTCCGGCGACCAGGGCGAAGAGCTCCTTCAAGGGGCCGCTGACCGCGCCCGGTGCGGCGAGGGCGGGACGCAGCCAGAATCCGACGACGGAGGCGTTGAGACGCCCGAGCCGGGCCGGATCGACCGGGGTGAAACCGGTGCGGGCGGCGTTGCCGTAGGTCACCAGCCGCCCGTAGGACGCCAAGGAGTCCAGGGCCCGGTCGAAGAGGTCCCCGCCGACGGCGTCCAGGACGACGTCCGCCTTCTCCGCGAGGGGGTAGGTGACCACCGCGTCGGCGCCGAGGCCGAGGACGAGCCGCTCCTTGGCCGGGGTGGACACCTGGGCGAGGACCCGGCCCGCCCCGAACTCCCGGGCCAGCTGGAGGGCGAGGCTGCCCACGCCGCCCGCCGCGGAGTGCACGACGACGCTCTCACCGTCACGAAGACGCGCCGCGGACCGCAGCAGGTGCCAGGCGGTCAGCCCCTGCGTCATCAGGGCGAGCGCCTGGGCGGCCCCGAGCTCCTCGGGGATCTCCACGACGCCGGACTCCTCGGCGGTCACCTGCTCCGCGTACCCGTGGGAGACCCGGGCCAGCACCCGCCTGCCGTCCGGGGTGCGGCCCACGACCTCGCTGCCCGGGACGTACGGCAGGGCATCGGCGCCGAGGTAGGAGCCGTCCACCTGGTGGGTGTCCGCGAAGTTCACCCCGGCGGCCTCGACGGTGAGGAGCACCTCTCCGGGGCCGGGCACCGGGGCGGCCAGTTCCACGGGGCGGAGCACTTCGGGACCACCGAAACGGTCGAACTGTATGGCGAGCATGCCGCACGGTACCGCGTGGGCCGCCGGGCGGCTGGTGACCCGGTGGACCCGCTTCCGGTCTTTCGCCGGGAGTGGGGCGAAAACAGTACGTACGGTCTGTTATGGGCGTGGCATTGTGGGGAAGCTCAGGGGTGCGCATGACCATGGCTGCCGGCCCCGCCGCCTGCCAGACTGCCGCCATGAGCGATCTTCTTCACGGCAGAGTCGTCCTGATCACCGGGGCGAGCAGCGGCATCGGAGCGGCGGCGGCGCGGGTGTTCTCCGACGAGGGCGCGACGGTCGTCCTGGCCGCTCGCAGGGAGGACCGGCTGGCTTCGTTGGTGGCCGAGTTGAGGGACAAGGGAGCGCAGGCCTCCTATGTCCTGTGCGACGTCACGGTGGCCGAGGACGCCGCCCGTGCCGTCGACTTCACGGTCGGCACCTACGGGCGCCTGGACTCGGCCTTCAACAACGCGGGTCTCGGCGGTGACCGGACCCCCCTGCACCTGATGGGCGACGACGTCTACGACGCGGTCATGGACACCAACGTGCGCGGCGTCTGGAACTGCCTGAGGCACGAGATCGCGGCCATGCTCCCGAACACCGGGAGCTGCTCCATCGTGAACAACAGCAGTGTGGGCGGGCTGGTGGCCATACCGGCGGCCGCCCCCTACATAGCGGCCAAGCACGCCGTCGTCGGTCTCACCAGGGCCGCCGCGGACGAATACGCCCAGCAGGGCATCCGGGTCAACGCGGTGGCACCGGGCACCACGCGCAGCGAGATCACCGCCGACTGGTTCGGGCGCAACCCCGGCCTGGAGGAGATGGTCAACAGCCGTACGCCGCAGGGGCGTACGGCCGAGCCCGAGGAGGTCGCCAGCGCGGTGGCCTGGCTGCTCAGCGACCGCTGCCCCTTCCTCACGGGCACGGTCCTGCCGGTGGACGGCGGTTTCGTCAATCAGTGAGCCGCCGGCCGCAGGGACCGCTCAGCCGGCTCCGGAAGACCGTCTTCTCCTCCTGCGTCACCGTGACCAGGACCGAGGTCTCTCCGGGGGCGGCGGGCAGGACCTCCGCCTCGATCCAGCAGGGGCGGTCGAATTCCGCGTACCGCTCGAACGCGCTGGTGACGTCCGTCGCCTCGAAGGGCGCGGGGTGCAGGGTGGCGAGTGCGGCCTGGTGGGCGGCCTCCATCAGGACGAGCCCCGGGACGTGGTCGACCGGGTGGTCGTACAGCACGACGTTGTCCACGTCGTTGCGCAACTGCCAGTGGCGGGGTCCGTCGCCGGCCGCCAGGACCACGTCGGCCGGGGTGGCGCGGCCCACGGTGCGGGGATCGACCGGAGCGGGCAGCGGCCACGTGTTCCAGGCGACGGTGCCGTGGTCCCCGCGGAGCCGGCGGTAGGCGCGCGGGGTGACCCAGCCGAACTCGGAGTCCGCGCGGGCCACCAAGCGGCCGTCCTGGAGCACGCGGACGTCCACGCCGAGCGAACTGACGGACCTGCCGCGCTTCTCGGGCTCTCGGACGGAGACCTCGACCGTGAGGTCGCTGTGTCCCCCGGAAGGGACTCCGAACCCCGGTGCGACGGTGAAGTCGAAGTAGTGCAGCAGGGTTTGATCGGTGAGTGGGACGCCGTACGCTGCGTGCGCGATGACCAGGCCGCTCTGCCGGATGGTCTGGGTGAGCACCCGGGGGTCGTAGGGGAGGCCGGTGGCGGGGGCCGGCCACCTCGCCGCCAGGGAGAACTCACCCTCTCCCCGGCTTCGCCAGGCCGTGAGGAAGACCGTGCCGGAGTGCCTGAGGTGGACGAACTCCTTGAGTACGCCGTTCCGTGCCCCGGCTGCGGCGGGCGGCGGGCTCGGAACGACAGGTATTTCGGGCACGGCCCTCCAGGCGTGGAACAAAATGGGCATTACGGCGCTGATATGATACCGGTTCACCGGTACTTTTTGAATAAACGTCAGGCCACGTCGAAGGGGAGCGCGAGTTGGCACGACAGCAACGGGCGATCCGCACGCGCAGGATCTTCCTGGAGGCGGCTGCCGAGGTCTTCGACGAGCACGGTTACGACGCCGCCACGATCGCCGCGATCCTCGACCGGGCAGGTCTCACGAGGGGCGCTCTCTACTTCCACTTCACGTCGAAGGAGGAGCTCGCCCGCGGTGTCCTCCATGAGGCCGTGACGGCGGAGGGCGTCACCCCGCAGACCTTCAAGCTGCAGGAATGGGTGGACACCGCTCTCCTGCTCGCCTACCGGCTCCCCCGGGAACCCCTGCTCAGCGCCTCGATCCGGTTGTCCGTGGACCCACGGGCCCGAGGGCTCTTCGGTACCCGCTGGCCGGACTGGATCGCCCTCGGCGCGGACATGCTCACCGAGGCCAAGGAACGGGGCGAGCTCCTTCCGCATGTCGATCCGGGCGCCACCTCCCGGCTCTTCGTCGGGGCGTGGACCGGGGTCCAGCTGGTGACCGAGTCCATGGCCGAGCCGCTGGAACTGGTCGCGGAGATCTCCGCCCTCTTCGAGCTCATCCTGCCCAACAACGCGGTCCCGGGTGTGCTGGCCCGGCTCGACACCTCCCCGCACCGCGCGGCACGCATCATGGAGCAGCAGCAGGCCGTCGCCGCCTCCTGACCGCTCGGACAGCGATCCGGGGCATGCTCCCCGCCTCACCCGATCGGGTGCGGGTTCCTGCGAAGCGGCTGGTCAGCGCGCATGGTGGCCCTATGTGGCTTCGCCGAACAGCCGTGGGCGCCATGGTCGTGCCGCTCGTGTTCCTGGTGTTCCGGGACGCGCCGGTACGGCTCGCCGCGCCCGAGCGGGCCACCGCGAAGCCGGCGGCGCGGGCCGCCGCCCAGCGTCCCGAGATCGTCACCCGGGCACAGTGGCACGCGGACGAGAGCCTGGTGAAGGAGGACGCGGTGTACACGGGGGCGGTGAGGGCCGTCTTCGTGCACCACACCGGGCACACCAACGCATACGACTGTGCCGACGCCCCGGAGATGCTCCGGGCGATGGAGGAGGCGCACGTCCGGGGCGAGGGATGGGACGACATCGGCTACAACTTCGTCGTCGACCGCTGCGGGACCATATACGAGGGCAGGGCGGGCGGGGTCGGACGCTCCGTGCGCGGGGCCCATGCCACCGGGTTCAACGCGCACAGTGTGGGAATCGCGGCCCTCGGCACCTTCGGCCCCGGTGTGCCGGTGCCGAAGGCGCTCATCGAGGGGATCGCGAAGGTCGGCGCGTGGAAGCTGGACCGGGCCGTCGACCCGCGGGGCATCGTGCGGATGGTCTCGACGAACGACGAGAGTCTCTACCGGCGCGGCGAGGTGGTCTACCTCCATGCCGTGGCCGGTCACCGCGACACCTTCTCCACGTACTGCCCCGGCGAAGCCCTCTACGCCCGACTTCCCGCGATCCGCGCGGAGATGGCCAGGCTGCGGGCGCTGGAGCGGTAGGTCCGCCCGCCCCGTCCGGGAAGCCGTGCGCAGTCACTCCGCGCGGCAGCCGGCCCGCCGGTGCGCGCGCCACCGGACGAGACGATGAAAGATCCTCCACCCGAGTGAATGTACGGGCGTCGAACGCGTCGAAGCTCCATAAAAAGATTATTGGTGGCTTACCTGTTCGTGCCCTTGCACACCTTCCGGAGCACAGCGGAGGAATACCGTCATGCCGGCATCACCCCTCGCCAAGCGGCCCGTCGAATCGGTGCTAGCCCTTCTGCTCGTCCTCCTGAGCGTGCTGGGCCTCTCCGGCCGCAGCGCCGCGGACGCCCCGGCCCAGGCTCACGTCCAGGCTGTTCCCGCCCGAGCCGCCATCGCGCCGACCGTCACCGCGGGCACGGACTGGGACCGCATCGCCGAGTGCGAGAGCAGCGGCCGCTGGAACATCAACACCGGCAACGGCTACCACGGCGGACTGCAGTTCGCCCCCTCCACCTGGAAGGCCTACGGCGGCGGGCAGTACGCGCCCCGGGCCGACCTCGCGACCCGCGCCGAGCAGATCGCCGTCGGTGAACGCGTCGCCCGCTCGCAGGGCATGGGCGCCTGGCCCACCTGCGGCCGCCTCGGCGCGAACGGCACGTCGAGTTCCTCGTCGTCCTCGTCGTCCTCACCGCCTTCGTCCGGCGGTGCCGACCGGAGCGATGCGCAGGCGGCCCCCGGGCGGCAGTCGGCCGGCGGTCCGAGCAGTGACTCGTCCGAGGGCCCGTCCTCCGGCAGTCCGTCCTCCGGCACGACCGGCAGCTCCGCGGGCAGCGGGAGCGGCAAGGCACAGCACTCCGGCGACCTGGCCGACGCGGAGACGTACGTCGTCGAGCCGGGCGACTGCCTTTCGGTGATCGCCGCCCGTGCGGAGGTGCCCGGTGGCTGGCAGGCGCTCCACGAGCTGAACCGCGAGGTACTGCTCAAGGGGCCGCACCTCATTTTCCCCGGTCAGCGGCTCCACCTGAGCGCCTGAACACCTGAGCGCCCGGATGGCGACGGTTCACGGTGTGCCGAGCCCGGAGAGGAGAGCCCGGTGAAGCCGGAGGCGTCGCCGGCAGACGCAACCCCCTCGCCCGGCAGGGCACCCCGGCCCCGCTCCTCCCCCGTATCGCCGGCCCCGGCCGGATCCGGTCCGAGGCCTGACCCGGCGCTCCCCTCACCGTCGGGCGGAACCCACGTCCCGGACGGAGCCGGACGCGTCCTCGGTCCCCGCCTCGTAGCTGTGGCAGTCCGGGTTGTGACACGGTCCGGGACCCCAGTGCGGGACGAAGACGCCGAGGGTCTTGTGCCGCACGAGTGCGCTCGCGACGGGCTGCTTGCAGGCCGGACACACGTACTCCGCCTGCCGGTCGGTCTGACGCTCGGTTCTGGCCATGACTTTTACGATAGTACAAAAAGGGACATGCGGAAACTTTTATGACTTTTTACCCTGTCGGGTTCCGTGTCCCGCTCCGGAAGCGGGAGAACCCGCCCCGGAAGCCACGAGGAGCGGTCCGAGCCGGAACCTGGTGCCATGGAACGGGGGACGTCTCCACGAAGGGACCACCGGTCATGGCACGCGCTCCGTCACCGGCCGCAGTCCTGCTCTCCGTGCACGCGGTGGTGTTCGACACGGACGGCGTCATCACCGACTCCGCCCCGGCGCACGCCGCGGCCTGGAAACAGGCGTTCGATGCCTGTCTGGCCTCCTGCGAAGGTCAGCGGCCCTTCGACGAAGCGGACGACTACCGGCGCCACGTCGACGGGAGGTCGCGCAAGGACGGTGCCGCCGCCTTCCTCGGGTCCAGAGGGCTCCGCCTCCCCGAAGGCAGCCCCGACGACCCTCCGGGCACCGGGACGGTATGGGCCGTCGCCGCGCGCAAGGACGAGGTGTTCACCCGAGGCCTGCACACCCACCCGATCGAGGTCTGGCCGGGGACGGTCCGCCTCCTGCACGCGCTGCACGACGCCCGGGTGCCGTTCGCCGCCGCGTCCGCGTCCCGGCACGCCACCGAACTGCTGGCAGGGGCCGGAATCCTGGACCTGTTCACGGCGGTGGTCGACGGCAACGAGGCGCGCCGCCTGGGGCTGCCCGGCAAACCGGACCCCGCCCTGTTCATCGAGGCGGCACGACGCCTGAGGACACCGCCCGGGGAGACCGCTGTCGTGGAGGACGCACTCGCCGGAGTGGAGGCGGGCCGGCGCGGCGGCTTCGGGCTGGTCGTCGGGGTGGACCGGACGGACAGCCCGGAGGGAGCCGCCGGGCTGCGCCGGCACGGCGCCGATCTCGTGGTGGCCGATCCCGGGGACCTGCTGATCGACATCGACGGGGAGGGCTGATGGCGCGCGGCTGGATCTGGGCGTACGAGGGGTACGACCCGGAGAAGGAGCGCCTGCGCGAAGCGCTGTGCACGCTCGGCAACGGCTACTTCGCCACCCGGGGAGCCGCGCCCGAGACGCCCGCGGGTGCGACGCACTACCCGGGCACTTATGTGGCGGGGTGCTACAACCGGTTGACCTCCTCCGTCCAGGGGCACCAGGTCGAGAACGAGGACATGGTCAACCTCCCCGACTGGCTGCCGTTGCGCTACCGCATCCACCCCGAAGGCGCCCACACGGGTCCGTGGCTGACGCCCGACCACACCCACCTCGTGGACCACCGGCAGTGGCTCGACCTGCGCGGCGGGACACTGACCCGCCGCTCGGTGTACGAGGACACGGGCGGCCGCCGGCTGACGGTGGAGCAGGAACGGCTGGTGCACATGGGGGACCCCCATCTCGCCGCGCTGCACACGGCCTTCACCGCCGAGGGCTGGTCGGGTGAGCTGGAGGTGGAGGCCGCGATCGACGGCGACGTCCGCAACCTCGGTGTCGCGCGCTACCGGGAGCTGGCCAACCGCCACCTCACCGGATGGGAGACCGGCACGGAGCCGGAGTCCGCGGTGTGGCTGCGCTGCCGCACGGTGGAGTCGGACATCGGGATCGCGCTGGCCGCCCGCACCGTGGCCTCCTGCGGCCCGGAGCGCAACGGCGACCACCGGGCCGAACCCCGGCAGGAGCCACGCGCGGTCCACCAGACGATGCTCCTCCCGCTGGCCCCGGGTTCCGGCGCCGTCGTCGACAAGACGGTCGCCCTCTTCACCTCCCGGGACCCGGCGATCGGCAGCCCACTGCGGGCCGCCGTCACCGCGGTCGACGGCGCACCGGCGTACTCCGCACTGCTGAGCTCGCACCGCAAGGCCTGGGCCGACCTGTGGCAGCAGGTCGAGCTGGAGGTCCCGGGCGAGCCGGGACGCATCCTGCGGCTGCACCTCTTCCATGTCCTCCAGACGCTCTCCCCGCACACCGCGGAGCTCGATGTCGGCGTGCCGGCCAGGGGGCTGCACGGCGAGGCGTACCGGGGGCACGTCTTCTGGGACGAGCTGTTCGTCCTGCCCTTTCTGAACCTGCATCTCCCGGAGGTCTCCCGAGGGCTGCTCGACTACCGTCACCGACGGCTCCCCGCAGCCCGCGCCGCCGCGCGTGCGGTGGGCAGGGCCGGGGCGATGTACCCGTGGCAGAGTGCGGACGAGGGGCGCGAGGAGACCCAGGAGATCCACCTCAACCCCCGTTCGGGGCGCTGGCTGCCCGACCGCTCACGGCTGCAGCACCATGTCGGCTCGGCCGTCGCCTACAACGTGTGGCAGTACTGCCAGGCCACCGGTGACACGGAGTACCTCTACTCCAAGGGCGCCGAGATGATGCTCCAGGTGGCCCGCTTCTGGGCGGACAGCGCCGTCTGGGACGACTCCCTCGGGCGGTACCGCATCCGGGGGGTCGTCGGGCCGGACGAGTACCACGACGCCTATCCGGATTCGGACACGGCGGGGCTCGACGACAACACGTACACGAACGTGACGGCCGCCTGGGTGCTGGCACGGGCCCACGAGCTCTACCGCTGCCTGCCCGACAGCCGGCGCCGGCAGCTCCTCGGGCTGATCCAGCTCGACCCGGCGGAGACGGACCGCTGGGAGGATGTCTCCCGGCGGTTGTACGTGCCCCGTCACCGCGGTGTCATCAGCCAGTTCGCCGGTTACGGGGACCTGGACGAGCTGGACTGGGAGGGGTACCGCAAGCGGTACGGGGACATCCGGCGCCTCGACCGGATCCTGGAGTCGGAGGGCGACACCGTCAACCGCTACCAGGCGTCCAAGCAGGCCGATGTGCTGATGCTGGGCTACCTCTTCTCGCCCAAGGAACTCGCCGCGCTGTTCCGGCGGCTCGGACACGAACTCGACGACGACGCCTGGCGGACCACCGTCGACCACTACGTGCAGCGTACGAGCCACGGATCCACCCTCAGCGCCCTCGTCCACGCCTGGGTGCTGGCCCGGGTGCACCGCGACGACGCCTGGGCGTACTGCGAGGAGGCGCTGATCGGCGATGTCGCCGACATCCAGGGCGGTACGACCGAGGAAGGCATCCACCTGGGGGCGATGGCGGGCACCCTCGACTTCGTGCAGCGCGGCATGACGGGGCTGGAGACCCGTGAGGACGCCCTGTGGCTCGCGCCGGCCACGCTGCCCCAGCTCTCGGAGTTCCGGTTGCGGCTCCGCTTCCGCCGGCACTGGGACGTGGACCTGCGCCTCCGGGCCGAGCGTCTGCGGATCGCCGTACCGGACTCGGAGCGGCCGGGGGTGCGGGTGAAGCTGGGCGACAGCACGTACGTCATCGAACCGGGTACGGCGCGGTGGCTGGAGCTGCCGTCCGACATGCCGGGCGGCTCGTGACGTCCGTGTGGACACGCGGCTCATGACGTCCGTGTGGACACCAGGACGCCGATCTTGTCGATGCGGTGCTCCGGATTGTCGTGGGCGTCGCGCCAGAAGTTCCCGGCCGCGTCGTCCTCAGGGGTCGCGCAGGTGGAGAGGGTGACCATCGCCCGGGTGGGCTTCCTGCCCGGCTCGCCCGGTACCTCGGCCCGCTGCTCGGCGAGCGAGCGCTCGGACCGGAAGGACGTCTGCCGGGTCCCGGTGATCCTGTACTCGTACACCGTCCGGCCCTCGGTGACGAGGACGGAGCCGCCCTCCTCCAGGGCCGGCAGGTCCCGGAGCGGGCCCCCGGCGGAGAGCCGGTGGGCCGTCACGAGGTAGTTCCCGGTCTCGCCCGGCCCGACGCCGCCCTCCTCGCCGTACGGGCTGGCCGCCACCCCGCGGTCCTGGACGCGGGTACCGGGCCCGTCGTCCGTCGTGCCCTCGTACGGGACCACGCGCAGGCCCGTCACGCCGATCGACGGGATGGTGAGCTCAGCGGTCGCCGTGCGCGGGTCGGTCCGGTCGGTCGGGAGGCCGGCGACCGCACCCGCGGTGGCCGGAGCGGTCGGGGAAGGGCCGCCGGCTGCCACCGCGGCCGGGCCGCCGGCCGTCAGCAGGACGACGGCCGCACCCGCGAGGGCCCGGGGGACACGGCGGGATCCATGAGGACGATGCATGACGGGATCCGGATCAGTAGCCGGTGGCACGTGGAGCGGGCCCTGGGAGCGAGCCCTGTGGCGCGGCCCGCACCCTTCCAGTACACCACCGGTCACGCGAGCGCGTCGGGTGTGCCGAGCGCCTCCCGCACCTCCTCGGCGTCCAGTTCCGTGAGCTCCTCCCCCACGAGCAGCCAGCGGGTGATGCCGATGGACTCCAGGAACGCCAGATCGTGGCCGGCGATCACCAGCGCCCCCTCGTAGGCCTCGAGCGCGCTCGTCAGCTGCCGCACGCTCGCCAGATCCAGATTGTTGGTGGGCTCGTCCAGCATCAGCAGCTGAGGAGCCGGTGTGGCGAGCATCGTCGCCGCGAGGGCGGCGCGGAAGCGTTCACCGCCCGAGAGGGTGCCCGCCGGCTGCTCGGCCCGTGCTCCCTTGAACAGGAAGCGGGCGAGCTGCGAGCGGATCTCGTTGTCGGTGGTCCCGGGCGCCATGCGGGCCACGTTCGCCGCGACGGTCGCCCCGTCGTCCAGCACGTCGAGCCGCTGCGGCAGGAAGCGCAGCGGCACATACGTCCTGGCCTCGCCGCGCGCAGGCGTGAGCTCCCCGGTGAGGGTGCGCAGCAGCGTCGTCTTACCGGCTCCGTTGCGCCCGATGAGCGCGACGCGTTCGGGCCCCTGCACGTGGAGTTCGCCGTCGCGCAGCGCGCCGAAGCGAGGGGTGAGCCCCTGCGCGCTCAGGACCGTACGGCCCGCAGGGACGGCGGTGTGCGGGAGCCGCACCCGGATCACGGCGTCGTCCCGGATCGCCTCCGACGCCGTGTCGAGCCGCTCCCGCGCCTCCTGGAGCCGGTCCTCGTGCAGACCGCGGAGCTTGCCCGCCGCCTCCTGGGAGGACCTCTTGTGCTCGCCCGCGACGATCCTCGGCGCACGCCGCTGGGCGTCCATCTTCTTGTTGTGCCGCTGGCGGCGGGCCACCTTGGTCCGGGCCTCCTCCAGCTCGCGTTTCTGGCGGCGCACGTCGGACTCGGCGGCCCGCACCATGCGGCCGGCAGCTTCCTGCTGGGTGGCCAGTGCCTCTTCGTAGGCCGACCAGCCGCCGCCGTACCAGTTCACCGAACCGGCACGCAGGTCCGCGATGTGGTCCACCCGTTCCAGCAGGTCACGGTCGTGGCTGACCACGACGAGCACGCCGGAGCGCCAGGAGTCGACAGCCTCGTACAGCCGGCGCCGGGCGAAGGCGTCGAGATTGTTGGTCGGCTCGTCGAGCAGCAGGACGTCGGGCCGCTCCAGCAGCAGCGCGGCCAGCCGCAGCAGCACGGTCTCACCGCCCGACAGCTGACTCACGGTGCGGTCGAGACCGACGTCACCGAGACCGAGCGAGCCCAGGGTCGCCAGGGCCCACTCCTCGACGTCCCAGTCGTCGCCGACCGTCTCGAAGTGCTCCTCGGCGACGTCACCGGCCTCGATCGCGCGCAGCGCCGTACGCCGCGCGGTGATGCCGAGTGCGTCCTCGACGCGGAGGGCCGTGTCGAGGGTGAGGTTCTGGGGGAGGTGGGCGAGGCGACCGCCGGCGGTCACCGAGCCGGCGGAGGGTTTCAGCAGGCCGGCCAGCAGTCGCAACAGGGTGGACTTGCCGGAGCCGTTGGTCCCGACGAGCCCGGTGCGGCCCCGGCCGAAGCTGAGGGAGAGCCCGTCGAAGACCTCGGTGCCGTCCGGCCACCGGAAGGACAGGGCGGAGCAGCTGAGGGAAGCGGCGGGGGTGAGGGGATGAGACATGTGGTCCTCGCAGTCGCAAGCGTGTGATCAGGGGCTTCGTATGCGAGCACCACGCGGCGACCGGCCGGGAGAACAAGGGGTGCGGTCCTCCGGGGAGACGGGGGACGGCTCATGCACCGAGGTCGCATCCACGCGGTGGGTCACGGGGCGGCAGGAAGGCCGACAGGGCGTGACGGGCTACGGCAGGGGCCGTACCGCGCGATGATCGCGGACCTCAGATGCGCAACGTCCACCTCTATCGGAGACGACAGGACCTGAAAACTGTACACCGGGCCCCGTCTCCTGCGGGGGCGCGTTCCGGGCAGGGAAGGGCCCCCGGGCGGCCGGGAAGGCCCTCTTGACGCGCAGGTGCGGGCGTCCATAACGTCTGCTCGCCCGGTCGGAAGAACACTCGAAACTTTCGGCTCCGCGACGTGATCACGGGGAGGCCGGCGTGGACGCACCTGCCCGCCCCCCTCACTTCCCGGCCCGCCTCGCCCGCCGGCGTACCGGCCGGGCGCGTCCGGATCCGGGCACCCGCACCCCGTCCGCCCGGTCCCGCGTCCAGGAGGCACCCGCATGAGACCGCACTCCGCAGCTTTTCCGGGAGCCCGGGGCCGCCCCGTGGGCCCCGCCCCGTCCGCCGGCCCACGAACACGCCGGGCCGCCCGGCTCCTGGTGGCCGCGCTGACCGGGGCCCTGCTCCTGTCGGCCGCTCCGGCCACCTCCGCCGAGCCCGGGCCCCGTAGTGGCAACTCCTCCCACTGGACGGGGACATGGGCCGCCGCACCCACGGCGGCCCCGGCCTCGGACACCACGCGGTTCGAGAACGAGACGATCCGTCAGACCGTCCGCACGAGCATCGGTGGCGACCGGGTCCGCATCCGGCTGTCGAACGAATTCGGCAGCGGGCCGCTGGTCATCGGTGAGGCCCGGGTCGCCCGCCCGGCCGCCGGCGGCCCCTCCTCCCGGATCGATCCGCGCAGCGACCGGCCGCTCACCTTCGGCGGCCGCACCTCCGTGACCGTCCCCGCCGGCGCCCCGCTGCTCAGCGACCCGGTCTCCCTGGAGGTGCCCGCCGGAACCGACCTCGTGGTGAGCATCCATCTGCCCGGGCCCACCCCGGGCTCGACGCTCCACTCGCTGGCCCTGCAGCACAACTACGTGGCCGCCGGCAACGTCACCGGCCGTGCCGTCATCGAGCCGGCCGCGACCGTCGACCGCTGGTACTTCCTGACCGGTGTGAGCGTGAGCACGGCACGGTCCTCCGCGGCCGTCGTCACGTTCGGCGACTCCATCACCGACGGCGCCGACACCGACGTCGATGCCAACCACCGCTGGCCCGACTTCCTCGCCGGCCGGCTGCGTGCCGCCGCCGGACCCGACGCCATGGGCGTGCTCAACCAGGGCATCAGCGGAAACCGCCTCCTGCACGACCCCAACCCGCCCGCCGGGTCCGACGCCGAGAACTTCGCGGCGTACTTCGGCCAGAGCGCCCTGCGCCGCTTCGACCGCGACGTCACTTCCCAGCCCGGTGCCGAACACCTCGTCGTGCTGCTCGGTGTGAACGACCTCGGCCACCCCGGCACCGTCGCCCCGGAGTCGGAACGGGTCACGGCGGCGGACCTCATCGAGGCCCACCGCCAGATCATCGCCCGCGCCCATGACCGGGGCCTGAAGGCGTACGGCGGCACGGTCCTGCCCTTCAAGGACGACACCCTGGGCTTCTACACCCCGGAGAACGAAGCCGCCCGGCAGACCCTCAACCACTGGATCCGCACGGGCGGTGCGTACGACGCGGTGATCGACTTCGACAGGGCGCTGCGCGATCCGTCCGATCCGCAGCGCCTTCTCGCGCGCTACGACAGCGGCGACCACCTCCACCCCAACGACGCCGGGGCGGAGGCGATGGCCCGGGCCGTACCCCTGCGCCTCCTGCGCTGAGGTCCGGTCAGGCTGCGCCGCGCAGGCGTTCCGCCGCCTCGGCGGGGCCGGCCCGAGGAGGCCGCACCGAGGCGGCCGTCCGGGTGAGGCCGCCTCGGGGGGCGGCCATCGGCGCGGGCCACCGAAGCGGACCACCGGGCAGCCGGCCGGGGGCGCCGTGAAGAGGTCCACCCCGCCCCCGGTCACGCACCGGTCAGTGCAGGGTCTTCAGCATCTCGGCCCCGAACGGCGTGATGTCCTCGGTACGCCCGTGCAGGGTCTTGGCGGCCCACTCGGGGTCGGCGATCAGCGCACGGCCGACGGCGACCATGTCGAACTCGTCGCGCTCCATGCGGTCCAGCAGCTGCTCGATGCCGGTGACCGAGGAACTCCGGCCCTGGAAGGCGCCGAAGAAATCACCGTCCAGACCGACCGAGCCGACGGTGACCGTCGGCCTGCCGCTGATCTTCTTCACCCATCCGGCGAGGTTCAGACCGGAGTCGTCGAACTCGGGCAGCCAGTAGCGCCGGGTGGACGCGTGGAAGACATCGACGCCGGCCTCGGCCAGCGGCGTGAGGACGCTCTCCAGCTCCTCGGGCGTCCGGGCGAGCTTCGCCTCGTAGGACCCCATCTTCCACTGGGACATGCGGAAGAAGAGGGGGAAGGCGTCCGACACGGCCGCGCGGCAGGCTGCCACGATCTCCGCCGCGAGACGAGTGCGCGCGACGATGCCGCCCCCGTAGGCGTCGGTGCGGCGGTTGCTGCCCTCCCAGAGGAACTGGTCGATCAAGTAGCCGTGCGCTCCGTGCAGTTCGACGCCGTCGAAACCGAGCCGCTCGGCGGCTGCCGCCGCGTCCGCGAACGCGGCGATGACGTCGTCGAGGTCCTTCTGTGTCATGGCGCGCCCCTTGGGCTCGCCCGACAGGGACACACCCGAGGGGCCGACCGGCTCCGCCTCGGCCACGGGCGGGGCGCCCTCGGCGCGCGTGACACCCACGTGCCACAGCTGCGGGATGATCGCGCCGCCCTCCCGGTGCACGGAGTCCACGACGCCCGCCCAGCCCGCGAACGCCTCCTCGCCGTGGAACAGCGGGACCCTGGCGCTGGTGCCCGCGGAGGCGTGACCGACGTAGGTGCCCTCGGTGATGATCAGCCCCACACCGCCTGCGGCCCGGCGGGCGTAGTAGTCGGCCACGTCCTGTCCCGGGACGCCGTTCGGGGAGAATTCCCGGGTCATGGGTGCCATGGCGATCCGGTTGCGCGAGGTCAGTCCCCGTACCGCGAAGGGGCGCGAGAGGGCGTCCGCCGCACGGCGGGCATTCTGGTCTGTCACTGCAGGTCCTGTTCATCGGGGCGGGGCAGGTGCTTCCGTCACCAACAGGCGAACGCGCTCACGCCATCCCTGTGCCGGGCCCATGTGGTCAAGGTCTCCCGGGCAGCTCCTGAGCCGGCGCGGTGTTCGTCGTACGCC
This sequence comes from Streptomyces sp. NPDC014623, assembly GCF_043088245.1. Classification (NCBI taxonomy): domain Bacteria; kingdom Bacillati; phylum Actinomycetota; class Actinomycetes; order Kitasatosporales; family Streptomycetaceae; genus Streptomyces; species Streptomyces sp. NPDC014623. Next base: position 16,034 of record NZ_JBIBZU010000036.1, on the reverse strand, counting down.
GCCGCAGGGCAGACTCCCCGGCCTGACCCATGAGGCGGGGCGCCGGCCAGGTGCCCCGCCCACGCGATGAGCGGCCGGCGGGCCCGGCACCGAGCGGTGCCGGGCCCGCTGCGGTGAGGGGGTTCCGGCCGGGGTGCCGTCGGCAGCCCTTCGGCTACTTCGGCGGGACGAGCTTGCGAAAGTACGTCCAGCTGGTCTCGTTCGGCTCGCTCCACTCCTCCGGGGCCCGGGCGAACTCGGGGTGGTGGCCGGCGATGTGGGCACGGATGCGTTCGGGGACCTCGGCGTACGAGCCGAGCTTGTGGCCCCGGCAGTGGAAGGTGAGGCCGCCGGGCCGCCGTCCACGGGCCATCCACGGGAGCCACGGGGACATCCGGGTCCAGGACATGGTGGCGGGGACGCCGGCCGCCGGGCCGGCCAGATCGGCGCGGTCGGCGAAGAACTGGAAGAGCTCCAGGGCCTTGTACGTGTCGCCGGCCGAGTGGACGGGGTACCGGTCCGCCGGCAGCGGCGAGGGGTAGGCCAACGGGATCTCCAGACTGAAGCAGACCTGCCCGCCGAGCTCGGTCACCGGAACCGGGTAGGTCCCCCACTTCTGGTTCGCCGGGTCGTTCCAGACGTGCACCACCGGCAGGTCCTGCCAGGTCTCCAGGATCTCGCGGGTGACGGGGTCCAGGTAGAAGGCCGCTTCGCGGGAGAGCAGCCGGCAGGCGTCCGGGCCGGCTTCGGGGTCCTGGACCAGGCGGGCGACGTTGATCCCCTCGAAGCCGAAGACGCGCAGGTAGGGCTCCTCGGGGGCCCAGGAGTACACGTCTCCGGACCACCAGTACGTGACCTCCGCGCCGTCGAGTGAGGCGCGGGTGCGGGCGAAGGAGCGGAGCAGCTCCGCGGATGTCGTCATAGGGATCACTCTGCGCGACCACGGCGCCGGGCGGGCGGTAAACGTCCAGTCCGGCCGTCCCCGCCCCGACTTCGGTGCCGAAAAAGCTACCGAAGAGGGATGAGCACCTGTTCGGCGCCCCTTTTTCTGTGAGTGCCGTGTTTTCCTGCGATGCGGGGGGATTCGTCCGCCGTTCTTTCGGAACGAATTGCTCGGAAGCGTTTCCGCCCCGTCATGAGGGTGTGGATATGCGTCAGGGAAAGTGGTTGATCGTTTTCGTGATAGAGTCTTGTCGATTCGCAGGACGCCACGATTAAAAGGGGAGCGGCGTGAATACCGAGAAGGTCACGGCTCGACGTCTCACGGCTGAAGACATTGCAGAGTTGGGGCTCCAGGACGGCATCTTCGTTTCGGCGGGAACGGAAGGCCTTCCTCTCGACTGCTATGCCCCGGCTTTCCTCACGAAGCCGGGAAAGGATTTCGAAGGAGGGGCCTTCACCGCGAGGACGGTCTTCGGTGAGGAGATCCATGTCCTCCCGGACAACGCCGACGAGGGCGGGATCTGGGCCGCCGACGAGGCGGGGGAGGAGATCGAGGTCCTCCAGAGCGCCGGCGTCCTCCTGAACCTCGCCCTCTTCGTGCCCGGCGGGAACAAGGAGTCGCTGGACTCGCTCTACTCCGCCGCGCGGGAGGCGTTCGGCGCGGGAGTCGTCCAGCGCTGGAGCGAGGAGACCGTCGCGGTGCCGGACGTCAAGGTCGACCTGTACGAGGAGCCGGCCCGGGCGCGGAAGAACACGAACAGCCAGAACCGCGACCGCCGCGCCCTGGACATCTACCCGACCCGCGTGCGGTTCCTGGAGCCCAGCGAGGGCTGGAAGTTCATCGTCGAACCGCACAAGGAGATCGTCGATGACACACCGACGATCTGATCTGACGGCGGCCTAGAGGGCACGCAGGCGGCATGAGCCCTCCTCCTGGTGGCGAATTCGTTCAGGAGGGCGTGGCGACCTGCGGGCCCCACGGCTGTCGGCATCAGCTCAGCGGGACGCCCGGCTGGAACCTCCGGCCGGGCGTTCTGCGTGGCCGGGTGCCGGGTGCCGGGTGCCGGGTGCCGGGTGCCGGGTGCCGGGTGCCGGGCGCCGGGTGCCGGGTGCCGTGGCGACGGCGTCGAGACGACCGCCGCTGCGGACGGGGAGGAGTCCCCCGGCAGGAACGGTGACCGGGCCGGTGCGAGCCCCGGCGGTGAGGCGGGCGAGCGGCGCAGGACGCCGTCGCCCGATGCCGCGCCGGACCCGGGCGACGAGGAAGCCCCGGCCGCCGGCCGGGGCTTTCGTCATGGAGCGGGTGACGAGAACCGAACGCGTGCCCCGAGCCCGGGAGTCATCCGGTGAGCAGGCGGCGATACGCCACTGGCCTGCGGGGGCAGGCCGCCGCACCGCTGATCCGAGTGCCGGTTCCGCACCCGGCCGACCGCCCCGCCGGCATGTTGCGGCACGGTCGTAGCCGGTGCGGCCTGCGGCTCGCCGTCCGGTGGGTGACGTGGCGGACCAGGCCCGTACCGGGCTGCCGGGATTCCCGGTGGGTGTGCGGGGGCCACCATCACGGCCGGCCTGCCCGGGGCCGCCGTCCACCCGCGACCGTCCTTCCGCGCATGGGACAGGACCGTCTCCCGCTCGTCTTCGTACACCGCGATCGCTCGTGGCTCGCCGTCGTGACAGGCCTTTCGGAAACCGGGCTCGTTCCGTGAACGCGGACACGGGAGAAGGAACCGGATGCGAGCTGGAAATATCGTCGGGGCGGTGGCAGGGGACGGGGAATTCCGGTGAAAGCCCGGGAGGCGAAGAGAGTGGACTGTCCCAGGCCCATCCGAAACCGGTGCGGAAGGAGACGGTCATTCCGGAACGAGCGAAAATTTTGAGCGCCATGTATTCGTTCTCGTCGGTGAGGGCGGTGGCTTCCTCCGGGACTTCGGGGCCCGCGGAGCCGTCGATGTCCACGCGGACGCGCGTGTCGGATCGCCTCCCGCTCGCCATTGTCCTGTGATCGCATTTCGAAAACCGCCCCGTCCCGGGACTCCGATGTCAGCGCCCCCGGAATTCTCGCCTGTGGCGACGGGCACGTCCTTGCCGCGTGTTTCTCGGCCGACGGGCTGCGCCCTCTTCTGCGACGGGCCCGTTGTCCGCACACGGCACGGCCGTTTCCCGGGATCGCCGGACCGGTGAATGCGATCGCCTGCCCTCGGCCTCTGTGGCCGAACCGGTACGTGCTGGTCCCGGCCTTGGCCACGCTGCACGCCACGCCGGCCGGACACACGGACATCCCGCCCGGACGATGGGCCATGGCCGTGCGCCGCGGACGCGGTCAGGCTTGCCGCATGACACCGACAGACGTGACACGTACGGACACGACGAGCACCGGGGAAACCGTGCTGGTCATCGGCGGCACCGGCAAGACCGGCCGCCGGACGGTCGCCCGGCTCCGCGAGCTGGGCGTGGAGACCCGATCGGCCTCACGGTCCGGTGACACCCTGTTCGACTGGGCGGACCGGACCACGTGGCGGCCGGCCCTCGACGGGGCCGACGCCGTTTACCTCGTCCCCCTGGACACCTCGCCCTCCCCGACGCCCGCCTTCGTCGAGCAGGCCGTCGCAGCCGGGGTGCGGCGGCTGGTGCTGCTCTCGGCCCGGGGCGTCGACGTACCCGGCTACTTCGGCTCCTCCTACGAGGACGGCGGCCCGCACGCGGAGGGCGAGAAAGCCGTCCGGTCCTCGGGTGCCGCCTGGACGATCCTGCGGCCCGGCTGGTTCGCCCAGAACTTCAGCGAGGGCGTCTTCCTCGACGGCATACGCGCCGGCGAGCTGGCCCTCCCCGCCGGTGAGGGCAGCGCCGCGTTCGTCGACGCCGACGACATCGCGGCGGTCGCCGTCGCGGCTCTGACCGAGGATGGTCACGACGGCGAGGTGTACGAGCTCTCCGGCCCCCGTGCGCTCGGCATCGCCGACGTGCTCGACGAGATCGCGAAGGTGACCGGCACACGTGCCGCCTACGTGCCGGTGGAGGAGTCCGTTTTCAGGGCCGGCCTGGTGGCCCAGGGGCTGTCCGAGGAGGAGGCCGTGCTCTGGACCGACGCGATGAGGCCGATCCGCACGAGCCAGGAGGCCCCGGTCACGGACGGCGTCCGAAGAGCACTCGGCCGCCCGCCGCGCGACATCGCCGACTTCGTCCGTGATGCGGCGACGGAGGGCGCCTGGAACTGAGGGGGCCGGGATACGCGGGCACCGGGCGGGCCACGGAGTGTTCCGGCAAGCGCCCTGACCCCGCGCACACCCCGGGGCGCCTCGGCTCCCTTTCCCCGGAGCGGCCCGACGCGCCCGGCCGGAGCGGCCCGTCCTCCCGCTCCGGCCGGTCAGCCCGCCGGCAGGGCGGGGTCCGGTACGTGGGCGGTGGCGGCCTCCTGCCGGTACGCGCTCGGGCTCTCGCCCCGGATCCGTTTGAACGCCGCGCTGAAGCCGAACGCGTCCGCGTAGCCGACCCGCCTGGCCACCGCCGCCACCGTGAGTTCCGGACGGGTCAGCAGATCGGCGGCGAGCGTCATGCGCCACTCGGTCAGATACGAGACCGGCCCGTCCCCCACCAGTTCCGTGAACCGCTTCGCCAGGGTGGTCCTCGATACGCCCGCCCGGCTCGCCAGCTCCGCCGTGGTCCACGGGTGTGCTGGATCCTCGTGGATCGCACGCAGGGCCGGTCCCGCCACCTCATCGCCGAGTGCGCCGTACCATCCCGGCGGCTCGGCCTCCGGGCGGTCGAACCAGTCCCGGAGCGTACACACCAGCAGCCAGTCCAGAAGCCGGTCGAGCACGATCTGGTGTCCCGGCCGCCCGCCGCCGATCTGGGCCTCCAGGTAGTCCCGCATCGGCGCGCAGTCCTGTTCGTCCGGTACCACCAGGACCGGCGGCAGAGCACGGAGAAGCCGTTGCGGAACCTGTGTGCGTACGTCGTAGGTCGCGGCCAGCAGCACGGTGGAGCAGCTGAGTTCCAGGTCCAGGTCCGAGGGGGCCGGGGAGTCCCCGGCCCGGCGCACCTCCCGTGTGTCTGCCCTCCGCTCCGCCCCCGTACCGTTCGCCGGGTCGTCGGTGAAGGAGAACGGCGCGGGCCCCCGGACGATGGCGGCCTCGCCGAGCGCCACGTGTCGTGCCTCCCCGGCCTCCGGCACGATCCACCCGGCACCGCGCAGCGGCAGACACAGGGTCAGGTACGCACCGTCGGTGAACCGCAGGGTCCACGGGGGCCACAGCACCGACCGGCCGAACACCGCGCCCCTGCCCCGCACACCCCGTAACAGCTCGTCGAACACGTCCATGGCAGAAACGATAGTCAGCACCACAGGGGTTCGGACGGTCGCCTGTGCGCGGCGGACGGGCGGCCATGGTTCCGGCGCCGCCGGCAGGACCGGCCGCCGGGTCGTGACCCTGGGCGCCGCAGTCGCCGCAGGGTTCGGCGACGGCGGCCTGCACGGTGTGCTGCTGTCGCTGGGGGCGCTCGTCGGGGAGGCCGCCTTCTCACTGCTCGCTCTTCCCCTGCTGCCCGGACTCGGCCCCTGAGGGGCGGCGCCTGCCCCGCGGCGCTGGCCGTGCCCATGCTGCCGGCCGCGAGCATCGCCCTGGACGGCACGAGCTCCCTCCGCCTGCCCTCTCCCACCGAAGCGGCCGCCTTCGGCTACCTCGGTGTACTCGTCACAGCCACTGCCTTCTTGCTCTGGTACGACGCGCTGCGCCGGCTGGGCGCCGCACGTGCCGGACTCTTCGCCGGACCCGTCCCGGTGGGTGCACTGGTCACCACAGTCGCACCCGGGCCCGGCGAGGCGGGCTCTGCAGGTGCTGCCGGCGTTCTGCTCGTCACCGCGGGTGTCCTGACCGGTCTGCGGCAGCCTGCACCGACCGGCGTCGCGGGGCGGGCCGGCCGTCCTGTCCGTCGTCCCCGGACCGAGGAAGAGGGCCGGGCGCCGGCGTCATCCGGACGTCAGTAGCGCAGGCTCGGTGACCAGGTGCTCGGTACCGGTGCGACCCAGCGCTTTGAGGAACTCCGCTGCTGCCCTGGCAGCTTGTCCGGTGACCGGTACCCCCTTGATCCGGGACAGGGCCCGGCCCGGACGAGGCATGTTGGCGCGGGCGTGGCCGACTTCCACGAGGGTGTCCGCCCCGGTCACCAGATCGGCCCCCATGCCGTGGAAGACCTTCAGAATCGCGAGGAGTTCGCGGTCCTGCGCGATCCAGGCGGACAGTCCTTCCGGGTCCAGGAGGACAGTTTCGACGCGTTCGCTCACGCGGCGTCCGCGTCCTCGGCGGTGCCGAAGACCTTCGCGCGGCCCTCGGCGAGCTCCTCGTCGCTGAAGCCTCCGTGCTCCTCCTCGTGCCGGCGGAGGTCGTCGCCCAGCAGTTGGTGCCGGATCTGGCGGGCCGCTGCTTCCGCCACGTAGCCGGAGACGTTGTCCGTGAGCTTGCGCAGCTCCGCCACCTGATCGCCGGGGAGCGTGACGGTGATGCGAGTCGTTGAGGACATGGGCGAAGCAGACCGGAGTATGCGCCGGGAGGCTCAGGTCATGGCCCGCGAAGCCCACGACAGCAGCTGTCATCACAGCGCTGGGCTCAGCTGCTCGGCGGGATCGCGCCGCGCCTCCCGCCGGCCTGGGACAGGCCGTCCAGCGGCCTGAGGAACCGGCGCTCGTAGCGCTTGATGCAGCGGGTCTCACGAGCCAGGTCGAACGCTTGCCGGCACTCCGGGTCGGACATGCTGTCCGAGCGGTACTGCTCGTACGCGGCCAGACTGGGGAAGGAGAACAAGGCGTAGGCGATGTCGCTGTCGCCCTCACTCGGCAGGAAGTAGCCGTGGTGTGTTCCGCCGAACCGGTTGACGAGCCGGACCCAGCGGCGACCGTACTCCTCGAAATCCTCAAGCTTGTCGGCGTCGATCTCGTACTTCAGGTGAATGGTGATCATGCTTGCATGATGCCGTGTCACGGACGGGCACCCGTACGACCGGGGCGGCGGCTCTCGGTCCGCGACCCCCCTGTCGCGTGGTCCGCAAAGGGGAGGGAGGCGGGTGTATCAGCAGGTCACAGCACACGGCAGGGCACGCGACAGGGTCCCGGGCAGCCCTTGCGCGGGAGTCGGGGGCGGGGTCCCCCTTCCCCGCTCGGCCGGGGTCGGTATTTTCCCTGAAATCTGACAGGGGCTCAACAATGCGGCGACGGGTGCGCCCCTCGTCCGGGCGGCGGTCCCGCCGGCGAAGCCGCGTCACCGCATGCTCGTGAAGCCGCGTCACCGGACATGTGCGGAGGCGCGGCTTCCCTCGTAGCGAAACCGTGACAACCGCCTCCGACCTGGGCTTCCGCACGAGCGGCCCTGGTCTCTGCACTGTGTGTATACATGGCACGTATACACAGTGTGTAGAGTTCTTGGCATGTCAATCGGTCACACCCTCCTGGGACTCCTGGAGTCCGGGCCGCGCCACGGCTACGACCTCAAGCGCGCCTTCGACGAGAAGTTCGGTCACGACCGGCCGCTGCATTACGGCCAGGTCTATTCGACGATGTCCCGCCTGCTGAAGAACGGCCTCGTCGTCGTCGACGGCATCGAGGCCGGCGGCGGTCCCGAGCGCAAGCGGTACGCGATCACCGACGCCGGGATCACCGACGTGCAGCGGTGGCTCGCCACGCCGGAGAAGCCCGAGCCGTACCTCCAGTCGGCGCTGTACACGAAGGTCGTCCTCGCGCTGCTCACCCATCGGGACGCCGCCGACGTCCTCGACACCCAGCGTTCGGAGCACCTGCTCAGCATGCGCGTCCTCACCGACCGCAAGCGCAAGGGCGACCTCGCCGACCAGCTGATCTGCGACCACGCCCTGTTCCACCTGGAGGCCGACCTGCGCTGGCTGGAGCTCACCGCGGCGCGCCTCGACAAGCTCCGTGAGGCGGTGGCCCGATGACTCCTCCCGCAGGTTCGCTGCTCTCGGCCGAGCAGCTCCGCAAGGCCTACGGCCCGACCCTCGCCCTCGACGGCGCGGAGTTCTCGATCCACCCGGGCGAGGTCGTCGCCGTGATGGGGCCCTCCGGGTCGGGCAAGTCGACGCTGCTGCACTGCCTCGCCGGGATCGTCACGCCCGACTCGGGGACGATCATGTACGGCGGGCGGGAGCTGTCCGCCATGAGCGACGCCGAACGCAGTGCGCTCCGGCGCTCCGAGTTCGGTTTCGTGTTCCAGTTCGGGCAGCTGGTGCCGGAGCTGACGTGCGTCGAGAACGTCGCCCTGCCGCTGCGGCTGAACGGCACCTCCCGCAAGGAGGCCGAGCGCGCCGCGCTGACCTGGATGGAGCGGCTGGAGGTCGACGACCTGAGGAAGAAGCGGCCCGGTGAGGTCTCCGGTGGCCAGGGGCAGCGGGTCGCGGTGGCACGGTCGCTGGTCACGAACCCGCGCGTGCTCTTCGCCGACGAGCCGACCGGCGCCCTGGACTCCCTCAACGGCGAGCGCGTGATGGAACTCCTCACGGACGCCGCCCGCTCCACCAACGCCGCCGTCGTACTGGTCACGCACGAGGCACGGGTGGCCGCCTACTCCGACCGCGAGATCGTGGTGCGGGACGGCAGGTCCAGGGACATGGAGCGCGTCGTATGAGCCTGTCCACGGGAGAACGGCCGCGGACCCTGCCGAGGGGTCCCGCCCCGGGCGGACGGAGCCGGACGCGGCGCGTGGCCGCGGACCTGGCCATGGGCGTCCGATTCGCCTTCGCCGGCGGGCGCGAGGGGTGGACGCGGGCGGTGCTGACGGCGGTCGGCGTCGGGCTCGGCGTGGCGCTGCTCCTGCTGACGACGGCGTTGCCCAACGCGCTCGAGGTCCGCCACGAGAGGGAGGCCGCCCGCACCGACATCACCTTCACCGACGAGCGGCTGCCGAAGGCCGACGACACCCTCGTGGTCGCCAACGTCGGTTCGGACTTCCGCGACGACAGCATCCGGGGCCGGGCCCTGGAACCCGAGGGGCCGCGGGCGCCGCTGCCTCCGGGGGTGGAGCGGTTCCCGGCGAAGGGCGAGATGGTGGTCTCCCCCACGCTGAGGGAGCTGCTGGAGTCGGACTCCGGCGCGCTGCTGCGCGAGCGGCTGCCGGACCGGATCGTCGGCACGATCGGGGAGAGCGGGCTGATCGGCTCGGCCGAACTCGCCTTCTACCAGGGTGCCGAAGGGCTCGCGCCGCACATCGACAGCGGCCGGATCGTCCGCATCGACGGGTACGGCAACCCGAACGCGACCTCCGAGCGGTCCGACCCGGTGCTGCTCCTGCTGATCCTGGTCCTCTTCGTGGTGCTGCTGATGCCGGTCGCGGTCTTCATCGCGGCGGCGGTGCGGTTCGGCGGGGAGCGGCGGGACCGGCGGCTGGCGGCGCTGCGGCTGGTGGGCTCCGACAGCGGCATGACCCGGCGGATCGCCGCCGGCGAGGCGCTGGCGGGCGCGATGCTGGGGCTGGTCTTCGGCGCCGGGTTCTTCATGGTCGGGCGCCAGTTCGCGGGGACCGCCGAGGTGTTCCACATCAGCGTGTTCCCGAGCTATCTCAACCCCTCGCCGCTGCTCGCCCTGCTGGTCGCGGTGGCCGTGCCGACGGCGGCGGTGCTGGTGACGCTGTTGGCGCTGCGCGGGGTCGTCATCGAGCCGCTCGGTGTGGTGCGCGCGGGCCGGCCGCCCCGGCGCCGGCTGTGGTGGCGGCTGCTGCTGCCGCTTGCGGGGCTGGCCATGCTCTACCCGATGATCGGCGACGGACGGGACAACGGGGACTTCAACCAGTACCTGGTGACCGGCGGTGTGGTGCTGCTCCTGGTCGGCGTGACCGCGCTGCTGCCGTGGATCGTGGAGACGGTCGTCGCCCGGCTCGGTGCCGGCGGCGTCGCCTGGCAGCTGGCCGTGCGCCGGCTGCAGATGAGCAGCGGTACGGCGGCCCGCATGGTCAACGGCATCGCGGTCGCCGTCGCCGGGGCGATCGCGCTGCAGATGCTGTTTGCGGGCGCCGAGGACGACTACACCAAGTCCACCGGGCAGGACGTGGCGTGGGCGCAGATGGAAGTGACCCTGCCGAACGCCGTGCCGGTGGCCCCGGCGGCCGGGAAGTTGCGGGACACCAAGGGTGTGAACGAGGTGTACGACTACTCCGAGGGCTACCTCGGTGACCGCGCCCGCGACCCGGAGGACGCCACGACCGTGACGGTGGGCGGCTGTACCGCGCTGCGGGAGATCGCCGATCTGCCCTCGTGCGCCGACGGGGACGTGTTCGCCGTCCACGGCGCCGAGTGGGACGCGGGGGTCGACGTGGCGAAGCTGACCGCCCCGGGACGGAAGCTGTACCTCGACCCGTCGTACGAGGGCAGCCCGAAGAGCCTGGAGATCCCCTGGACGGTGCCGCAGGGCGTGAAGGCGGCGAAGCCGCGTCACGGTCTGCTGGCCGGGATCGACCGGGGGGGCATCCTGATCACGCCGAAGGCCGTGCCGGACACGCTCGCGCCGGCCCTGGAGGGGCACGCCTACCTCAGGCTGGACGAGTCGGTACCGGACGTCCATGACCGGGTGCGGAACACCGCGGCGGCCGTCGATCCGCTGGCGAGCACCGTGACGTGGGCGGAGGCGGAGCGCACCGGCCGGTTCGAGGCCATCCGCACCGGCCTGTTCGTCGGGGCGGCGTGCGTGCTGGCGTTGATCGGCGCGAGCCTGCTGGTCTCGCAGCTGGAGCAGCTGCAAGAGCGGAAGAAACTGCTGTCGGCCCTGGTGGCCTTCGGCACCCGGCGCCGCACGCTGAGCCTGTCGGTGCTGTGGCAGACCGCGATCCCCATCGCCCTGGGCCTGCTGCTGGCCTCGGCCGTGGGCCTGCTGCTGGGCACGGTGCTCCTGAAGATGACGGCCACTCCGGTCCGCGTCGACTGGACCGGTGTCCTCGCCATGACCGGCATCGGCGCCGCGGTCGTCCTGACGGTGACCCTCCTCAGCCTGCCACCGTTGCTGCGGCTGATGCGGCCGGAAGGGCTGCGCACGGAGTAGCCCGGAGCAGCGGCCCCTCGGGCCGGGCCGTCCACTCGGCCGGGCCGGCCCACTCCGCTCATGGCCGTAGCACCGTCGGGGTTCAGCCCCCGGCGGTGCGTACCGGCAGGTCCGTCATCGCCTCGCGCGGGGCCGCCGCCAGTTCCTCGTACTCCGCGGCGCGGGCCGCCCCGTGCGCAGGGCGAGGGCGATGCGGCGGGCGGGGGCCGGGGCGGCGAAGGAGGCGGTGAGGAGCTGGCTGGAGCGGTAGGTCTCCACGCGGACCGCCGTGCGCGGCAGCAGCGTCACCCCGAGGCCGCCCGCCACCAGCTGCACCGGTGTCGACAGGCCGGCGGCCGTGGTCATGGAGGAGGGCAAGCCGTTCCGGCGTGCCACCTTCGGGCGGAAACGGCGCCGGGCCCGCGTGCCCGTCGGCTTCCGCTTCTACGGTCTCGTCACACCGGCCACACCCTGGCCACCCGGTCCGGGGTCACCCTCAAGGACACGATGGTCCGTGTTGGCCAGTCGTCGGAGAAAGCCGCTTTGATCCACCAGCACTCGGGCCTTGAGCGACAGCAGGAAGTCGTGAGCGGGTCGGACGGCCTCGTGCGGTCCGCCCGTAAGAAGACTGATCAGGGGCCTTCTGGTGCGGATCTGGTGCGCGACCCCTGAACTGGTCCGGACAACGAAGAAGCCCCAGGCCGCTGGCCTGGGGCTTCTTCGTGGAGCGGGTGACGAGAATCGAACTCGCGCTCTGAGCTTGGGAATCACCGGTCCTTACGGTGGCCTCAAGCGCTCTGACCTGGCAATACGCCGCTCTGGGCGCTCCACTGGCGTGGTCTCGTGGTGCCGTTGTTCACCGCTGTCGACCGCTCGGCTGGGCACGGATGGGGCACGAGCGGTGGCGGTGCTACGGATGTCTGCTGAGGTGCGCACCGATGTCGGTAGTGGACACCGGTGGCGCTCACGCTCATGACCAGTGGGAGCAGTCATCTCCGTGCCCGGGTGCGAGGACCGAAGTTTTCACTGAGATGCGTCGGAAAAGGGGTGGGTGGTTTGCCCCCACGTGAATACGAATCGGCCCTGTGCGGTGTCGTACGTGACGTCGGCCCCAGAGCGCTGCACGGCGAACTGCTTATGAAGCCATCCGTCCATCGCGAGTGCTGCCGCTTCAGACTGGTAGTCGCTCAACGGGTAGTCAAGTGAAGAGACGCGAATGAGGAGCCCTCCGGGCACGAGTTCGCTCAGTGCAGGGGCGTTGATGGACACGCCGAACGCCATCCAGGCGGCGTCCTTCCAGTGCAGGCCGGATGCAGGTAGGCCGAGCCAAATGTTCCGGTGGACCTGCATGCTGTGAGGAGGAATTCCGTCTTCGGTCCCACAGGCTTCTGCCCGCAGATTCACCGCGAGCCCGCCCGTCGGACCACGGAATCGAAAATTGAATGATTGAATCATGTTCCTTCAGTCCATAAAGTTCAGAAGATCGAAAATTCGCCTGTGGAAATAGTGTTCGTCCCCCATTCCGGTATGCCCGCGAATGTAGTCAAAGTCGTGGGGCTGTCCATCTCCGTACAGGCGACTGTACCGATCCATGAAGGCTTCCGCTTCGGCCGGGGACATCTCCACGACATCCGCCTTGTGCAACGAAGAAAAATCTGAATCAGAAATCTTGAACCGCAGGACTTCAACGTCGGCGCCCCGGCCGCGGAGTCGTTCTGCGTAACGCGCCGCTTCTTCCGCCGAGCTCCATGAGTAGACGCCCTCACCGTACTGTCCGCGAATGTCCTCCGTTGGCCAGGGCGTTCCGTCCCCCCGCAGGCGAGTCGCGTTTGCGGCGTCCTGAACAGAGTAGAACTCATGATATTGGGGAGCGAGACCGAGCGGGTCCGCCCAGGTATGGGGGTTGTGGACGTACGTGGCCGGATTGGGTGCCGGGGCCAACCCGAGGGGATCAGGGGTGAGGTAGCGGGCGGTTTCGGGATCGTAGTGGCGGTGATGGTTGTAGTGGAGCCCGGTTTCCGGGTCGTAGTACTGGCCGGGAAAGCGCAGCGGTGTGTATGCGGTGCTCTTCCTGGACCAGGCAGTCGTGCCCCACAGTGCGGAGCGGCTATGCCAGGCGAGGTTGCCTGTTTCGTCGACGAGTTCGGTGGGACTGCCGACAAGGTCGGTGACGATGGCGAAGAAGCGTTCGTCGACCGTTCCCTGATGCAAGTCCGTGGTGTGGATGCGTTCGGCTTGTGCCAGGGGGCGTAGGCCCTGGTGATCCCAGGTGAGGGTGACGGTGTTCGGTAGATCCGCCGACTCGGTGGATTGTTCGCAGAGGGTGGAGCCGTCCCAGGTGAAGCGGATTTCCTCCAGAACCTTTTCCCCGTCAGGGTCGAGGCGCTGCTTGGAAATGCGACGGCCGAGGGGATCGTACCGGTAGCGCCACCGGGTGCCGTCCGGCGTGACGACGGAGGTCAGGTGGTCCTCCGCGTCCCACTCGTAGCGCCAGGTGTCGGGTTTACGGGAGAGCCGGTTCTTCTGCCGCAGGGTGATACGGCCGGCGGCGTCGTGCTCGTACCGCACGTCTCCGGCCCTGGTGATGGCGGTACCGGAGTAGGCGCGGGTGCCGGTGGCCTCGTGGCCCGGGTGGGAGGACGGCCAGGATGCCGAAGTCTGGTTGCCGACCGTGTCGTAGGCGTACCGCTCGGTCCAGTTGGCGGCGGTGACCTCGGTGACCCGTCCCGCCACGTCGAGGCCGAACACGTGAGGGCCGCGCAGAGTGTCGTCCAGAGCCACGAGATGGCCGTCGGCCCGGTAGGTGTACGAACGGCGGTTCACGGTGCGGTTGCCCGTGGTGAGATGTTGTGAGGACAGGCGGCCCGCCCCGTTCCAGGCGGAAGTCAGGGTGAGCATGTCGTCGAAAGCGCGCTCGACTTCCTGGCCGGCGGCGTCGTAGGTAAAGGAAATCTGGTGATCGCCGCTGGTCAGATGCGTGGGACGTCCGGCCGGATCGTATCCGTAAGCCGTGCGTCGCCCAGTGGGAGTGGTTCGTCGGGTACGGCGGCCCAGGGCATCGTGGGCGAAGGTGAGGGCGCGGCCGTCGGCCAGCTCCGTCTTGACATGGCCCCCGCGACCGTACTGGTAGACCAGTTCGGCGTCCGGCCCCGCCGCCTGGACCATGCGACCGGCCCGGTCATAGGTGAAGGTACTCACCCGGCCTGAGGCATCCTTTCGGATCACTCGGCCGAGCGGGTCGTACTCATATGCCACAGTTTCGCCGAGCATGTTCGTACGAGCGGTGATCTGGCCAGCCGGATCCAGGACGTAGGAGCGGACGCGCCCGTCGAAATCCGACTCGGATATGAGCCGGCCGGCCTCGTCGTAGGTGTAATCCCAGGTAAGTCCTTGTGGATCGGTGACCTGGGTCAGGCGTAGTTCCGCATCGTGGGTGAACTCGTAGCGGGCGCCGTCCGCGCCGGTACGTGCCTCGAGCAGGTCGAAGTGGGTGTACTCGAAGCGGGTGATACCGCCGCCGGGAGCGGTGTGGGTGAGGCGGTTGCCCTCGCCGTCGTAAGTCCAGGACTCTGTCGCGCCGTCCGGGGAAGTGCGCCGGGCGAGCTCGCCGTCGTCGGTCCATTCGAAAGTGGTGACCGCACCGAGTGCGTCTGTCAGGCGCACAGGGCGTCCCAGGGCATCACGCTCGTAGAGCGTTCTGGCTCCGAGCGGGTCGGTGACCTCCAACGGCAGGCCGGCGGGGTCGCAGCGCACTCTGGTCACATTTCCCAGCGCGTCGCTGACCGAGGCGAGGTGGCCCCTCGAGTCGTACCTGTAGTGAGTGCTGTGGCCGGCAGGGTCGGTGACGAGGACGCGGTTGCCTCGTTCGTCGTATTTCTGCTCCCAGCGCGCACCGTCGGGTCCGGTGAACTGACGGGGCAGACCGAGCGCGTCGCGTTCCGTGCGTAGTTCGCTGCCGTCGGGGCGAATGAGGGCGGCGAGCCTGCCCTCCTCGTCGTAAGCGAAGGTGGTGGTGCGGCCCAGAGGATCCGTACGGGTCAGCAGGTTGCCGAAGGGGTCGTAGGTGAAGCGGGTGGTGTGCCCAGACGGGTCGGTGGTGGCGAGTATGCGACACGTGCCGTCGATCAGGTGCCTGGTGGTGTGGCCCTCGGCGGTAGTCAACGTGGTGACTCGGTGACCGGTGGACGGGTCGGGGTCGGTGTAGGCCAGGGTGAGCTGGAAATGGCCCGCCTCACCTCCCTCGGCGACCACACGGTCCTTGTGGTCGTAGGAGTACCCGTAGCGGCGGTTGTTGGAGTCGATCCAGGACGTCACCCGGTGGCGGTCGTCGTAGGCGAAAGTGAGAGCCGCGCCCGACGGCTTGATGACAGTGGTGAGGATTCCGTCGGTATAGCCGTACCCCATGACGCGCGTCGGTACGCTCCCGTCGACGGCTCCGGATGCGGTCCGGGGCGAACCGACGAGGTCAAGTGCGTGGATGCGACCGCCGGCTGTCGTCACCCGAAGGTGGTAGCCCGAGGAATGGACGAGTGCCTGAGGGGTGCCGTCGTCGGTGCGGTCAATGGAGATCGTCCGCCCGTTGCGGTCAGCGATTTCGACGAGCCAGGCGTCACCGTCCTCGCCGGGAGCGGCTTTGGGCGGGGCGGCGAAGCGGCGTACCAGGTGGCTTGAGGAATCAGTGACGGTGTAGTCGCCGTGTGTGTCACGGCTCAGGGTGCTCCGAGTGGTACCGGACTCCGGGAGCGTGGGCAGTCCCGGCACGGGGTGGGGGTAGGTGATCAGCAGGCCGTCAGCGGTCACGTGGACTACCCCGGCTGCGTCGATCTCCAGGCGTTCGTCGACGGTGGAGGCCCAGGAGGGTCCGAAGAAGCGGCCGGCGGTGTAGCCCGACTCCGTCCGGCGGGTGAAGGCGAGGGGCAGGCCACCGGGGAGGACCACATCGGTCTGGGGCAGGAACATGTGCCCCGATGCGAGGTCGACCGGATCGGTGCCTTGGATGGTGCGGATGTTGTCGGGCCGGTTGTGGGTGCCTTCGGGGGCGTCGTCCACCAGGCGGCGGGCCTTGTTCGCGTCCTGTGCGAGGTCCGCGAGCTCCTTCGCGACC
>NZ_JBIBZU010000035.1:0-32907 GCF_043088245.1 Streptomyces sp. NPDC014623 | reverse complement strand
ACCCACCGACACCGCGGCCAACCGCTCCCGCTCCCCCACCGACCGCACATCCACCTCGGCCAACACGGCATCCGGGCACTCCACCAACGCGGAGAGAGCGGTGAGGAAGCGGTCGGCGAGGAGGGTGGCGGTGTCGGCGGCGTACAGGTCGGTGTCGTAGGCCAGGAAGCCGCTGATGCTGTCGTCGCCCTGGAAGAGGTACAGCTCGACGTCGTTGCGGATGGTGACGGGCGCCATCACCATCGGGCGGACCGGCAGGTTCCCGAGGCGGGACTCCGCCGGTCGTGGCTGGAGCACGAAGAGGACGTCGAACAGGGCGGCGCCCCGCCGGCCGAGCTGCTCCGCCACCGTCTCGATGGGCACATGGGCGCCGCTGTACGCGTCGAGGCAGGTGTCCCGGACCGCGTGGAGCGCCTCACGGACGGTGCGCGCGCCGGTGGTGTCGGTGCGCAGCGCGAGCATGGTCGCGAGGGGGCCGATGGCGCCCGGCGCGTGGTGGCGTTCACGGGTGGCGATGGGTGATCCGACGGTGATGTCCGAGTGTCCGGCCGTCCTCGCCAGCGTCAGATGGAAGGCGGTGAGCAGCACCATGAAGGGTGTCATCGCGTTGCTGTCGGCCAGGTCCTGGACGCGGCGCATCAGGTCGGCGTCCAGGGTGACGTCGGTGTGGCCGGAGTGGAAGCGGCGGGTGTTCGGCCGGGGTTGGTCCGTGGGCAGTGAGAGCGGTCGGGCGTCGGCCAGGCGGTCGCGCCAGGCTGCGAGGTCGGCCGGGTCGGGAGTGGCGGGAACTTCGGGCAACGGGGTGGCAGGGCCGAGGGGGCGGCCGGCGTAGAGGGCGTCGAGTTCGGCGAGGAACACGCCGAGGGACCAGCCGTCGGCCACGATGTGGTGGGCGAGGAACTGTAGCCGGGTGGTGCCGTCGGCGAGGGTCCAGACGGCGACGCGCCAGAGCGGGCCGTTCGCCAGGTCCATGGGGGCGGCGGCGCGGGCGTCCGCCTCGGCGCTCGCCCGGGCGCGGCCGGCGTCGGCGTCGAGGTCGGCGAGGTCGGTGACGGTGAGGTCGGGTACGGCTTCGGCCTCCGGGGTGACGGCGCACCGGGTCCGGTCCCCGGCGGGGAAGGTGGTGCGCAGTACGGCGTGCCGGTGGGTGAGGGTGCGCAGGGCGGTGGCGAGGCGGTCGGTGTCGAGGAGGCCGTCGGTCTCGGCGTCGTAGCGGAGGATGTTGGCGGCGGTGCCCGGGTGGATCTCCTCGAACAGTCGCAGGCCGAGTTGGATCGGGTTGGCCTGCGGGGCGGCGGGTGCGGGGGTGTCCGGTGTGCGGGCGCGCCAGCGGGCGAGAAGGTCGCGGCCGAGGTCGGCGGATACCTGAAGGTTGTCGGACACAGGTGTCGTCCTCCGTGTGGTCACCGGACGTGGTTCTCCGCTGGGTTGCCGGGGGTGTGTGTCGGCGGCTCGGCTGCCGGGGATCGGTGTCGGCGGCTATGGCGCCGGGTTGGGCGTCGTCGGCTCGGCTGCCGAGCATGGCTGCCGGCGGCTCGGCTGTCGGGCGTAGGTGTCGCCGGCGTCAGTCGTGGGACATCAAGGTCCTGACGCGTGCCAGTGCGTCGGCGTAGGGCAGCTGGTCGTCGGCCCAGCGGCGGGCGAGGCGAGCGGTGAGTTCTCGGGGGGTCTGGGCGCGCAGCACGTCCTCGACCCGTACCTCGAGGGTGAGGGCGTCCTCGGCGACGGCGGCGATCTCGGCGGCCCGCAGGGAGTCTCCGCCCATGGCGGCGAGGGTCTCGTCGGGTCCGCAGGAGGGGACCTGGCAGACGGCGGCGAAGAGGGAGGAGAGGAAGAGGGTGAAGAGTTCCGTGTCCTCGGCCGTGGCGGTGGCCGGTGTGGCGGTGACGGCGGTTCCGCCGAGGGTGCCGTCGAGGTGTCGGGTGCGGGCCAGGGAGTGCTGGACCTTCCCGCTGGTGGTGCGGGGGATGGTGCGGGGCGGGCAGAGGACCACGGTGTGGACGCGGACGCCGGTGGCGGTGAGGACGCGGGTGCGGATGTCGGCGGCGAGCGCTGCCGTGTCGTGGTTCCGGTCGGCGACCTCGACGGCGATGACGACCTCGTCGTCGGGACCGGCGAAGGCGGCGGCGGTGGCCCGCACGGCGGGGTTGTCCTCGGTCGCGGCGGTGCACAGGTCGTGGGCGTGGTGGTTGACGCCGTTCTGGATGAGGACGTCCTTGCGGCGGCCGGTGACGGTGAGGTGTCTGTCGCGCAGCCGGCCGAGGTCGCCGGTGCGCAGGTGACGGGTGCCGTCGAGGACGCCGAAGAGTTCGCCGGCGGGGGTGCCCGTGCTGTTCCAGTAGCCGTTGCTGATGCTGGGACCGCTGATCCAGATCTCGCCCTCGGCGCCTTCGGGGACGGGGGTGCCGGTGTCGGGGTCGACGAGGACGAGGGTGTGTCCGTCGATGACGGGGCCGCAGTCGACGCGGCCTTCCTCGTCCACGCCGTCGTCGGGTCCGGTCCAGTGGTGTCCGGTGACGATGAGGGTGGCCTCGGCCAGGCCGTAGCAGGGCAGGAACGCCTCGGGGCGGAAGCCGTGGGGGGCGAAGCGGTCGACGAACCGCTGGAGGGTCGCGGGGCGGATCGGTTCGGCGCCGTTGAAGGCGAGGCGCCAGCTGCTCAGGTCGAGTCCGGTGAGGTCGGCCGTGGCGGCGCGCCGGTCGCACAGGTCGTAGGCGAAATTCGGTCCGCCGGTGTGGGTGATGCCGAGTTCGCTGATCTGACGCAGCCAGGCGAGCGGATTCTTGAGGAAATGCACGGGGGACATCAATCGGACCGGAAATGCCCCGTGGACGGGCGTGAGAATGAATCCGATGAGCCCCATGTCGTGATAGGGCGGAAGCCAGGAGACGACGCGGGCGGTTTCGTCCAGTTTGAATACGTCGGTGATCGCTCTGATGTTGGCGAGGAGATTCCGGTGTTCCAGGACGACGCCTTTCGGCTGTCCCGTACTGCCCGAGGTGTACTGGATGAGAGCGGGGCCCTCGGGGGCGGCGGCGGTGCGCAGCAGGCCGGCCAGGACGTCCACGTCGGGGTTCGCGTCCGCGGTCGCGTCACTGTCGGTACCGGCGTCGTCGAGGGTGAGGACGCGCGGCATGGCCTCGGGGCTCATGGCGCTGGTGAACAGTCCGAGGACGTCCGGGTCGGCCAGCAGGGTGCCGGCGCGGGAGTCCTCGAGCATCCGGGTGAAGCGGGCCGCGATGCGGTCGGTCGAGCCGAAGATCGGCGGGTAGGCGGGGACGGCGGGGACGCCGGCGAGGAAGCAGGCCCAGACGGCGACGACGAAGTCCAGGCCGGGCGGGTAGAGCAGCAGTGCGGGGCCCTTGTTGCCGGAGTCGGTGCGCAGTCGCGCCGCCGCCTTGACCGCTCGGGCCAGGAGTTCCCGGTAGGTGAGGCTGTCCACTCGCCCGTCGTCGTGCAGGTACTCGTAGGCCGTCTGTTCGCCGCGGGTGGCGGCGTGCGTGACGAGGGTGTGCACCAGTGTGGGGCGGGCAGGGCTCGGCATCGGCTGACTCCATTCCCTCGGCCGCGGGCGGCCCGGTGTCGGATCGGCGGATCGCGTGTCGGAGGGTGCGGGGCTCGGTGACAGGACGGTATGACGGCGGCACACTCCGGCGCCGAAGCAATTAAAAGTGCGCTGTCTCTCACTCGACTCTCACTTCCTTATCGCTCACCTCTCAGTCGGTCATGTGGTCGTTGA
Source organism: Streptomyces sp. NPDC014623 (assembly GCF_043088245.1). Taxonomy (NCBI): domain Bacteria; kingdom Bacillati; phylum Actinomycetota; class Actinomycetes; order Kitasatosporales; family Streptomycetaceae; genus Streptomyces; species Streptomyces sp. NPDC014623. The sequence continues at coordinate 29,168 of NZ_JBIBZU010000035.1, read as the reverse complement.
GTGTCCTCCGAGAAGGCTGGTACGAATATGGTCGGCGGTTATTGATTTCCGTTCCGTGATCCGGCGGGTGTTGCCGGTTCCGGTGGCGGTCCACCGCATTCTCGCGTTCTGCGTTCGCCATCTCTCATGGAGGTAGAGGTGCGCCCGACCCGACCGAATTCCCGCTGGTTCCGATCCTTCGGCGACGTCACCGATCCGGCCGGCGAAGTGGTGTGCTTTCCGCATGCCGGGGGCAGCGCGGCGATGTTCCAGAACTGGCAGCGGTACACGTCGACGCTGAAGATCACGGCGGTGCAGTTGCCGGGCCGTGAGGTGCGCCTCGGGGAGCGGCCGTTCCTGGAGATGACCGCGCTCGTGGACGCGCTGGCGCCGGCGCTCGCACCGCTGACCGGGCGGCCGTACGCGTTCTACGGGCACAGCATGGGCGCGCTGGTCGCCTTCGAGGTGCTGCGGCGGTTCCGGGAGCTGGAACTGCCCCTGCCGTCGGCGCTGTTCGTGTCCGGCCGGGACGCCCCGCAGTACGCGGACCAGGAGCGGGTCCACCATCTGCCGGACGCGGAGCTGCTGGCGCGGCTGCGGGCCTGGGAGGGGATGGAGCCGCAGGACCTCCCCACGTACGAGGAGCTCGTCAGGCTGATGCTGCCCACTATCCGGGCCGATCTGACGCTGGCGGAGACCTACGCGTACGTGCCGGGGCCGCCGCTTCCGGTGCCGGTGCGGGTGCTGCGCGGCAGACGGGACCCGCTGGTGCGGGACGGGGACGCGGGCTGGGCCCGGCAGACCTCGGCGGACTGTTCGGTGCACGAGTTCAACGGAGGTCACTACTTCGTCCAGGACCAGGAGAGGAGCGTCGTCGCCCATATCGGGGCGGCGCTCGGCGTATCGGCCGTGAGGGAGGCGGGAACCCAGTGAGCAGTTCCTCGTACGCCGGCGGTGTCGGCAGTGGCGAGTCCCGGGACTACAGCGACTACTTCGTGCTGCCGGCCGCGCCGGCGCAGCGCAGTCTGTGGTTCGTCTGCCAGCTGAACCCGTCGAGCAACGCCGCGTACAACGTGGTGAGCGCGGTGCGGCTGACGGGTGAGCTGGATGTCGTGCTGCTCCAGCAGGCGGTGAACGCGGTGGTGGCGCGGCACGAGAGCCTGCGTACCGGGGTCGGCCTGGTCGACGGGGATCCGCACCAGCTGGTGCTGCCGGAGGCCCTGGTGTCGCTGCCGGTGATCGACTGCGCGGGCCTGCCGGCCGATGCGGTCGAGGACCGGGTGCAGTCGCTGGCCAGGGAGCAGGCGTCGGCGCCGTTCGCGCTGGACGTGCCTCCGCTGCTGAGGCTGGTCCTGGTGCGGGAGGCCGCGGACCGGCACACGCTGATCGTCACGATTCACCATCTGGTGTGCGACAGCTGGTCGGTGGACGTGTTCTACGCGGACCTCGCCGACGCCTACCGCGGGCTGCGGGAGCGCGGCGAGGCGGGCCTCGGTGAGCTTGCGGTGCAGTACGCCGACTATGTCGGCTGGCTGGACGAGCACGTGGCCGGGGAACGGATGGACAAGCTGATCGCCCACTGGCGGCGGACGCTGTCCGGTACGGCGCCGCTGGAGCTGCCGGTGGACCGCCCGCGTGAGCAAGGGCGTGGCGGGGACGGCGGCCGGGTGGAGGAGCGCCTGGACGGGGCGACGACGGCCGCGTTGGAGGAGCTGGCCAAGCAGTCCGGCGGCACGCTGTTCATGGTGCTACTCACCGGTTTCATGGCGACGCTGGCCCGGGTGACGGGCCAGGAGGACGTCGTGGTGGGCACGCCGGTGGCGGGGCGGCGCCATCCGGACGCGGAAGGTCTGGTCGGGTTCTTCGCGAACACCCTGGTGCTGCGCGCCAGGCTGCCGCTGTCCGGCGGGTTCGGGACGGCGGCCGCGGTGGTGCGGGACGCCTGTGTCGGCGCCTTCTCGCACGACCGGATGCCCTTCGACCGACTGGTACAGGAGATGCGGCAGACCCGCGCCCTGGAGCGCAACCCGCTGTTCGACGTGATGTTCTCCATGCCGAACACCCCTCCGGCGGAGGTTGGGTTGCCCGGTCTGACGATGGCGCCGGTGGAACTGACCCGTACGGCGGCCAAGTTCGACCTGTGGCTGACGGTGCTGCCGGACGGGGACGGGCTCCGGCTGCAACTGGACTACGACCGGGGCCTGTACGACGAGGCCACGGCGGCCCGGATCGTGGAGCTGCACCGGCTGGTGCTGACGGACGCGCTGCGGGACCCGGCGGCCCCGGTGGGGGCGCTGCCCCTGGCCGCCGACGCCGCCCCGGCGCCGGCCGCGGGTGAACGGGACGCGGCCGGGTCTCCGGCGGGGACGACCGTGGCGGAGCTGCTCGCGGGGCGTCCCGCGGACAGCGTCGTGCTGTCGTCGGCGGACGCCGTGCTGACGCTGGGCGAGTTGCGTGAGTGGGCGTCGGATCTGGCCGGCCGGCTGCGCGCCGAGGGCATCGCCGGGCCGGGCATGAGGGTGACCACTCCCCCGGTGCCGTCGGCGGCGCTGGTCGCCGTGCTGCTCGCGGTGTTCGAGGTCGGGGCGGTGCCCGCGTACGGGCAGCGGCACGACCGGGCGGGCGCCTTCGTGCGGCGGGCCGAGGAGGAGGACGGCGGCTGGCTGATCACCACCGGTCCGCGGTTCGACCCGGCGGAGGACACCGGGCCGTCAGGGCCGGACGCGCCGGCCTGGTCGGCGCGGGACACCGACCCGGGGGGCGCGGGGGCTGCGCTGTCGCACCGGGCGCTGGCCGCCGCGGTGGCGGCCGTCGCGGACCGGCTGTCGGTGACCCCGGAGGACGACGTGGTGCTGCTGGACGGCGGCTCCCCGCCGTCACCGGTGGATCTGCTGATGGCGTTGACGCACGCCCGCAGCCTGCTGCTGTCAGGGGTGCAGCTGGCTCCTCCGGGGCCGCCCGGCGCGTTCGTCCTGGCCGATCCGCCGACCTGGCGGAGGGTGCTGACCGAGGGCTGGGAGCCCCCGCCGGGGGCACGGCTGGTGTGTGTCGGTGAGGTGCTGGCGTCCGATCTGGTGGACATGCTCGCGCGGACCGGCCGCACGGTGTTCCTGGGCCGCCCCGGTCCCGGGGTGACGGCCCCGGTCGCGCTCGCCCCGCTGGACGACGGGCGGGGGCGCCGGCTGGGAACGGCGCCCGCCGGTGTGGTCCGCAGTGTGCTGGACGCGCGGGGCAGGCCCGTGGCCGCCGGTCTGGTCGGCGAGCTGTTCGTCACGGACGGGACGGGTGGCGCCGTGCCGGCGGGGCTGCGGTGCCGCGTGGCCGGGGACGGGGCCCTGGAGGTGGTCGGGCCCGGTGAGGGCCGGCTGTTCGCCGGGGACCGCGCCGTCCCGGCGGCGAGCGTCGAGACGGTGCTCACCGGGCTCCCCGGGGTGGCGGCCTCGGCGGTGACCACGGATGCCGAACGGAGCCGACTGGTCGCCTGGCTGGTACCGGACGGCACGGTCCCGGCCGGTACCGAGGCGGAACGTGAGGCGTTTACCGCCGCCGTCCGGGGCCGGGCCCGGTCCGCGCTGCCCGGCCATCAGGTCTCTGCCGTGTTCGGGGTCCTGGACGAACTGCCCCTCGGCCCCGGCGGCGGGATCGACCGGGGCGCCCTGCCGGAGCCGCCCGCGCAGGCGCCGCGCGAACCGGTGGCGCAGGTGCCGCCCCGCAACGGGGTGGAGCGCCGGGTGCTGTCCCTCTTCCAGGAGGTGCTCGGGTTGTCGGTGATCGGTGTCCATTCCGACTTCTTCGGGCTCGGCGGGCACTCCCTGCTCGCCGCCAAGATGCTGAGCCGCGTCCGGGCCGAGTTCGGTCTGCAGGTGCCGGTGCGCGACTTCTTCCGTCTGCCGACCCCGGCCGGGCTCGCCGCGGCCATCGAGGAACTGGAACGGGCCCGCGACCGCAGACCGACCGCCGACGAGGCGCTGCTCGCCCAGCTCGCCGGGATGTCCGACGACGAGATCGACCAGCTCCTTCGCCATCTGAACTGACCGGCGCATCCGGACCGGTCATCCGACCCACCACGAGGAGGCCCCATGGGCATCGACGACGCCGACACCGTCTTCCAGGTCGTCATCAACGAACAGGACCAGTACTCGATCTGGTTCGCCGACCGGGCGGTGCCCGCGGGCTGGGCCGCCGCGGGCCCGGCCGGCACCAAGCAGGAATGCCTCAAGCACATCGAGCGGGTGTGGACCGACATGCGTCCGCGTTCGGTCCGCGAACGCTCCGCCTGATCGCATCCGACACTAGGACGGGAGTCCACCGAATGAGCGGGCAGCACGAGATCAGTTCCCTGACGTCCGAGGAGAAGCGCGCGCTCCTGGCGGGCCTCCTGGACGCCTCCGCGAACGTCACCAGCAACCTGACACTCGAGCAGCGCCGGTTGTGGCTGCTGATCCAGCTGGACGAGAAGCGGCCCTGGCAGACCAGCGTCGCGGTGCGGCTGACCGGCCGGACCGACGAGGCCGTGCTCCAGCAGGCCCTGTCGACGGCCGTGCAGCGCCACGAGGTGCTGCGTACCACCTTCCGCACGGTGGACGGTCACCCGCTGGCCACCGTCAGGCCGGTGGCGTCGCTGCGGCTGCCGGTGGTCCAGGTGGACCCGGACCGGCTCGACGAGGAACTGGCGCGCATAGCGGCCTCCGAGACGCGCCGACGGTTCGACCTGGCACAGGGCCCGCTGGTGCGGGCGAGTCTGCTGCGGCTCGGCGAGGAGGACCACGTCCTTCTGCTGACGGTCCACCAGCTCGTGGCCGACCGGCGCTCGGTGCGGCTGTTCACCGACGAGGTGCTCACCGGGTACGCGCGGCTGCTCGGCGGGAGTGGGGAGGAGGCCGCCGGGCCGGCCGCCGAGCCGCAGGCGTTGGCCGCCGCCCAGCGCGCCTGGCTGACCGGCGACGACGCCGAGAAGGACATCGAGTACTGGCGCGACCACACGGCCGGTCTGAACGCCCTGGAGCTGCCCACCGACCGGCCGAGGCCGCCGGTGAAGACCATCGACGCGGACGTGGTGTCGGTGGCGGTGCCGCGGGAACTGCGGGACCGGCTGGAGGCGTTCACGTCCGGCACGGGGCGGCGGCTGTCCCGGCTGCTGCTCGCCGGCTGCACCGCGGTGCTGTCCCGCCACGCCGAGCAGCGCGCGTTCGCCGTCGGTGTGCCCGTGCCGCCGTCGTGGCAGGAGGGCGCCGAGAACCTGGTCGGCCCGCTGGAGAACACCCTGCCGGTGCGTTTCGACCTGGGCGCCGGCGAGTCCTTGACCACCCTGCTGGGGCGGACCGACTCGGCCCTGGACGAAGCCCTGGAGCACGCCCGGCTCCCGTTCGAGCAGATCGTGGAGGCGGCACACCCGCCGCGCGACCTCAGCCGTACCCCGCTGTTCCAGGTGCTGTTCGGCTTCGAGGAGGAGTGGAGCAGCCGGGAGCTGCCCGGGGTCACCGCCACCCGGCTCGACCTGCCGGTGACGTGGACCCCGCACGACATCGACCTGTACGCGGTGCGCCGCAACGGGGAGCTGTCGCTGCGGGCCCACTTCAACACCTCGCTGTTCGACCGGGCGACCGTCGAGCAGTTCCTGGACCGGACGCTGCTGCTCCTGAACTCCGCGACCGCGGACCCCGACCGTCCGCTGTCGGACCTGTCGCTGCTGTCCGGGCGGGACCGGGAGCGGCTGGAGGCGTGGAACGCCACGGCGACCGGCTACACCGGGCCCCGGCTGCTGCACGAGCTGGTCGCGGAGGCCGCCGCGTCCCGTCCGGACGCGCCGGCGCTGACGTCGAGCACGGCGGAGCTGAGTTACGCCTCCATGGAGGCGCGGGCCGAGGCGCTGGCCGCGCGGCTCGCCGGTCTCGGCGCGGGCCCGGAGTCGTTGGTCGGCGTGCTGGCGGACCGGTCGGTGCACACGATGGTCGCGCTGCTCGGTGTGCTGAAGACGGGTGGCGCGTACGTGCCGCTGGACCCCTCGTACCCGGCGGACCGTATCGCGTCGATCGCGGAGGAGGCCGGGATCCGGGTGCTCGTCGGCGACCAGGGAACGCTGGACGGGCTGGACGGGAAGGCGGCGGACCTGGAGCGGGTGGCGGTGCCGACCGCCGATCCGGACGGCCCGGTGACACGGCCGGCCGTGGAGATCGGGCCGGACAACCTGGCCTACGTCATCTACACCTCGGGTTCCACCGGCCGCCCGAAGGGTGTGGCGGTGGAGCACCGGCAGATCACGCACTCCACACTGGCCCGTTCGATCCTCGAGGAGCCGGGGCTGCCGGAGCGCTACCTGGTGCTGGCCCCGTTCACGTTCGACGCGTCGGGCGGCGGTCTGTACTGGACGCTGATGCGCGGCGGCACCGTCGTCGTGCCGTCCGAGGCGGAGGTGCTGGACCCGCGGCTGCTCGGTGCGCTAATCCGGGACAAGGACGTCACCCATGTCGACGGGGTGCCGTCGCAGTACTCGGTGCTGCTGGAGACCGAGCCGGAGCCGTTCCCCTCGGTGCGGACGACCGTGCTGGCCGGTGAGGTGCTGCCGCCCAGCCTGGTCGAGGCGCACCGGCGGCGCTCCCCCGGCGTGGCCCTGTTCAACGAGTACGGCCCCACCGAGGCGACCGTCTGGGCGTCGGTGCACCCGGTGACCGCCGAGGACGCCGGGTCCGGCCGGGTGCCGATCGGCCGGCCGATCCCCAACACCCGGGTGCATCTGCTGGACAAGCGGCTCAACCCGGTGCCGCCCGGTGTCCCCGGTGAGCTGTACATCGGCGGCGGCGGTGTGGTCCGCGGCTACGTCAAGAGGCCGGGGATGACGGCCGGCAGCTTCCTGCCCGACCCGTTCTCCGAGGAGCCCGGCGCCCGGCTGTACCGGACGGGGGACCTCGCCCGCTACCGGCAGGACGGCAGCATCGAGTTCCTCGGCCGGGCCGACACCCAGGTCAAGATCCGCGGCTTCCGGATCGAGCTGACGGAGATCGAGAACGTCCTGCTGCGCCACCCGTTGGTCGCCGAGACCTCGGTGATCGCCCGGGAGGACCAGCCGGGCGTGCCGCGCCTGGTGGCGTACGTGGTCCCCGTCGTCGGCCGGGTGGTGACCAAGGAGACCCTGATCAAGCATGTGCTGGCGCAGGTGCCGGACTACATGGTGCCCAGCGCGTTCGTGACGCTGGAGCGGATGCCGCTCACCCCGAACGGCAAGATCGACACGGCCGCGCTGCCCGCCCCGGACCTCGGCATCGAGGACTTCGTGGAGCCGGGGACGCAGCTGGAGGCGGAGATCGCGGAGACGTTCTGCTCGCTGCTGGGCGTCTCCAAGGTGAGCGCGGTGGCCGACTTCTTCGAGCTGGGCGGAAACTCGCTGCTGGTGGCGCGGCTGACGGCGCAGCTGTCCCGGACGCACGACGTGACGCTGCCGGTCGAGCAGATCTTCCGGGTGCCCACGGTGGCCGGCGTGGCCGCGGCCATCGAGGAGGACCGGCGGCAGCGGGACAACGTGGACAGCGAGGTGCTGTACGCGCAGCAACTGGAGGAGCTGCACGCGGAGATCACGCTGCCCGAGGAGATCACCCCCGGGGACCTGCCGCACTCGGAGTGGTTCGCGCCGCGCCACGCCCTGGTCACGGGCGCGACCGGATATCTGGGCGCGTTCCTGGCGGTGGAGCTGATCCTGCGCACGGATGCGCTCGTGCACTGCCTGGTCCGGGCGGAGGACGAGGAGGAGGCGTGGGAGCGCATGGAGGCCACGCTCCGCAAGTACCACGCGTGGGACGAGTCCTACCGGTCCCGGATGCGGATGGTGGTCGGTGACCTGGCCAAGCCGCGGCTCGGCCTGGGCGAGGCGGAGTGGGCCGCCGCCGCGGCCGAGCTGGACGTGATCTACCACAGCGGCGCGGTGGTCAACTTCACCTACCCGTACGAGGCCGCCCGGCCGGCCAACGTCGAGGGCACCAAGGAGGTGCTGCGGCTCGCCACGACCACGACGCTCAAGTCGGTCCACTTCGTTTCCAGCGTGGACGTGTTCATGGGCACCGGGGCGGAGCGGCCGTTCACCGAGGAGGACCTGGACAGCCGTCCGATCCGCATCCCCACCGGCTACCCGCGCAGCAAGTGGCTGGCCGAGCGGATCGTCTACCTGGCCCGCGACCGGGGCATCCCGGTGACCGTGCAGCGGCCGTGGATGATCACCGGCCACACGCAGACGGGCGCCTCGCACCACACGGACTACCTGTACGTGTACCTGCGGGGCTTCCTCGACCTCGGGGTGCTGCCCCTCTACAACGATGTCATCAACGCGGTGCCGGTGGACTTCACGGCGCAGGCCATCGTCCACACGTCGCTGCGGGAGGAGAACTTCGGGAAGAACTTCAACATCACCAACCCGGCGCCCACCACGATGACGCAGTGCTACCAGTGGCTGCGGTCGTTCGGCTACGACCTCAACGTCATCGACGAGGAGGACGCGCGGCAGCGGGCGCTGGGCGTCGACGAGGACCACATCCTGTTCCCGATGACCCCGCTGCTGCGGGTCGCCTCGATGCGGCACGCCGCGCTCGACCCGGAGCTGCAGAAGCAGATCGACCCGCAGGACGAGTGCCGGGTGCTGACCGAGGCGCTCGAGGGGTCGGGCATCAGCTGCCCGCCGGTGACCGAGGAGTGGGCGCACGCCTGCTTCCAGTTCCTGGTCGACGGCGGCTATCTGCCCGCGCCCGAGGACGTCGTCGTTCCGCAGGGATCCGGCAACTGACCGTCAGACCGTCAGAACAAGGAGAGCTCGTGGAAGCACGCGATTACTCCCGCAGGGACCGACCGGGAGCTGATCACCGATGATCCGATACGTGGACCTGGACGCGGCCGAGGCGGCCGCGCTGGACGAACTGACCCGCTCGGTCCTGCGGGACCACGGGGCGAGCAGTGCCCCGTCCCTGCTGGACGACCTGTCGCTGGTGGCCCATCGGATGCCGCCGCGTCTGATCCGGGAGCTGCGGCGGTTCCGGACCGCCGAGGAGGCGTCCTGCCTGGTCGTGCGCGGCCTGCCGGTGGACGACCGCCGGCTGGGGCCGACGCCGCTGGACTGGCGGGAACCGCCTCGGGAGCCGGAGTCGGAGGTGCACGAGGTGTTCCTGACGCTGGCGACGGCGCACCTCGGTGACATCTTCGGCTGGTCGACGCTCCAGAACGGGCGGCTGGTGCACGACGTGCTGCCGGTGCCGTCGCACGAGAACGACCAGAGCGGTCACGGAATGGTGGAGCTGGCCTGGCACACGGAGGACGGTTTCCACCCGTACCGCTGCGACTATCTGCTCCTGCTGGGGCTGCGGAACCATGACGCGGTGCCCACGGGTGTGGCCGACGTCGACGAGGTGGTGCTGAGCGACGAGCACCGTGAGGTGCTGAGCCAGCCCCGGTTCCTGATCCGGCCGGACACCGAGCACCTCCGGCACGCCCGGGCGCTCACCGCGGACCGGGGCAGCCCGCACGCGGTGCAGCTCATGGAGGACGAACCGGAGCCGTGTGCGGTGCTGTTCGGGCACCCGGACCGGCCGTACCTGCGGATCGATCCGGCGTTCATGTCGCCGCTGCCGGGTGATCCGGAGGCGGCGGCGGCGCTGGAGGCGCTCACCGCGGAGCTGCAGCGGAACCTGACCGACGTGGTGGTGAGCCCCGGTGACCTGCTGGTCATCGACAACTACCGGGTGGTGCACGGCAGGGCCGCGTTCAAGGCCCGGTTCGACGGCACGGACCGCTGGCTGAAGAAGGCGGTCGTCACCCGGGACCTGCGCAAGTCGCGGGCGCACCGGAAGTCGCCGGCGGAGCGCGTGCTGCTCTGACGGCTTGTGAACACACCGAGGCGACCGGGCGGGTCCCGTCCGGTCGCCTCACCACGACAGCACACCTGAAGGGAACGAACATGCCCCCGTCGCCCGTGTCCCGGTCCGTGCGCACGCCAGTCCTGGTGACCGGTCCGGTGGATGGTCCTCCGGCCGGGGCGGCCGGACCCGCCGAGGTGCCCGTGGGCGGCCGCGCCGGGCTCACCGCCGGCTGCTGGGTGGTCGAAGGGCCGCTCGATCCGGGGACGCCACGGATGCGGATCGCGGGCGGAGGACTGGACGTTCCGCTCACGGTGCTGGGCCCGGGGAGCGTCGGGACGGACCGTGCGGAGTGGGGCGAGCTGATCCGTGAGGAGACGGCCGCCGCGGAGGCGGAACCGGGCCCGGCCCGTGTGCTGCTGGCCCGGCTCGACGCGGGGCGGTCCCTGCTGGTGGTGGTCACCGAGGACGCGCTGCCCCCGGCGGCGGTGATGCGGTGGCTGCTGACGGACGACACCCCGTTCCCGGCGGCGGTCGGCGCGGGGTCCGAAGACCTCTCCCTGAGCGCCGTCGGGCCGGAGGACGGGCAGGCCGGCGCCGCCGAGCGGGGACCGTCGGGGCTGCCGGACGGCGGTGACCGGGCCTCCGGGTACGCGCGGACGGTACGGGTCCCGGCCGGGCGGGCCGCCGCGCGGCTGCGCTCCGCCGGGGTGCCCGTCGAGGCGTCGCTGCCCGTGGCCCTGACGGTGCTGCGGGTGCGCTGCGGCGGCTCGCCCGGTACGGGGATCGTCGTCGCGTCCGACGCGCCGGTGGCGGTCACCCCGCGGGTGGCCGAGAGCGTGTCCGGGACGGTCGCGCTCCGCGAGGGCGGGCACGCGCTCGCCTCGGGTGTCCCGGTCCACCCGGGGTTCCACGCGGCGCTCGCGGTGGCCCCGTGCGGGGTGACGGAGCCGGAACGGGTCGGCGCGTGCACCGCGTCGGCGGTCCGGCCGCCGGACTCGGTGGCCCACCACGGGCTGCTGGTCGCCCTGGAGGACGACCAGGTGCGGATCGACCACGACACCGGTCTGTACGAGGAGGGCGCCGTCGTCACGTTCGCCGCGCGGCTGCTCGCCGTCCTGGACGAGCTGCTCGACGACCGGCCGGTGCACGGGATCGTCGGTGCCGGGGCGGCGGAGCGGGCCGCGCTCGCGGAGTGGTCGCGCGGTGCCGAGGGTGCGGTTCCAGCCGTCTGTCTGCACACGCTGGTCGAGGAGCACGCCGTGCGGACGCCGGACGCGCCGGCCGTGCTGTGCGGGGAGACCGAGCTGACCTACCGACGGCTGGACGAGGAGGCCAACCGGGTGGCCCGCCTGCTCCGCGCGGCCGGGGTCGGCCCCGGAGGGCTCGTGGCGCTGCTGACCGAACGCGCGGCCTGGTCGGTGACGGCGATGCTGGGCGTCTTGAAGGCCGGCGCCGCCTACGTGCCGGTCGAGCCGACATATCCGCCCGAGCGTGTCCGGCGCATCCTCGACGACTCGGGCGCCCTGGTGCTGCTCGCCGGCCGGGAGCCTGAGTACGCGGTGCCGGTGCCGGTACTCCTGGGCGACGAGGCGGCCGGGCTGCCCGGCACCCCGCTCGGCGTCCCGGTCACCCCCGACGACCTGGCGTACGTCATCTACACCTCCGGGTCCACCGGGACGCCCAAGGGCATCGGCGTGCACCACGGGGCGATCGTGGTGTCCACGGCGGCCCGTGCGGTGGCCGGCCCGCCGCCCGGCCGGGACCTGGTGCTGCCGCCGCTGTGCTTCGACGGGGCGGCGGGCGGCATGTACTGGGCGCTGACCTCCGGCGGCGCGGTGGTGCTGCCCACCGAGCAGGAGGCGCACGACCCGATGGCGCTGCGGAAGCTGCTGGAGTCAGCGGCCGTCACCCACGTCCACGCCGTGCCCTCGCACTACCGGATCGTCCTCCAGGTCGCGGGCCGGGAGGCGCTCGGCCGGCTGTCGATGGCGGCCGTGGGCGGGGAGCCGCTCGGCCCGGAGATCGTCGCCGAGCATCTGCGACTGTGCCCGCAGGCGCCGCTGTTCAACGACTACGGGCCGACCGAGTGCGCGGTGTGGGCCACCACGCACCGCTGCGGTCCGGCGGAGGCGGCCGGCGCGGGCATCCCGATCGGGCGTCCGGTGCCCGGGTACCAGGCGTACGTGCTCGACGGCGGGCTGCGGCCGGTCCCGCCCGGGGTGCCGGGCGAGATCTGGCTCGGGGGGCCGGGGGTGGCCCGTGGCTACCAGGGCCGTGCGGCGCTGACCGCCGAGCGGTTCCTGCCCGATCCGTACCGGCCCGGCGGGCGGCTGTACCGAACGGGCGACCGCGGGCTGTGGGGGCAGGACGGGCGGCTGCGCATCCTGGGCCGGGTGGACCACCAGGTGAAGGTGCGCGGTTTCCGGATCGAGCTGGGTGAGGTCGAGGCGGCGGTCCGCAGACATCCGGCCGTCAGCGAGTGCGCGGTGCTGCTGCGGCAGGACGGCGCGGCCGAACAGCTTGTCGCCTTCGTGGTCGTGGGATCGCATGTGACCGTGCCGGAGTTGCAGCAGAAAATCGCCGAGTCGGTACCGGAGCAGATGCGCCCCCACCGCATCGTCATGGTGCCGCGACTGCCGAGAACTCCAGGGGGAAAGGTGGACGCACTGGCTTTGCGCACCCTGCCGGTTCCCAGCTAAACGGGCACGGCCGATGACCGAACGGGCATCGCCGATAGCCGTTCCCGATAAACCGTTCCGTTCAAGCCATCCTCCCTCTCCCGTGGCACACATTGCACTCTTGCGCCGCCACCGGAAAGACTCGGCCAAGGTAACCCCATATGGGCGTTCAAGTTGGGTATAGACATGACAAGTGGAGCTCTGTAAGGTCCCCGTTGGCTGCGATGATTCCGACACCTGGAGGATGATCTTGCCGATCACCAATGGTTATTCATCTCTCGACACAGGTGGTTCGAGCGAGGGGAAAGACGACCATGTCCGCGATGTTTTCTTTCGTATTCTCGGGCCATTGGAAGCAGTCGTTCGCGGTAAACCGATCCGGGTGGGCCGCAATCGCCAGTTAACTGTTCTGGCGGCGTTACTGCTCAATGCGAACCGCGTCGTCCCGGTCAATTCACTCATCGACGCCGTATGGCGTTCCGCTCCTCCCGCCACGGCGGACAAGCAGATCCAGACCTGCGTCTGGCGATTGCGGAACGCATTCGCTGCCGCCGGTGCGCCGGTCGACCTGATCGAGACCGAACAGGGCGGCTATCGCATCCGGCTCGACGAGGAGGATCTCGACGCCCACGCGTTCGAGAAGGCGGTGCGCCGGGCCCGGGAGCTGACGGCCGCCGGTGACCTGGAGTCCGCTTCCGCCGAATACCAGCGGGCGCTCGCCTTCTACCGGGGCCAGCCGCTCGCCGACATCTCCGGGCCGCTCACCTACGCGGTGGCCGCGCACTGGGAGGAACGCCGCTTCTCCGTCCTCGAGGAATGGCTCGACATCGGGCTCACCCTCGGCCGGCACGCCGAACTCATCAGTGAGCTCAAACCGCTGGTCGCCGAATATCCGATGCGCGAGCGGCTGTGCGCCCAGTTGATGACCGCGCTGTACCAGTCCCAGCGTCGTGCGGAGGCCCTGGCCGTCTACCGCAACAGCTGCCTGGCCCAGATCAAGAACCTGGGACTGGAGCCGAGCACGGGTCTTCAGGAACTGCACCAGAAGATCCTGGCCGGCGAGCCGATCGCCCCGCCGGTCGCCGTCGTGGCGCACCAGCCCTGGCCGGGCGCCAAGGTGCCCGCTCAGCTGCCGCCCCGCATCAAGGACTTCACCGGCCGGCGCGACCTGCTCCAGCGCATCACCTCGGACCTGCGCGCGGGCGGCGAACCGCGCGTGGTGGCGCTGGCGGGATGCGGCGGCGCCGGCAAGACCGCCCTCGCGATCCACGCGGGTCTCGCCCTCCAGCAGCACTTCCCCGACGGCCAGCTCTACGCCGACCTGCGCGGGCACACCGACCCCGTGCACCCGCAGGAGGTGCTGAACGGTTTCCTCGACGCGTTCGGGGTGCCGGAGCAGCGCATTCCCGCCGGTCTCGCCGCCCGGGCCACGCTGTTCCGCAGCATCACCGCCAGCAAGCGCCTGCTGATCGTCCTGGACGACGTGGCGGAGTCCACCCGTTACGAGGCCCTGCTGCCCAGCGGCGAGAGCGCGGTCCTGTGCACCGGCCGGGCCAGTCTGCTGAAGATCCCCGGCCTGACCGAGTACCGCGTCGACGGGCTGCCCACCGACGAGGCACTGGACCTGCTCGCCTCCCTGGCGGGCGTAGAGCGGGTCTTCGCCGAGGTCGACAGCGCCCGGCGGATCGTCGAGCTCTGCGGCCACCTGCCGCTCGCCATCCGGGCCGCCGGGGCACGGCTGCGAGCCCGCCCCCACTGCACCCTGCGCGGCTTCACCGACCGGCTGGCGACATGGCAGGACCGGATCGCCGAACTGTCCATCGGTTCCCTGGACATGGGGGCGCGGCTCGACTCGACCGTGGAGCAGCTGTCGCCGCTCGCCTACCGGTTGTGGCTCCGGCTCAGCATGTGCGACGTGGACTCCGTGCCCGAGTGGATGGCCTTCGCCGTGTCCGACCGCCCCGGCGAGGACACCCAGCGGCTGCTGGACACCCTGATCAACGCTCACCTACTGACGGTCACCCAGGACCGGGCGCCGGACGGCCCCCTCTACTCGTTCAACCCGCTGGTGCGCGACCACGCCCGGCAGCGCGCCGCGACGGAGTTCGGCGCCCTGGCCGGACAGGACGTGGTGGACCGCATCGCCCTCGCCCCGTCCGGGCGGGAGGGTGCGGCCGGGATGTCCGGCGCATTGTTACGGCCGGACAAGGAGTGCACGGTCTATGGCACTCAGACGGTATGACGGGGAGGCGGGCGGCTCCCGCCCCGAGGACCGGAACGCGTCCGCGCCGGCCCGCCTGAGCGATCCCCGCCCCGGTGAGGGACCCCACGACAGCCCCGGGCACCCCGGCGCCGGCCGGACCGGTACGGAAGGGACGCGGCGCACCACCGGAGGGCGCTGGGTGTTCCCGACGGCCGTCGCCGTGTTCGCCGCGCTCTGTGTCTCCCTGGTCGCCTGGAACAGCAGGATGCCCGCCGCGCGAGGGACGGACGCGCCGGCCGGCGCCTTCTCGGCGGCCCGCGCCGCCGCACACGTACGGGAGATCGCCACCGCCCCCCGGCCCAGCGGCTCCGCCGCACACACCCGGGCCCGGGACCACATCGTCCGCACCCTCACCGCGCTGGGCCTCGACACCCGGGTGCACACCGGGGCGGCGGCATCCCACCGTCCGGACCTCTCCCCCGTCGGCGCCGACTCCCGCTACGCCGACCTGCGGCTGCACAACGTTGTCGCCCGCCTCCCCGGCACCGCGAGCACCCGGCCGGTCGCACTGGTCACCCACTACGACTCCACCGAGGCGGGGCCCGGCGCCAACGACGCCGGGGTCCCGGTGTCGGTGCTGCTGGAGACGGCCCGTGCGCTGCGGGAGGGGCCGCCCCCGCGCAACGACGTCCTCTTCGTGTTCACCGACGCCGAGGAGAGCGGACTGCTCGGCGCGCAGGCCCTGGTGGCCGGACCGGGTACGCTGCCGCCGGACACGGTGATCCTGAACTTCGAGGCCAGAGGCAGCAGAGGTCCGAGCCTGATGTTCGAGACGGGACCGGACGCCGACTGGCTGGTGCGCACCTTGACCGAGTCGGCGCCGGACGCACGGGCCGACTCGCTGCTGGACGCCGCGTACCGCTACATGCCCAACCTCACCGACTTCACCGTGTTCCAGGAGGCCGGGCACCAGGGCCTGAACCTGGCCTATCTCGACGGCTACACCCACTACCACGGCACCGGTGACACCCCGGAGCGGGTGGACCCGGCCACCGTCCAGCACCAAGGAGAGCAGGCCCTCGGCCTGGCCCGCGCACTCGCCTCGGCCGACCTGACGCACACCCCGGCCGGGGACTCCGCGTACTTCCGGGCGGGCGGATGGTTCGTCTCCTACCCGCTGGGCGCGGCGCTGCCCACCGCGCTGGTGACGGCCGGGCTCGGCCTGGCGCTGCTGCTGCGGCTCCGGGCGCGTGGCACGCTCACCGTGGGTGCCGTCCTGCGGGGGTTCGCCGTCGCCCTCGGGCAGCTGCTGCTCGCCGCCGGGGCCGCGTTCGGCCTGGCGCCTTTGGTCGCGTCGGGACACCCGGAGTTCGCCCACTACTACGACATCGACGGCCAGGTCCCGGCCCTCGTCGGGTTCCTGTCGCTCGCCCTGGCCGTCGGCTGCGCGCTCGCGCTGGTCGCCAGGCGGTGGGCCGGCGCCCGGGCACAGGTGGCAGGGGCCGTGCTGCTGTGGATCGTCCTGTCCGTCGTGTCGGCGGTGCTGCTGCCCGGCGGGAGCCACGTGTTCGTCTGGCCGACACTGGGACTGCTCTGTGCCGCCGCCGTGCTCACCTCGCGGGCCGGGGACACGGCAGGGGGCCGGGTGCTGGCCGCCGCCCTGGGCACGGTACCGGCCGCCCTGCTGGTGTTCGCGCTGGTGCCGCTGCTCACGAACGCCCTGGGCCTGGGGCTGGTGGCCGCGCCGGTGGCCGTGGCGGCGCTGCTCACGGCGCTGCTGCCGGGGGTGCTGCCGGTCCTGCCCCGGCTGCTGCCGGTGACCGCCGCCGTGGTCGCGACGGCGATGCTGGCGGGCGCCGCGCTGCTGCCCCGGGAACCGGAGAACCCGGTACGGGCCGACCTTCTGTACCTGTGGGATGCGGACCGGCGCGCGGGCCACTGGATCAGCGGGGTCCCGGCGGACGAATGGAGCGACGACTTCCTGCCCGCCGACGCCGAGCCGGGCTCGGTGGAGGATCTCTGGCCGGGCTGGCGGGTGCCGGTCCGGCGGGGCCCGGCCGAGGCGTTCCCGCTGCCCGGCCCCCGGGTCACCACGCAGGTGGTCGCGTGGACGGCGGACGGCGGACGCCGGGTCCGGGTGACGGCGGCGTCCAGGCGGGGCGCGGACCAGCTGGTGGTCCTCGTCAGCGGGACCGCCGTCCGCGGCTGGTCCCTGTCCGGGGTGCCCGGGCGGCACGCCGACGACCCGGCCGGTGACGCCCCCTGGGAACTGTGGATCCGTCATGTGCCGGCGCGGGGCGCGGAACTGGAGCTGGAGCTGGGTGCGGGGCCTGCGACGGTCCGGGTCGTCGACCGTACGCAAGGCCTCCCCGGGCCGGCGGCCGGCGCACCGGACGGCACCCGGCCGCCCGCGCTCGGGGTCGCCTCACTCGGAGAGGCGTCCCTGGCCGCCACCACCCGGACGCTGGAGTGAGGCGGTGCGTGACGTCGTGCGACCCAGGTCGTGCGGAACATACGACCGGGGGTGGCGCGTTCGGCGCCACCCCCGGTCCCCTTCGGTCGGGTCAGCCGGACGCGGTGGCCGACGGCTGCGGGGCGAGCCCCTCGGCCACCTTCGCCGTCGCCTTCTTCAGTGAGGTGCACACCTGCGGGGTCATCGCCGTGGTCCGGCCGAGCCGCAGTTCCACGGTGTTCCGCTCCCCCGCGTCCAGGAAGATCTTGCACACGCCGTCCAGCGAACCCATCAGCATGACGGCGTCGTGGTCGCCGAAGCGCATCGTGCTCCGTTTGCCCTGCCCGGTGGCCGTGTCCTCCAGCGGCCGGTCCCGCAGCAGCACGGTGAGGGTGCCGAAGTCGTGGCTGTGTGCGGTACAGCCCTCCCCGGACATCTCGCTCACCGAGGGCTCCCCGAGGCCGAACTCGACGGTCAGCGGACGCAGCACCTTGCAGGCCGGGGTGTCGTCCGCGGCGGAGGCCCGCACGGCCGAGTCGGGTTCGGCCCCGCAGGACACCAGCCCGAGGCAGGCGCAGACCAGCGCGGCGGCCGTCCAGGCGCGCCGGGCGGGTTGACGGCTCATAGCGTGTCACTCCGATCTGTTCGGTGGCGGGAGGATGCTCCCCGGGCAGGACCTGGCCGGGTGGTCAGCACTGGAGGACCGCGCACGCCCAGTGCATGCCGCGGCCGTTGGTCGCGAGGGCCACGAGGTCGCCGGGCGACAGCTCCCCGGCCTCATACGTCCGGGCGAGGGAGAACAGGTGGTCGGCGGCGCCGAAGTGCCCGTGCCGGCGAGCCAGTTCGGTGTTGGTGCGCTCCAGCGGCACCCCGATCAGCTCCGCCTGCGCCGCCAGGACCCGGGCGTTGTCGTTGAGCAGCAGGAGCCAGGCCAGGTCCTCCTCGGCGCACCCGGCCTGACGGCAGGCCCGGTGCACGGCGCGCGCGGTGCGGTCGTCGATCTCCTCGGCGTACGCGGCCAGCCGCCCGGCGTCGTGCTCGAAGTACTCCACCACGTCCCAGGAGTCCCGTACGGAGGGTGTCCCGGCGCCGGGCGCGAAGGGCTGTCTGGCGCCGCCGACGTCCATGCGGAAGAAGTCGGCGTACCGGCCGTCGGTCTCCGCGTACGAGGCCCGCCAGCGCAGGGTGGGCGCGTCGCGTACGGCGAGGGCGGCGGCGGCCCCGTCGGAGAACAGCAGCGAGTGGGTGTCCAGCCGGTTCCAGTACGCCTCGACGGTGCGGTTGGCGCCGACGACCAGCGCCGTGCCGTAGCCGGGGTGGGTGGCGAAGCGTCCCGCGAGCGTGTCGAGAGCGGTGACCCCGCCCGCGCAGCCCTGGTCGACGAGGACCGCCTCGGCCCGGCTCAGGCCGAGTTCCCACTGGACCCGGGCCGCCGCGTCCCAGTAGAGATGGTCGGCGAGGTCGGTCAGGGCGAGGACGAGCAGGTCCACCTCGCGCGGGTTCACCCCCGTCAGCGCCCGCCGCCCGGCCTCGACGGCGAGATCGGTGACGCTGGTGGCGGGCGCGGCCCGGTGGATGAAGTCGTACCCGTATCCGAGGACGCGCTCGACGTCCTCGGTGTATTCGGCCACCACGTCCTTGACGGCGGTCTCCTCGCCGAGCGCCGTGCCGAAGGCGGTCAACCCGTACGCCACAAGAACTCCTCACTGCCCGTCGACGAGTTCGACGAGCTTCTCCGCGTCGTGGAGGGCGTCCGCGACGGCGCGCAGGAAGGCGACCGCGTCCCGGCCGTTGACCACCCGGTGGTCGTAGGCGAGTCCGAGGGTCACCACGGTGGTGGAGGCGGGCACCCCGTCCTCGAGGACGAGCCGGGTGAGCGGGCCGCCCACCGAGACCATGCAGAGCTGCGGCGCCATGACGATCGGCTGGACGAACAGCACACCGGGTTCCGTGTTCAGCGACACGCTCAGGCAGCCGCCGGACAGCTCACCCGCGGTGAACTCGGCGCGGAACGCCTTCAGCCGGAAGTCCATGAGGTCGTCGGAGAGGTCGGCGAGGGAACGGCCGGCACAGTCCCGCAGCACGGGGATGTAGAGGCCGTTCCCGGCGTCCACGGTGACGCCGATGTCCACGGTGTCGGCGAGCCGCACGGTCCGTTCGTCCACCAGGGTGCCGAACAGGTGCGGGAAGGCGGGGTGCGCGGCGGCCACGGCCTTGACCACCGCCTCCGGCAGTCCCACCTCGGCGCCGGTCTCGTCCGACAGGGTGCACAGTCTGGCCAGTACCGCGTCCACGGTGACCTCGACCGCGGCGAAGGCGACGGGCACCTCCCGGTGGGCGCGGGTGACCACCGCGGCGGTGCCCTGCTGCGCCCGGTCGAGCACATGGGTGCGGGCGGCGGCGGGGCCGGGCTCCTGGGCGCGAGCGGGCTCGGGAAGCGACTTGGGAAGGGGCTCGGAAGGGGCCGCGGACCGGGCCTCGGGTCCGGGGGCGGCGGGCGGCGCGGCGAGGAGTTCGGCGAGGAGTTCCCCGACGCCGACCTCACTGCCTTCCGCGGCGCGCACCCGCAGATGCCCGGCGGCCGGTGCGGCGATCTCCTCAACCGCCTTGGAGGTCTCCAGCTCGACCAGCGGGTCCCCCTCGTCGAGGTACGCGCCGTCGTCGGCGAACCACCGGACGACCAGGTAGGCGGTGTCGTTGTTGTTGAGTTTGGGCACGGCGACCGGCACCCCGGCCACCGGCTCGGCGCTGTCCGCGGCGGCGGATTCCGGTTCACCGGCCCCCGCTCCAGGGGTCTCCGGCGCGGTGGTCTCCGGCCTTGGGGTCTCCGGCCCGGTGACCGCGAGCGGGGTGGCAGGCGGCGGGGTGGCCGGCGCGCGGGGCGGCAGGGACCGGGCCGCTCCGGCCTCGATCTCCTCGGCGATCCGTTCCGCGCCGAGCAGCACCCGCGCCTCCAGGTGCGGCGCGGTCGGCACCACGGAGTCGGCCGAGTTCAACAGCAGTACGGGCGCGCGCAGTTGCGCCCAGATCCTCGCGTGCACCCGGGCGGCGATCTCGGCGCCCCAGGTACCGCCCGCGGTGCTCTCCTCCGCCACGGCGACCAGGCGGGCGTCCGCCAGCAGCGGCAGCACCGGCTCCAGGTCGGGCGGGTAGAGCCGGGCCGGGACCAGGACGTGCGCGGCGATCCCCCGGGCGCGCAGCAGCCGTGCGGCGTCGAGGGCCCGGTGCGCGGTGCCGCCGGGACAGATCAGCGCCACGTCGGCGGCGGTGCCGTCCATGGAGGAGATGTGCGCCCAGCCGGTGGGCCCGCCGCGCAGCGCGTACCGGTGGTGCTCGTCCACCACCCCGTCGCGGAACATCCGCCGGGTGTAGAGGACCTTGTCCTCGAAGAGCATCGCGGGCCCCCGGTCGAGGCCCTCGGCGAGCTGCTCGTACGGGTCGTGGAAGGGACTCGTCTCGTACAGCGCCAGGTTGGGCACGCCGAGGAAGTGCTTCTGGAGGCTCTGGCTGTGGGTGGGGCCGTAGCCACGGTTGCCGCCGACGGGGCAGCGCACCACGACCGGCATCGGCACCCGGTCGCCGTACATGGTCACCGACTTGGAGATCAGGTTGAGTATCTGGTCGAAGGCGAGCGCGGCGAAGTCGCCGAACATCATCTCCACGATCGCCTGGTCGCCCGCGAGCGCCAGACCGCCCGCCACGCCGGTGATGCCCGCCTCGCTGATCGGGGTGGAGAGCACCCGGTCCGGGTGGCGGGCCGACAGGCCGCGGGTCACCTTGAAGGCGCCGCCGTACGGGTCGCGTACGTCCTCGCCGAGCAGATGCAGTGAGGTTCGTTCCTCGAACAGGCGGTGCAGGGCCGCGTTGAGCGCCTCCACCACACGGGGCGCGGGACGGGTCACGGCGTCCCCCGCTTCGCGGTGAGCGCCGCGCGCAGGGCGCCGACGCTCCGGCAGCGGCGCACCTCGCGGGCGGTGAGCCGGATGCCGTAGGCGTGTTCGACGCGGGAGACGATCTGGACGTGTCGCAGGCTCGTCCAGGCCGCCGTGGTGGCGGTCCCGGTCTCCTCCGTCACCTCGGCGGCGGGTATCTGGAGCACCTCGGCGACGAGGGCGGTCAGTCCGCTCAGGTCGGTGGGCTCGGTCAGTTCGGCCATCGGTCCTCCGTCCTCGGGTCCGCGGGACCGGACCCCGTCCAGGTGGCGGGCGGCCGTGCCTCCACCTCGCGGGCCACTTCTTCCAGTTCGGCGCGGATACGCGCGTCGAGTTCCCGGAACGGCGCGCCCAGCCGGCCGGTCAGCTCCCGGTGCCAGTCGCCGGCCCGGAGCCGCTCCACCTCGGCCGGGTCGCGGGTGTCGTCGCCCTTGCTGTGGGGGCCCAGCCGGTGGGTGGTGAACTGCACGACCACCGGGCGGTGTTCCTCGCGGACCCGGCGCACCACGGGGGTGAGCCGCTCCCGGATGCCGGGGATGTGATGGCCGGTGATCTCCACGAAGTCGATGCCGAAGGCGGCGGCCCGGCCGGCGATCGAACCGGCCATCTGGGCGTGCGTCGGGGTGGACTGGGCGATCCCGTTGTGTTCGACGACCACGAGGACCGGTACCTGCCACAGCGCGGCCATGTTGAGCGCTTCGTAGACCGCTCCCTCGCCCCAGGTGCCGTCGCCGACGAACGCGGCGGCGATCCGGCCGTCTCCCGTGCGCTTGCAGCGTAGTCCGATGCCGACGGCGAGCGGCAGGCTCTGACCCTGCACCCCGGTGGAGAGGTAGCCGTCGCGGCGGATGTGCTGGCTGCCGCCGACGCCCGAACACACCGCGCCGGCGCGGCCCATGATCTCCGCGAGCAGTCCGGCGGGATCCCGGAACAGGGCGAGGTAGTGGCCGTGGCCCCGGTGGTTGCTGAGCACGTGGTCGCCGGCGAGCAGCGGGGCCAGGGAGACCGGCACGTACTCCTGGCCGAGACAGGTGTGCGTGGTGCCGTTGAGCCTGCCCTCGGCGAACATCCGCAGCAGCAGGTTCTCGAAGTGGCGGATGGTCAGGAGGGACTCCAGGTCCTCACGCCCGGGTACGGCGGAAGGTTCCGCGAGGGACAGGGCGGCCGGTGGGGGTGCGGCGGCCGGGGCGGCCGGTGTACGGCTCGGTTCCGGCGGATGCGCGGTCATGGCGGAACTCCTCCCTGCGGGGCTGGACTTCGTGCACACCACGTGATCGGTCGCCACGCTAGGACGCGCCGTTCTCAATCCGGTGCTCGATCCGGTCTCATCCGCCGGCCCTCGCTCTCCGGCGTCTCTTACCTCGTTCTCAGCGTGGTTGCGCCCGCTTCGCACCCGCCCGTTAACTGGCCGGAATCCCGGCGGGAAGCGGCCGCCCCGTGGTCCGGGGCAAGGCCTCCGCCTGCCGTCGTTCCGCCCCCGCGCACTGCCCGTGCGGCGGGTCCAGCCGCCTGCGAAGGAGTCAGAAGATGCCGCCGTCCCCCCAGGTGCTCATCGTCGGCGCCGGACCCGCCGGGCTCGCGCTCGCGGCGGAACTGGCCGGCTTCGGCGTCTCCTGCCAGGTGGTCGACAAGCGCACCGGGCGCAGCCGGCTGTCCCGCGCCTGCACGGTCGAGCCACGCACCCTGGAACTCCTCGACATGCGCGGCCGGGTGGGAGACGTGCTGGCCTGGGGGCGGGGGTGCCCGCATCCGCCGCTCGGCAACGAGGACGGTTACCTGGACTACGGGCTGCTCGACACGCCGTTCCCGTTCAGCCTGTCCATCCCGCAGGCGCGGACCGAGGACGCGTTGCAGGCCGCCGCGGAGAAGGCGGGCGCGGTGCTGCTCTTCGGGACCGAGATGACCAGGTTGTCGCAGGACGACGACGGGGTCGACGTCGAGCTGACCGGTCCGGAGGGTCCGACCACCGTCCGGGCCCGGTACGTCGTCGGCTGTGACGGGGTGAACTCCACCGTCCGTGACGCCCTCGGCGTGGAGTTCGACGGCTGGAACTATGATCAGTCGCTGATGATGGCCGACGCCCGGCTGAGCAGTCCGCCGGGGCCGGCCGAGTACGCGCGGATCACCCGGCGCGGCATGGCGGCCCTGTTCCCGTTCCGCGACGGCACGTACCGGGTCATCGTGCTGGACCGGGAGAAGTTCACCGTCCCCGCCGACGAGCCGCTCACCCTGGAGGACCTGAGCGAGAGCTGCGCCGCCATCCTGGGCGCGGACATCGGCATGCACAGCCCGCTGTGGCTGTCCCGGTTCCGCAGCTCGCAGCGGCACGCGAAGACCTACCGCGTCGGCCGGGTGCTGCTCGCGGGGGACGCCGCGCACACGCACATCCCGTCCGGCGGGCAGGGGCTCCAGACCGGTATCCAGGACGCGTTCAACCTGGGCTGGAAGCTGCGGGCGGTGCTCGACGGGTGGGCGCCGCGAGGGCTGCTCGACAGTTACGAGGCGGAGCGGTACCCGATCGCGGCGGAGACGCTGCGCAAGACCGACCTGTCCTTCCGCTTCGAGACCTCCGACAGTCTTCCCGCGCGGGTGCTGCGGAAGGCGGCGATGTGGTCGATGCGGATCAGGCCGGTGCACCGGCTGAACGTGCTGCACCTATCGGGCCTGACCCTGCGCTACCCGGCGGACAAGCGTGACCGGTGGACGGGCCGGCGGGTGCCGGACCGGCCCCTCGTGGCGGCCCCCGGCGGCCCGGAGCGGCTGTACGAGTTGTTCCGGAGCGGCCATTTCGTGCTGACCGGCACGGGCGGCTGTCCGCCCGCCGCCGCGGGCTGGGAGGAACGGCTGCGTGGGGGTGTGCTCGCCGAGCCCCTCGGCACAGGGTGGCCCGCGCATGTGCTGATCCGGCCGGACGGGTACGTGGCCTGGGCGGGCGTCGAGCCCGGCCGGGGGCTGACGAGGGCGCTGCGCCGCTGGTGCGGTGAGCCGCGCACGGTCGCCGGCTGATCCGGGGTTCCGGTGTCCTCCGCGTTGTTCGTCGCGCTCGTGCTGCCGGTCCTCTCCGGTGCCCACTTCTACGTGTGGTGGCGGACGGTCCGCGCCACCACGTCCCCCGGTTCGTGGTGGCGCCGGGCCGGTACGGTCCTGATCGTGCTGCTGGGGCTGCTGCTGGTGGCCGCACCGCCCGGGGAGCGCGCGCTGCCCCCGCCGCTGGCCACCACGGTGGGCTGGCCCGGCTTCACCTGGATGGCGGGGCTTCTCTACCTGACGCTTGCGCTGCTGGCGGGTGAGGCGGTCCGGCCCGTGCTGATGCGGGTCCGGCGCCGGCGCCTCGCCGGTGACACGGCGCCCGAGGACGGACGGGGGCGGTCGCACGGTGCGGGCTCCGCGCCCGGTCCGGACGTCCCGGTGCCCGCCTCGGCCGACGGGCTCCTGGCCTCCCGGCGGCTGTTCGTGAGCCGCGTCGTCGCCGTCGCCGCCGGGACCGCCGCCGGCGCCGCCGTGGGGTACGGCGCGTACACCGCGCTGGGGCCGCCCCGCGTCAGGCACCTCGTCGTGCCCCTCGCCCGGCTGGACCCGCAGGCCCACGGCTTCCGGATCGCGCTGATCAGCGACATCCATCTGAACGTGCTGGTGGGGCGGTCCCGCACCCGGCAGCTGGTGGACCTCCTGAACGGCACCGAGCCGGACCTGGTGGCCCTCGTGGGGGACCTGGTGGAGGACGCCGACGTGGCGGTCCAGGGGCGGGCCGCCGAACCGCTCAAGGATCTGCGGGCGCCGCACGGCGCGTACTACGTGACCGGGAACCACGAGTTCTACTCGGGCGCCGAGCAGTGGGTCCGCTTCGTGAGGGGGCTCGGGCTGCGTCCCTTGCGCAACGAGCGGGTCGCCCTGCCGGGCTTCGACCTGGCCGGGGTCGAGGACGCGAGCGGCGCCGACCACGGTGCCGGCCCCGACTACGAGGCCGCGCTCGGCGGACGGGACCGGGACCGGGCCGTCGTTCTCCTCGCCCACCAGCCCGCGCAGGTCACGCAGGCCGCCCGGTACGGGGTGGACCTCCAGCTGTCGGGCCACACCCACGGCGGCCAGCTGTGGCCCTTCACCCGTCTCGCGTCCCTGGTCGAGCCGGACGTCGCCGGGCTGAGCCGGTACGGGGACACCGTGCTGTACGTGAGCCGGGGCACCGGCTTCTGGGGGCCGCCGGTCCGCCTGGACGCCGACCCGGAGATCACCGTCGTGGAACTGGCGTCGCCCCGCGCCTGACCGTGTGCGCCACGGCCGGGCGCGGGGCGTCGCCGGCGGCTCAGTGGTCGCCGTGCCCGTCCAGCAGCGGCAGGCCCGCCATGTACCGGCGGAAGTAGCCCGCGGTCGGGGTGCGGGCCTCGGCGACCTGGTCGGGGGTGCCGGCCGCCACGACCGCGCCGCCGTCCGGTCCGGCGCCCGGGCCCAGGTCGATCACCCAGTCCGCGGAGGCCGCGACGGGGATGTCGTGCTCGGCGACGACCACCGTGTTGCCCGAGTCCAGGAGCAGGTCGAAGGCGTCCACCATGCGCTGGATGTCGGAGGGGTGCAGACCCGAGACGGGCTCGTCGAGCACGACCAGTCCGGCCTTGCGGCCCGCGGAGCCGCGCTGGATCGCCGAGGAGAGCTTGAGGCGCTGCGCCTCGCCGCCGGAGAGTTCGGTGGCGTTCTGGCCGAGTTGGAGGTAGCCGAGGCCGACCCGGTCCATGGCCTTCAGCGTCTCCGCCAACTGCCGGTTCTCGGTGAGGCGTTCGACGGCCTCGGCGACGGTCAGCTCCAGCACCCCGTCGATGGTCAGTCCCTGGTAGGTGATCTCCAGGGCCTCCGGTGTGTAGCGGCGTCCCTCGCAGGCGTCGCAGACCACCCACACGTCCGGCAGGAAGTGCATGTCGACCAGCTTGCGGCCGTACCCGGTGCAGACCTCGCAGCGGCCGCCGTTGGCCGCGTTGAAGGAGAACCAGGAGGCCTTGATGCCGCGCTTGCGTGCCTCGTCGGTCTCTGCGAACAACTTGCGGACGACATCGAAGGCCTTGCTGTAGGTGGCCGGGTTGGAGCGGGGGGTGCGGCCGATCGGCTCCTGGTCGACGACGGCGACCCAGCCGAAGGTGCCGGCACCGGTGACCCGGCGGACGGTGTCGCCCGCCGTTCCGGCGAGAGCCGCCTCGGTGCCGGCGCCGAGGGCGCCGAGGAGGCTGCTCTTGCCGCTGCCGCTGACTCCGGTCAGGCAGGTCAGCCGGCCCACGGGGAAGCGGACCAGGTCCGCTGTCACGTTGTGCGCGGACAGCCCGTGCAGTTCCACCCAGCGGGTGCCCTCCCCGACCGGGCGGGGGGTGCGGCGCAGCCGCGGTCCCCTCCCGGCGAGATAGTGGCCGGTGAGCGAGTGGGGATGCCCGGCGACGTCGGCGGGGGTGCCGGAGACGAGCACCTCGCCGCCCAGGCGTCCGGCGCCCGGTCCCATGTCGATCACCCAGTCGGCGCGGGCGATGAGTTCCGGGTCGTGCTCGACCAGCAGCACGGTGTTCCCGGCGGCGCGCAGCTCCAGTGCTATGTCCAGCAGATGGGCCTTGTCGGCGGGGTGGAGGCCGGTGCCCGGTTCGTCGAGCACGAAGATGATGTCGCTGAGTTCGGTGCTGAGCTGGGCGGCGAGCCGGGTGCGCTGGAGTTCGCCGCCGGACAGGGTGGCCGCGCTGCGGGACAGCTGGAGGTGGGCGAGGCCGAGACGGTCCAGCACCCGGAGTCTGCGGGCGAGATCCTGCAGGAGGGGTTCGCCGACCGTGCGCTGTGCGATGTCGAGGCCGGAGGTGACCCGGTCGCCCCAGGCGCGTACCTCGCGGACGTCGGCCTCGAGGAGTTCGGGGTAGGCGAGCCCGCCGAGCCGTACCGACCGGGCGATCTCGTCGTAGCCGCTGCCTCTGCAGGTGGTGCAGGGCATCTTGCGCATGTACGGCAGGTACCGCTCCTTCGCGGTGGGTGTCGCCGCGTTCGCGAAGACCCGCTCCACCTCGGCGAGCGCTCCGCGCAGCGGCTCGCTGGAGGTATACGTCCAGGAGGACGTCTCGTTCTTGTTCGGCATGTCGACGGTGGCTTCGATCTTCTCGTCACCCGTGCCGTACAGCACCTCGTGGCGGAACCGCTCGGGCAGCGACTGCCAGGGCAGGCCGAGGTCCACGCCGCGCTTCTCGGCCAGTGCGGGGATGAAGGCGTGTTCGCCGGAGCGCCACTTCGCGTACCAGGGGGAGGCTCCCTCGAAGAGGGGCAACTCCGGCCGCGTGATGATGAGCTCCTCCTGCGCCTGCCAGAGTCCGCCGACGCCGTGGCAGGCGGAGCAGCTTCCCTCCGGGGTGTGCCGGTCGAAGTGGGCGGAGCTGAGGCGGCCGTCACCGGGGAGCGCGTCCGGGCCGATGGCGGGGAGCCGGGAGTAGAGCAGTCCGAGGTGGCCGTCGATGCCGGTGATGGTGGCGACGGTGGAGCGCGGATTGCGGTTGAGCCGGCGCTGGTCGACGGCGAGGGTGGCGCCCAGGCCGAGGACCCGGTCCACCTTGGGGCGGTTGCGCTGGGTGATGTACTGCCGGACGAACGGCGAGAGCCCCTCCAGGTACCGGAGTTGGGCCTCGTTGTGCAGGGTGTCGATCGCTAAGGAGGTCTTGCCGCTGCCGCTGACGCCGGTGAAGGCCACCACCCGCCCCTTGGGGATGCTCACGGCGACGTCGCGGAGGTTGTTGGTCCGTGCTCCCACCACCTCGATGGTCTCCGAGGTGCGCACGCTTGCTGTCATGGTGTCAGTCCTCTCCCTACGACGGGAAGGGGGACGCACGGGACCGGAGCGCCCGGGAGGGCCGGGTCTCCTCGTCCTGAGCATCTCGAAGGCCCTTCCCGGATGGATCACCGAGGCTACTACGCGACGCCGACCGCACTTCTCCGGGAGAGTCCTTCGAGCAGCTCCAGGGCACGGTCCGTCGCCTCGTACGGCACGAAGAGGTGGTCGTGGTGGAATCCGGCCACCACGTTGCAGCTCATCCCGGCCCCGGCGAGTTCCCGGGCGACGGCGGCCGTCAGGCCGACCGCGTCCAAGGCGGAGTGCACCCGCAGGACCAGCCACCCGGCCACGTAGTCGTACCGGAGCCCTGCCGCCTCGGCGTCCTCCTGCCGCAGCACCAGGGTGAGACCCTCCGGTTCGGTCACCGTGACGGCCGGGGTGACCCCGGGCGGGATTCCGCCGGCCACAGTGGTGAACACGTAGCGTCCCGGATTCAGTTCGGGCCGCATGTCGGTCAGGAGTCGTCGCAGGTCAGTTTCACCGGGCACGACAGACACCCTATACAGCCGGGCGGACAGACCACGCACCGTGACGTGTCGCCCCTTCGGTGGAGACAGCGTCGGGTGGTGACGGGCGGGCGCCAGTCATTGCGCTCGGGCGGTCAGTCCCTCCAGCGCGGGGATGACCGTGCGGAGGTCGTCGCCCTCCACCGCCGTGCTCGCCAGGGCGCGGACGTCGTCGGGGGCGTTGAAGGCGATGCCGACGCCCACCGCGTCGAGGAGCGGGCCGTCGTCCGGACACGCAACGACGGCGGCGCAGGCAGTGAGGGGGAGGCCGAGTTCGTCGGCGCGCCGGGCCGCGAAAACCCGTTGGTCCAGGTCCTTCGCCGGAGTGCCGGCGCGGCCGGTGAACGGCCGGCGCGTGTCTCCAGGGGCCGGCCCGCGTACGAGTGGAAGCCGAACCGTTCGGCCAGGTGGGCCGCTATCGGCGCCCAGCCGAGGGAGGAGGCGACCGGTACCAGTCCGCTGCGCCAGCACCAGTCAGTGGTCTCCTGCACGCCGGGAGCAGCTCGAGGTCCTCCAGCTCGGCGCGCAACGCCTTCTCGGACACGCCGGCCCAGTGGGCGGGGTCAGGGTCCGCGCGCAGGCAGAGGCGCTCCTCGACGTGACGGGAAAGGTCCCTTCCCGGCGCTGTCACGTTGTTGGGGACGTGGGTGTCTGACGGGGTGTCAGGGTGTGGCTGGCCCAGGCGTCAGCCTAGGCTCAAGCTGTGGTGGGCTGGCCGGCGGCGCCTGTGATCTGGTCCCAGATCGC
>NZ_JBIBZU010000034.1:0-35328 GCF_043088245.1 Streptomyces sp. NPDC014623 | reverse complement strand
CCACCGCCGCGGCGGAACGCTCCATGGCCTTCGAAGCCCTCGACCAGCTCGCCATGGAACACCTCCTCAACGTCCGCTGACACCCCCGGGTGTCCGGCGGCCCGCCGCCGGACACCCGCACCACCCCCCGCCGTGACCCCCGCCGGATCCGTGCAGGGGCTTGACGAGCACCCCGTGGGAGCGTTCCCATGGGCCGGCCACCCTCTCACCGCAAGGGCACCACCGTGACAGAACCCTCCCCGGACGGGCGGATCCGACGCCGCAGCCGCCGCCCCAGGCGGATCGTCGTCCCCTTCACCGTCGTCTCCGCGATCGTCGCCGGCACCGTCCTGTCGGGGTGCGCCCAGCAGCGGGACGAGGACGTCTACACCGTCATGAACTCCTCGACCGACGAGTCGTACCACCGCTGGGACGGTGACACCCTCGAGCGCTGCAGCAAGCAGCTCGGGATCACCATCGAACAGCAGAGCGTTCCGGCGGCGCAGCTGATGACCAAGGCGCTGCGCATGGCGTCCTCGAAGTCGCTGCCGGACGTCCTCCAGCTGGACGCGTCCGAGATGCCGACCTTCGCGGAGGCCGGCGGGCTGATTCCCCTCAAGGACCTCGGGCTGAGCACGACGGACATCCCCGAGGGAATCGTCGACTTCGGCTCGTTCGACGGGAAGTACTACGGGGCGGCGCGCACGGTGAACACCCTGGCGCTGTTCTACAACAAGGACACCCTCGACAAGGCCGGCCTGGAGGTGCCCACCACCTGGGCCGAGATGCGGTCGACCGCCAAGCAGCTGACCCAGGGCAAGCGGTACGGTCTGGCGCTCAGCGCGGGCGGCGCGGAGGACGGTGTCTTCCAGTTCACGCCGTTCATGTGGTCCAACGGCGGTGACGAGTCGAAACTCGACACCCCCGAGGTCGCCGAGGCCCTCGACTACTGGAAGGCGCTCCTGAAGGACGGCTCGCTCTCCAAGTCCACGGTCAACTGGACCCAGGCCGACGTGAACGACCAGTTCATGGCGGGCAACGCGGCCATGATGATCAACGGTCCGTGGCAGGTCGAGACCCTGAACGCCAAGAAGGGGCTCAACTGGGGCATCGCCGAGATCCCGGTCCCCGAGGCGGGCGACGACTCGGTCGGTCCGCTGGGCGGCGGTGTGCTCACCGTGCCCAACACCGGTGACACCGAGCGTGAGAGGACGGCCGCGAAGATCATCGGCTGTATGGCGGGCGAGCAGGAGCAGATCACCTACGCCCTGAACAGCTGGATGGTCCCGGCGAACACGAAGGCCGCCGCCGTGTGGCGTACGAAGGCCCCGGAGCTGGCCGCCCTGGCCGGACAGGTCGCCACGGCCCGTTCGCGTACCGCGAAGGTCGGCGCGCAGTGGTCGTCCGTGTCGCTGGCCCTGCAGAGCGCCTTCCAGTCCGCGCTCACCGGCCAGTCCAGCGAGGCCGCTCTGAAGCGTGCCCAGCAGCAGGTCACGAGCGGGAACTGAGGTAACGAACCATGTCATCCACCACAGCCTCGGCCTCCGCGCCGCCGGCCGGCCCGAAGACCTCCTCGGCCGACGCGGTCAGGAAGCCCGCGAACCCGCGGAGCGCCAAGCGGCGCAGGACGCTCGCCCAGTGGGGGTTCATCGCCCCCGCCGTGATCTTCATGGCGCTGTTCTTCGGCTACCCGCTCGTCCGGAACATCGTGATGAGCTTCCAGGACTACTCGCCGTCCACGTTCTTCACCGGTGAGGCGCCGTTCAACGGCACGGACAACTGGAGCAACGTCTTCAACGACGGCCTGTTCGGCAAGGCCCTGTGGCAGACGATCCTCTTCACCGTCGGCTCGCTCGTCGGCCAGTTCTGCATCGGCCTGGCCCTCGCCGTCTTCTTCACCCGGCGCTTCCCGCTCAACGGGATCCTGCGCTCGCTGATCCTGCTGCCGTGGCTGGTCCCGATGGTCGTCTCCGGCATCGTGTGGCGGCGCATCTTCGACCAGGACACCGGTGTCCTCAACTCGTTCCTGGGCACCGTCGGCCTCCCCGGTGACACCCCGTGGCTGACGAGCACCGGCATGGCGCTGGTCTCGGTGATCCTGGTGAACATCTGGATCGGCATCCCGTTCAACATGGTGATCCTCTACGGCGGCCTCCAGGAGGTCCCCAAGGAGCTGAACGAGGCCGCCGCGCTCGACGGCGCGTCCGCCTGGCGTACGTTCCGCTCGGTCACCCTGCCCATGCTCAAGCCCGTCATCACCGTGGTGCTGGTGCTCGGCTTCATGTCGACGGTCAAGATCCTCGACCTGGTCCTGGCCCTCACCGACGGCGGGCCCGCCGACTCCACCCAGACGCTCGGCACGCTCACGTACCAGAACTCCTTCGTCCAGATGGACTTCGGGGCCGGTGCCGTGGTCGGCAACATCCTGATCCTGATCTCCGCCGTCTTCGCGGTGTTCTACCTGCGGGTCAACCGCAACGAGGGGAAGTGACCGGCATGGCGACCACCACCCAGATCCCCGCCGCCCCGGCTCCCGCCGCCGTCCACCGGCCCAAGCGCCGATGGGGTGCGACCGTCTTCGGCGTCGTCGTCCTCGCGGTCATGCTGTTCCCGCTGTACTGGATGGTCAACACCGCGCTGCAGCCGGACGCGAGCCTGGTCGACGTGGGTCCCGTCCCGACGGGCATCGACTTCTCCGGCTTCACCTCCGCGATCACCGAGCAGGGAGGCAACCTGCTGACCTCACTGGCCGTGGCGCTCGGCGCGGTGGCCATCTGCCTGGCGATCTCGGCCCCGGCGGCGTACGGTCTGGCGCAGTTCAAGCTGCGCGGCAGCAAGACGATCGTCTTCGGCACGCTCATCACCCAGATGGTGCCGGGGATCGTCATCGCGAACGCCCTGTACAGCGCGTACGTGGACCTCGGTCTGGTCAACTCCTACTTCGGCCTGATGCTGGCGGACGCCTCGCTGGGCATCCCCTTCGCGATCGTGCTGATGCGCTCGTTCATGGTGTCGATCCCTCGCGAGGTCATCGAGGCCGCCGAGGTCGACGGCGCGGGCCGCATCCGTACGTTCGTCCAGGTCGTCCTTCCGATGAGCCGCAACTCGCTGATCACCGCCGGACTGTTCTCGTTCCTGTACGCGTGGAGCGACTTCATGTTCGCGCTCACGCTGAACACGACGGACGACGTCAAGCCGATCACGCTGGGCATCTACCAGTACATCGGCGCGCACGTCGGTGACTGGGGTTCCGTCATGGCCGCCTCGGTGCTCTCGGCGGTGCCCGCAGCCGTTCTCCTCGTCCTGTCCCAGAAGTACATCGCCGCCGGGATCACCGGCGGCTCGGTCAAGTAAGGGTTCCCATGAGTGACTTCCCGGTCTTCCCGCCAGGTTTCGTCTTCGGCGCGGCCACGGCCTCGTACCAGATCGAGGGTGCCGTGGAGGAAGACGGCCGCGGGCCGTCCATCTGGGACACCTACAGCCACACGCCCGGGCGGACGGACGGCGGCGACACGGGTGACGTGGCCTGCGACCACTACCACCGCTACCCGGAGGACGTGGCCCTGCTGCGCGACCTGGGAGTGGAGTCGTACCGCTTCTCCATCGCCTGGTCCCGGATCCAGGCGACGGGCAGCGGCGCGGTCAACCCCAAGGGGCTGGACTTCTACTCCCGCCTGGTCGACTCGCTCCTGGAGGCGGGCATCGAGCCGGCCGCGACGCTCTACCACTGGGACCTGCCGCAGGCCCTGGAGGACAAGGGCGGCTGGCGGGTGCGGGAGACCGCCGAGCGCTTCGGTGAGTACACCGCGATCGTGGCCGAGCACCTCGGTGACCGGGTGCCGCGCTGGATCACCCTGAACGAGCCGTGGTGCAGCGCGTTCCTCGGCTACTCCGTGGGCCGGCACGCACCGGGAGCGCAGGAGGGCCGCGGAGCGCTGGCCGCCGCGCACCACCTGCTGGTCGGCCACGGCCACGCGATGAACGCCCTGCGCGCGGCGGGCGTCCGCGAGGCGGGCATCACGCTCAACCTCGACCGCAACGTCCCGGCCACCGAGTCGGACGCCGACCTCGCGGCCGTCGTCCGCGCCGACACCCAGCACAACCTGGTGTGGACCGAACCGCTCCTCGCCGGCCGCTACCCGGCCACCGAGGAGGAGACCTGGGGTGAGCTGATCACCGGCCAGGACTTCCGTCGCGAGGGCGACCTGGAGCTGATCTCCCAGCCCATGGACTTCCTCGGCATCAACTACTACCGGCCGATCGTCGTCGCCGCCGCCCCGCACCGCGAGGCGGACCCGGCGCTGCGCGTGGCCACGGACAACCGGTACGCGGAGGGGAACTACCCGGACGTCCGCAGGACGGCCATGGGCTGGCCGGTCGTGCCGGAGTCCTTCACCGATCTGCTGACCGCGCTCAAGCAGACTTACGGCGACGCCCTGCCGCCGGTGCACATCACGGAGAACGGCTCGGCGGAGTTCGACAGCGTCGAGGCCGACGGTTCCGTCCACGACGCGGACCGGGTGGAGTACCTGCGCACCCATCTGACGGCCCTGCGGGCGGCCATGGACGCCGGTGTCGACGTACGCGGCTACTACGTGTGGTCGCTGCTGGACAACTTCGAGTGGGCGCTGGGCTATGCGAAGCGGTTCGGGATCATCCGGGTCGACTACGACACCCTGGAGCGCACGCCGAAGGACAGCTACCGCTGGTACCAGCAGCTGATCGCGGCGCACAGGGCCTGATCGCCGCTCACGGGTGCGGGCCGGGCCGGCTGACCAGCCGGCCCGGCCCGCACCCGTGTCCGGTCCCGCGCACGGTGACCGGGCGGATCCGTCCCGGCCGAACCGGTTTCCGACCGGCTGTGGCGGTTACCGGACTCCCATGGCACGGACACCGGAACCACAGGCTCACCCCACCCGCGACGGCCACGACGCCGCCGACCGCTACGGAGACGGCGCGGACGGCGCCGTCCGGAAGCCGGACCGCGTCGGGCCGGACCCGGAGGTGGAGCGCGACGCACCCGACGGACCGGCGGGCATTCCCGGCAGGTCGTGGTGGGCGGTGCTGAAGCGCACCGTGCGGGAGTTCGTGGACGACGAGCTCAGCGACCGGGCGGCGGCCCTCACGTACTACAGCGTGCTCTCGCTCTTCCCGGCCCTGCTCGTGCTGGTCTCGCTGCTCGGTGTCGCGGGGAAGTCCGCCACCCAGAAGGTGATGGACAACCTCCAGGACCTCGCTCCCGGCCCGGTCCGGGACATCCTCTCCGACGCCGTGCAGCAGTTGCAGGGCAACGGCGGCACGGGATCGCTGATGGCCGTCATCGGTCTCCTGCTGGCGGTGTGGTCGGCCTCCGGCTACATCGCGGCGTTCATCCGCTGCTCGAACGCCGTCTACGACATGCCCGAGGGGCGTCCGGTGTGGAAGGTGCTGCCCCTGCGGCTGGGGCTGACGGTGACCCTGATGGTGCTGGCGGTCCTCAGCGCCCTGATCGTGGTGTTCACCGGGCCCATCGCCCAGCGTGCCGGTTCCGCCCTCGGGGTGGGCGACCCCGCCATGACGGCCTGGTCGATCGCCAAGTGGCCTGTTCTGGTCCTGCTCGTCACGATCATGATCGCGATCCTGTACTGGGCCGCGCCCAACGCCCGGGGCCGGGGCTTCAAGTGGGTGACGCCCGGCAGTGTCCTCGCCCTGCTGCTCTGGATGGCCGCCTCGGCCGGTTTCGCGCTGTACGTGGCCTACTTCTCCTCGTACAACAAGACCTACGGCGCCCTCGCCGGCGTGATCATCTTCCTGGTGTGGCTGTGGCTCACCAACCTGGCGATCCTGCTCGGCCTCGAATTCGACGCGGAGATGGCCCGCCAGCGGGCCATAGAGGGCGGCCATCCCCCGGCCGAGGAGCCGTACGTGGAACCGCGCGACACCGCGAAGTGGAGCGAGGAGGACCGCCGCCACCTCGGCTGAGCAGCTTCGGGGCGGCCTTCGGGGGCGTACGCGTTCACCGCAGCGCGTACGCCGCCGGGTTCTCCAGCACTTCGTGCACCACCCGGGCCGCCGCGCCCCGCGCCGCGTCACCGGACACGGATGACGCCCGCAGCCTGCTGCCGTTCTCGTGCCAGCGGCCCGACACCACCCGGGCGGTGAGCTGGGCGTCAGCGGACTCCTCCAGCCAGGGCATCAGGGTGCGGTAGATCCCGCCGAGGACGACGGCCTCCGGGTCGAAGAGGTTCACCGCTCCGGCCAGCACCACGCCCATCCTGTCCCCCGCCTCCCGCAGCGCCGAGACGGCCCGCTCCTGACCGGCGGCGGCGCGCTGCTCCAGCTCGGCGATGCCGCGCACGCCCGTGTCCGGGTCGATTCCCGCCGCCCTCAGCAGGGCCGCCCGGCCGGCGTACTGTTCGAGACAGCCGTGCGCGCCGCAGCGGCAGAGTGGTCCCTGCGGGTCGACGACGACGTGCCCGATCTCACCGGCGAACCCGTGGGCGCCCCGCAGCATTTCGCCGTTCACCACGAGCGCGCCGCCCACGCCGGTCTCACCTGTGAGATAGAGGAAGGTGCGTACGCCACCGAGTCCGCCGAACCACAGCTCGGCGAGGGCCGCCAGGTTGGCCTCGTTGCCGGAGCCGACGGCCAGCGCCCGCCCGGCCGGGCGCAGTGTGCTGAGCGCCTGTCCGAAGATGCCCTCGGCGGCGACCCTGCTCCAGCCGAGGTTGGGTGCCTGGCGGACGACGCCGCCGGATACCAGGCCGGGCAGGGCGAGTTCCACGCCCACCACGCGCAGTTCCTGTTCCCGGGCCGAGGCGATGACCCGGTTGGTGAGCCGGGCGGCATGGGCCAGGACCTCGGCGGGCGGCACGTCCCGGTGGTCGGTGTGCTCGGTGACCCGGACCCGGTCCGTGCCGGTGAGGTCGACGGCGCACACGGAGACGTAGTCGATGTTGATCTCCACCCCGAGCCCCGCCGGGCCTGTCCGGGAGAGCTTCAGCACGGTGCCGGGGCGCCCGGCGGATCCGCTGGAGGTCTTGCCGGACTCGCTGAGGCAGTCGAGCGCGATCAGCTCCTCGACGAGCGAGGAGACGGCGGCCCTGGTGAGCCCCACGAGGCCCGCCACCCGGGCCCGGGTGACCTCGCCCTCGTCGCGGACGGTCCGCAGGACCAGGCTCAGGTTGTGACGGCGCACGGACTCGTGTCCGGCCTTGGCCGCGGGCGAGGTGAGGGTGTTCTTCATCAGGCCTTCGAGCCTAACGGCGAAGGGCCGCACCCAGGGGTGCGGCCCTCGCTCACTTCGCGGTGCCCTTACTTGCGGATCAGGCTGCGGAGCACGTACTGCAGGATGCCGCCGTTGCGGTAGTAGTCCGCCTCACCGGGGGTGTCGATGCGGACGACGCCGTCGAACTCCACACCGGTGTCGGTGGTGACCTTGACGGTGCGCGGCGTGGTGCCGTCGTTCAGCTCGGTCACGCCGGTGAAGGAGAAGGTCTCCTCGCCGGTCAGGCCGAGGGACTCGGCGGTGTGGCCCTCCGGGAACTGGAGCGGCAGGACGCCCATGCCGATGAGGTTCGAGCGGTGGATGCGCTCGTAGGACTCGGCGATGACGGCCTTGACGCCCAGGAGCGCGGTGCCCTTGGCCGCCCAGTCGCGGGAGGAGCCGGAGCCGTACTCCTTGCCCGCGAGGATGACGAGCGGGGTGCCCGCGGCCTGGTAGTTCTGCGAGGCGTCGTAGATGAACGACACGGGGCCGTCCGCCTGCGTGAAGTCGCGGGTGAAGCCGCCCTCGGTGCCCGGCGCGATCTGGTTGCGCAGGCGGATGTTGGCGAACGTGCCGCGGATCATGACCTCGTGGTTGCCACGGCGCGAGCCGTAGGAGTTGAAGTCACGGCGGTCGATGCCGTGCTCCGTGAGGTACTTGCCCGCCGGGGTGTCGGCCTTGATCGCACCGGCCGGGGAGATGTGGTCGGTGGTGACCGAGTCGCCCAGCTTGGCGAGTACCCGGGCGCCGGTGATGTCCTCGACCGGGGTCGTCTCCATCGTCATGCCCTCGAAGTACGGGGGCTTGCGCACGTAGGTGGACTCGGAGTCCCACTCGAAGGTGTTGCCGGTGGGAATCGACAGCGCCTGCCACTGGGCGTCGCCCGCGAAGACGTCCTGGTAGGACTTGTTGAACATGTCCTCGCCGATGGAGTTGGCGACGACGTCGTTGACCTCGGCCTCGGTCGGCCAGATGTCCTCGAGGTGGACGGGCTTGCCGTCCTGGTCGACCCCGAGGGCGTCCTTGGTGATGTCGACCTTCATCGAACCGGCGATGGCGTAGGCGACGACCAGCGGCGGCGACGCCAGGTAGTTCATCTTGACGTCGGGGTTGATCCGGCCCTCGAAGTTGCGGTTGCCGGAGAGCACCGAGGTGACGGCCAGGTCGTGGTCGTTGACGGCCTTGGAGACCTCTTCCGGCAGCGGGCCGGAGTTGCCGATGCAGGTGGTGCAGCCGTAACCGACGAGGTTGAAGCCGACCTTGTCGAGGTAGGGGGTCAGGCCCGCCTTGTCGAAGTAGTCGGTGACGACCTTCGAGCCCGGGGCGAGGGTGGTCTTGACCCACGGCTTGCGGGTCAGGCCCTTCTCGACGGCCTTCTTCGCCACGAGCGCCGCGGCGACCATGACGTACGGGTTCGAGGTGTTGGTGCAGGAGGTGATCGCGGCGACGGTGACGGCGCCGTGGTCGAGTTCGTACGTCGTGCCGTCGGGGGCGGTGACGGTGACCGGGTTGGACGGGACGCCGTTGGGCGACACGGCCGGGGCGTCGGAGGCCGGGAAGGACTCCTTGCTCGCCTCCATGTCGTCGGTGACGTAGTTGCGTACGTCCTCGGCGAACTTGGCCTTGGCGTTCGCCAGGACGATGCGGTCCTGCGGGCGCTTCGGGCCGGCGATGGAGGGGACGACCGTGGAGAGGTCGAGCTCCAGCTTCTCCGAGAAGTCCGGCTCGGCGGCCGGGTCGAGCCAGAGGCCCTGCTCCTTGGCGTACGCCTCGACGAGCGCGACCTGCTGGGCGTCGCGGCCGGTCAGACGGAGGTACTTCAGCGTCTCGTCGTCGATCGGGAAGATCGCGGCGGTGGAGCCGAACTCCGGCGACATGTTGCCGATGGTGGCGCGGTTCGCGAGGGAGGTGGCGGCGACGCCCTCACCGTAGAACTCGACGAACTTGCCGACTACACCGTGCTTGCGGAGCATCTCGGTGATGGTCAGCACCAGGTCGGTGGCGGTGGTGCCGGCCGGGAGCTCGCCGGT
The DNA here is from genome assembly GCF_043088245.1 of Streptomyces sp. NPDC014623. NCBI lineage: Bacteria > Bacillati > Actinomycetota > Actinomycetes > Kitasatosporales > Streptomycetaceae > Streptomyces > Streptomyces sp. NPDC014623. Next base: position 26,073 of record NZ_JBIBZU010000034.1, on the reverse strand, counting down.
CAGCTTGAAGCCGACGACGCGCGGGATGAGCATGGAGACCGGCTGGCCGAGCATCGCGGCCTCGGCCTCGATGCCGCCGACGCCCCAGCCCAGCACACCGAGGCCGTTGACCATGGTGGTGTGGGAGTCGGTGCCGACGAGGGTGTCGGGGTACGCCTGGCCGTTACGGACCATGACCGTGCGGGCCAGGTGCTCGATGTTGACCTGGTGGACGATGCCGGTGCCCGGGGGAACGACCTTGAACTCGTCGAAGGCGGTCTGGCCCCAGCGCAGGAACTGGTAGCGCTCCTTGTTACGGCCGTACTCCAGCTCGACGTTCTGCGCGAACGCGTCGTTGGTGCCGAACTTGTCGGCGATGACGGAGTGGTCGATGACCAGCTCGGCCGGGGCCAGCGGGTTGATCTTCGCCGGGTCGCCGCCGAGCTCCTTGACGGCCTCACGCATGGTGGCGAGGTCCACGACACACGGGACGCCCGTGAAGTCCTGCATGATCACGCGGGCCGGCGTGAACTGGATCTCCTGGCTGGGCTGGGCCTGGGAGTCCCACCCGCCCAGCGCACGGATGTGGTCGGCGGTGATGTTCGCGCCGTCCTCCGTGCGGAGCAGGTTCTCCAGCAGCACCTTCAGGCTGTAAGGGAGGCGCGCGGAGCCCTCGACCTTGTCCAGCTTGAAGATCTCGTACGACTCGTCACCCACGCGCAGCGTGCTGCGGGCGTCGAAGCTGTTCGCCGACACGACAGTCTCCTTCTTCAATGTGCGCGTTCAACCGCGCCGCGCCTCATGTGCGGCCGGCGCCGCCTGCGGCCCCCACCATCCGCTAAGGTAAGGATTAGTTAGGTAACCCTTACCGAGCGGCGGCTGCGGTGCGCCTCGGCAGATATCTCGATGTCGAGATAACTCTAGTACATCGCCGCCGCGCGGTCATGCCCGGGCACCTGTGTCCTGCGCCGCTCCGGACGTTCCGTGACGTTCCACGCATGAGCGGGCGGCTTCGGGACAGGCGTACTCCTGACAGAGCAGAGGAGGCGCAGATGCCGCTCACATTCCGAAAGAGTTTCCAGATCCTTCCGGGCGTCCGGCTGAACATCAACCGCCGCTCGTGGTCCGTCACCACCGGCGGACGGCACGGCCCGAAGCGCACCACGAGCAGCACGGGCCGGCGCACCACGTCCATGGACCTGCCGGGTCCGTTCGGGTGGCGCAGGACCACGCGCCGCCGCAGCGGCTGACCCTCACCCGTTCGGCCGAGCCCCTCGCGCCGGGTCGCCGGGTGCGCCTGACCCTTCGAACAGGGCGCCCACCCGCGGCCCGGCAGCCGGACCGGCACCCGAACCGCACACCCCGACGCGATCTTCATCTCATATCTGAGATAGCGTGCGAACATGGAAGACGACTACCTCGCACGTATCGGCAAGCTCATCCGTGACGCCCGTCAGCATCGTGGCTGGACACAGAGTCAGCTCGCCGAGGCGCTCGCCACGAGTCAGAGCGCCGTCAACCGCATCGAGCGCGGCAACCAGAACATCAGCCTTGAGATGATCGCCCGCATCGGCGAAGCACTCGACAGCGAGATCGTGTCGCTCGGTTACGCCGGGCCCATGCATCTGCGTGTGGTCGGCGGACGCCGGCTCTCCGGGTCCATCGACGTCAAGACGAGCAAGAACGCGTGCGTCGCGCTGCTCTGCGGCTCCCTGCTCAACAAGGGCCGCACCGTGCTGCGCCGGGTGGCCCGCATCGAGGAGGTCTTCCGCCTGCTGGAGGTCCTCAACTCCATCGGTGTACGCACCCGGTGGATCAACGACGGTGTGGACCTCGAGATCCTTCCGCCCGAGCGGCTCGAGCTGGAGTCCATCGACGCGGACGCCGCGCGCCGGACCCGCTCCATCATCATGTTCCTCGGCCCGCTGCTGCACCGCACGGACCGCTTCACCCTGCCGTACGCCGGCGGCTGCGACCTCGGCACACGCACGATCGAGCCGCACATGATCGCGCTGCGCCGCTTCGGCCTGGAGATCGCGGCGACCGACGGGCTCTACCACGCCCAGGTCGACCCCGGGGTCCGGCCGGACCGCCCCATCGTCCTGACCGAGCGCGGTGACACGGTGACGGAGAACGCCCTGCTGGCCGCCGCCCGGCACGACGGTACGACGGTCATCCGTAACGCGTCCTCCAACTACATGGTCCAGGACCTGTGTTTCTTCCTGGAGGCGCTCGGCGTACGGGTCGAGGGGGTCGGGACCACGACCCTCACGGTGCACGGTGTGCCGGAGATCGACGTGGACGTCGACTACTCCCCCTCCGAGGACCCGGTCGAGGCGATGAGCCTGCTGGCCGCCGCCGTGGTGACGGAATCCGAGCTGACGATCCGCCGGGTGCCGATCGAGTTCCTGGAGATCGAGCTCGCGGTCCTGGAGGAGATGGGCGTCGACTGCGACCGCACGCCGGAGTACGCCGCCGACAACGGCCGCACCCGGCTGGTGGACCTGACGGTCCGGCCCTCCAAGCTGGAGGCGCCGATCGACAAGATCCACCCGATGCCCTTCCCCGGACTCAACATCGACAACGTGCCGTTCTTCGCGGCGATCGCCGCCGCCGCGCACGGCCAGACCCTGATCCACGACTGGGTGTACGACAACCGCGCGATCTACCTCACCGACCTCAACCGCCTCGGCGGCAGGCTCCAGCTCCTTGACCCGCACCGCGTCCTGGTCGAGGGCCCGACCCGCTGGCGCGCCGCCGAGATGATGTGCCCGCCCGCGCTGCGGCCCGCGGTGGTGGTGCTGCTGGCGATGATGGCGGCCGAGGGCACGTCCGTGCTGCGGAACGTGTACGTGATCAACCGTGGTTACGAGGAGCTGGCGGAGCGGCTGAACTCGGTGGGGGCGCAGATCGAGATCTTCCGCGACATCTGACCGGCAAGGACCGCGAGGTCCCGGTGCCGTGCCTTTCCACGGCATTCACCTCGCCGACGGAGACGCCCGCGCTCGCGGGCGTCTCACGCACGGTCCCGGCCTGCGCGAACGGGCCGGGGCGGTGCAGCCGTCGGTTCGGCCGCCGTGTTCGGTGCCCGCCCGTTCTCCTGCGTTGCCGCCCTATTCAGGTCCTCCGCCCGGGAGCGGGGTCGCGGGTGCGGCCGGACCGGGTGGCGCGGCCGGGGGCGGCCCGTCGGTGCCGTGGAGCCGCGCTGCCTGCGCGCAGCGTGTGCGCAGTTGCTGGAGGTAGTGGCCGGGGTCGGCGTGGGGCCGGTCCTGGGCGCCGTGCCGGTGGAGTTCCAGCCGGCCGTCGGAGTGCAGGCGGACCGTGGTCGTGGCCCGCCGCTCCGTGCCGGCCGTCGCCGTGTGCGGATCTCCCGGTTCCGGTACGGACAGGACGGGGACGGTGGCGGGGAACATGGCCAGGGCGTCGGTGGTGGTGGCGGCGGGTGGACGGCCGGTGCGGTTGGCGCTGCTGACGTACAGGAGCGGCAGTGGGTCCAGCAGGGGCCTCAGGGGCTGCCAGCGGGCCCCGAACAGCAGCATCCAGCCGTCCTTGGCCGCGGGGGCCGCCCAGGCCGGCAGGTCGCTGCTGTCGCGCACCGGTACCAGGACGGTGAGGTGTTCCTGCGTCAGCAGCCACCGGGCAGCCGCCCTCTGTACGGGGCCCAGTTCCCAGATCCGGTCGAGGTCGCGCAGTGTGTCGGGGTGGTGGGCCCACAGGGCGACCGGCTGGTCGCCGGGGCGGCCCTTGGCCTCGTTGACGGCCCGGGCCCGGCGGGCGGTGACGACGTGGGTGAGCGGTGCCGGGTTGGGGAGTACCACGGCCGCCCCGTCGTGCAGGGCCTGTCCGGCCTGCGCGAGCGACACCGGTGTGCGATCGGAGTGTCCTGGTGGTGTGCCGGTCATGCGCTGATCCGGCCGGTGTGGACGAGGCCGTCGAGGTAGTCGGCGAACGCGGCGTCCTCGACGACGGCCCTGCCGGTGCGGAAGGCGCGCTTCTTCACCCAGTTCATCGCCGCGCGGGTCTGTTCCTTGTCGAGGTGGTGGCCGAGCTGGGTGGCGGCGGCGTTGATGACGCGAGCGCTGGCCAGTTGCGTCAGCAGGACCTTGGGCTGGATGCCCAGGACCTCGGTGGGGTCGTAGGGCTGGAAGAGCTGCGGGTGGACGAACGGGGTGCCGGTGGAGATGGTGCCCACTCCCGTGCCGACGATCGGGGTGGTGACGCTCAGCGGCACCTCGGTCTCCTGGGCCACCATCTGCGCGATCGTGGGGAGCCGGGTCAGGTCGGGGGCGGTCCACCAGGGTGTCGCGTCGGTGTCCAGGAGTTCCTCTGCGTGCCGGGCGAGGAGGAACAGCAACTGCTCGGTGGCCACGATGCCGGCCCGCTCCGCCAGGCCCAGCCAGGAGCTGGACACCACCCGCACACCGGCGGCCAGGGCCTGCAGCGTGTTGGCCAGCCCGAGCCCGAGATCGTTGTGCAGGTGGGTGGCGAGTACCACGTCCTCGTCGGTTCCGGCCCGCACCGCGGTGAACATGTCGCGGCACGCACCGGGCAGTTGCGCGCCGACCGTGTCGGCCAGCACCACCAGGCCCGCACCGGCCTCGGTCATGGCCTGCGCGTAGTGGCTCATGAGGGAGGCGTCGGCACGGGAGGCGTCCGCCAGGCAGATGTCCACCGCGACCGTGTCGTCCAGGTCACGGGCCAGTTTGGCCAGGTCGACCCCGCCCTGGAGAGCCTGTTCGGCGGTCTTGTGGACCATCACCTGTGCCATCGCCTCGGATGCCGGAACCACCACCATCACGCGGGCGTTGCGGCTGCCCCGCACCGAGGCGACGGCCTGCTCGACGTCCCTGAGCGCACCCCGGCACACCGCGGCCACACTGACCGCTTCCTCGGCCTCGGCCGCGACCTGGCGGACCGCCTCGAACTCCTCGTCGCACACCGCGGGGAAGCCCGCGGCGAACACCACGTGCCGTGGCCCGTCCGCACCGAACACACGCCCGGTCTCATGAGCCAGCCGCACCCGGAACTCCGGAGTCATCAGCGTCTTGGCCTGGGCGCCGTCACGGGCGGACTCCTCCCAGATCACCACACGACCGGACTGGGCCGACTGCCGCACTACATCCATCGAAGCCTCCTGGGCCGAAATTGACACACTCAAAAATGATCATGAAATTGTTAACGAGGAGATGCTTCACAGGTGAGAACCGGTGAAGATCTCGGTGGGATGCCCCGTGCCGCTCCCCCGGCCGGCGGGTTGCCGTACTCCGGGGCGCCGCCCGCTGCCGGGGACGTGGACCCGCCCGGGAAGAGTTCACCGAGGACCTGGAGCGGGGCCGTAGGCGGAGGTGCCGTCCACCCGCCTCCAAGCGGGTGCCGGACCCGCGGGTCCAGGACCCGGCCGTGCTCGAACTCCTCGCCCCCTCCGGGGCCCGGCCCGGATCCGCCGGGCCGGACGCCACCGGCTCGTGGCCCTGACGCGTCCCGGAGCACCGCGGATGGCCGAGCGGCCGGTCGAGGGCGTCTTCACCGCCTCGGACGGGCAGACCGTCGTCGCCCCCGGCACGGAGCGGCAAGGCACCGCTGCGCCTGGATCAGCGCGGTTCTGTCGATGGGACGTCCTCCGGGACCCGGCCCGGAGGCACGGACCAGTCCTGTGCTCCCGGGTGCCCCTCCCTCTCGGCGCCGCCACATTCAGCGGGTCAGCGCGATGACATGGTCGCGTACGGCGGACGCCACGGCCGTGTAACGGTCTGCCAGGTAGAAGTGGCCGCCGTCGAAGCTGAGGAGGTCGAACCGTGCCGATGTCCAAGCAGCCCAGTGGCGCATGTCGGCCGGGGATGCCACTGGATCGGTGTCGCCGGCCAGGGCGAGCACGGGGCAGGGGAGTCGCGGCCCCCCGGCGTGCCGGTAAGTCTCCACGGCCCGGTAATCGGCGCGGAGAGCCGGCAGGAACAGAGCACGCATCTCCGGGTCATCGAGCACGCGCGTGTCCGTCCCGCCCAATCGCCTGATCTCCGCCACGAGACCGTCGTCGTCCCGCACGTGCACCTCATGCCCCGGCTCCTCACCGGGTGCGCGGCAGCCGGAGACGATGAGGGTCAGGGGCGGACCGCCGGCCGCGGTCAGCCGTCCGGCCACCTCGTAGGCGACCACGGCTCCCATGCTGTGCCCGAACAGGGCCAGGGGCCGGTGGGTCCACGGAGCCAGTGCCTCCATGCTGTCGTCGACCAGCTGATCGATGGTGCCGGCGAGCGGTTCGGTTCTGCGGTTCTGACGCCCGGGGTACTGGATCGCCAAGACGTCGATGCCAGGACTCAGCGCGGCAGAGAGGGGCCGGTAGTAGCCGGCAGCGCCTCCGGCGTGCGCGAAGCACACCAATGCCGTTTCCGCACCGGGGGACGAATGGAACCGCTGTATTCCTTCGGTCGTGATGTGGGCGGCGTGACTCACCATGGTTACTCCTCGACGGTGGGTCCGTAGCGACCCGAGGGCGATCTCCGGCGGGGAATCGCCGAGGCGGGATGCATCCTTCGCACCGGGTCTTCGCACGGGTATGCGGCAGAGGAAGAGATGCCGACGGATGCTCTTTCTTTCCACGAACGCGCCCGAAAAGACAGGCCATTGGGATCCGGCCCGGCCGCCGGCGATCGTTTTCGGTGCGGACTGGATCATTGTTGACCCGCCCCCGCCGATCTGTCCAGCGGCCCGGGGAAATTGAGGCGTCGCCCTCAAATGTCATGAGGATTTCCGCTGGAGGGCGGGTGAGCCGTTACCTCCGGACAGCCACCTCTCCGGGCCCTTACTGTGCGTGCGGCAGCCCCGTAAAGCCGTGCGACCGCGCATGGGGGGACGCCACGTGCCAGGTGATGTGCGCGGACCGCGAGGCGCCGGACGTCCTCTTCGCGCCCGACCGGCGCGGCGGGCCCGGCACCGCGATGCCGCCGCGCGCCCCTCGCCCACAGTCCGCACGACGCCGGATCGAGGGGGTGGGTGACACCACCGGGCGGTGTAGGGAGAGCCCCTTGATAGCAGATCACCGGCATGCCTAACGTGATCACACCCGCTGCTCGTACTCACCGTCCGCAGTGGCCGCCCGTTTGTCCGCAGCGAGAGCGGAAAGATACTCGGCCGACAAGGCACCTGAAGAGGAAGTGCACTTACCAGGTGGCGTCACCACGTAATCAAATGCTCGTTTCGAACTCTTCCCGTAACGCATCGACAAGGCCGTGTACGTGTATGTGAAGAACGACGCCTGACCCCTGGGTGACGTCACACGAAAACTACACGCGACCCTATCCTTTCGTTCCGCCGACGTATTTCCAACGAATGATATTCCGCAGCCAGCTTCGTGCCCTCCGTCGCGCTGCGGCGCCCTCACACGTCGTGTGACCCATGCGCCCCGGCGGGGATTTCGTCACTGCCGCAAGATGGGAACAGTGCAATGAGCGTTTCTCCAGGATCTCTCAGCCCTCGCGACGACATCGCGGTCATCGGACTGTCGTGCCGCCTGCCCGGTGCGACTGACCCCCATGCTTTCTGGCGCCTGCTCAGCACCGGTGCGGCCGCTGTCACCGAGGTCCAGGACGGGCGGTGGGACGCGTCAGCGCTCTACGATTCCGACACCACCCGTCTGGGCAGGACCAACTCGCGCTGGGGCGGTTTCCTGGAGGACGTCGGCCACTTCGACGCAGAATTCTTCGGAGTCTCCCCTCGTGAGGCTGCGGCCATGGACCCGCAGCAGCGGCTCATGCTCGAACTCAGCTGGGAAGCACTGGAGAACGCCGGTGTGGTGCCCGGCTCCCTGCGCGGAGCACACGTCGGCGTCTTCGCCGGCGCGATCGGCGCCGACTACGCCACGCTCAGCCAGCAGCAGGGCCTGAAGAGCATCGACCACCACACCGTGGTCGGTCTGAGCCGCGGCCTCATCGCGAACCGCGTGTCGTACGCGTGGGGTCTGCGGGGTCCCAGCTTCGTCGTGGACTCCGCCCAGTCCTCCTCACTTGTCGCCGTGCACCTGGCCTGCGAGAGCCTGCGGTCGGGCGAATCCGAACTGGCGCTGGCCGGCGGTGTGCACCTGAACGTCGCGCCCGACAGCACGGTCGCCGCCTCGAAGTTCGGCGGGCTGTCGCCCGACGGCCGCTGTCACACCTTCGACGAGCGGGCCAACGGTTACGTCAGGGGTGAGGGCGGTGGCCTCGTCGTCCTGAAGCCCCTGCACAAGGCACTGGCCGACGGTGACACGGTGTACTGCGTGATCCGCGGCAGCGCGGTGAACAACGACGGGGCGAGCGACGGCCTCACCACCCCCGACGCCTCGGCGCAGGAATCCGTCCTGCGGATGGCGTACGAGCGTGCGGGCGTCGAGCCGAGCAAGGTGCAGTACGTCGAGCTGCACGGTACCGGCACCAAGGTCGGCGACCCGATCGAAGCCGCCGCGCTGGGCGCGGTGACCGCCCCCGGACGGGCGGACGGCGCACCGCTCGCCGTGGGGTCGGCCAAGACGAACGTCGGCCACCTGGAGGGTGCCGCGGGCATCACCGGGCTGCTCAAGGCGGTCCTGGCCATCCGGTACGGCCAGCTTCCGCCGAGCCTGAACTTCGAGCGGCCGAATCCTCGCATTCCCTTCGCGGAACTCAGGCTGCGCGTCCAGACGGAACTCTCCGACTGGGACCACCCGGCCCACGAACGGCTGGCCGGCGTGAGCTCCTTCGGCATGGGCGGGGCCAACTGTCACGTCGTCCTGGCCGGTGCGCCCCGGACGGTGCCCGCCGCTCCGGCGAAGACGCCTGTCGCCCCGGCGGCCGCCGGTGGGACGCCGGTGCCCTACGTGCTCAGTGCCAGGAGCGCGGCAGCCGTGCGCGGCCAGGCCGCGCGACTGCACGAGTTCCTGGCGCGGCGGCCCGATGCCGACCCCGTCGGCGCCGCCTCCACGTTGCTCACGTCCCGCACGCTCTTCGACCACCGGGCCGTCGTCCTGGCTCCGGACCGGGACGCGCTGCGGGCGAGGCTCGACCTGATCGCGCAGGGAGCACCCGGTGAGGGTGCCGTCGTGGGACACGCGGACTCCTCGGGTGACACCCGTCAGGTCTTCGTCTTCCCCGGCCAGGGCGCCCAGTGGGTGGGCATGGGCAAGGAGCTCCTCGCCTCCTCCCCCGTGTTCGCCGACCGCATAGCACGCTGCGACCGGGCACTCGGCGCCCACGTGGACTGGTCGTTGACCGACGTGCTGACCAACGGGGAAGGACTGGAGCGGGTCGACATCGTCCAGCCCGTCTCGTGGGCCGTCATGGTGTCCCTCGCGGCCATGTGGGAGGCGGCAGGTGTGTCGCCCGATGCCGTGGTCGGCCACTCCCAGGGGGAGATCGCGGCTGCCGTCGTCGCCGGCGCGCTGTCCATGGAGGACGCCGCGAAGATCGTGGTACTGCGCAGCAGGCTGATCGCCGACCGGCTGGCCGGGAAGGGAGCCATGACCGCGGTCGGCCTGCCGGCCGACGAGGTACGGGCGCGGATCCAGTCCCACCCCGGCGTCTCGGTGGCCGTGGTCAACGGCCCCAGGTCGACCGTGCTCTCCGGCGATCCGGAGGTTCTCGAGGGCCTGGAGGCCGAATGGGACCAGACCGGCGTCAAGGTCTGGCGCATCGCCGTGGACTACGCCTCGCACAGCCCGCAGGTGGACTCCCTGCGGGATGAACTCCTCGACGACCTGGCCGGCATCACACCGGTCGCCGGGCGGGTGCCCCTGATGTCGACGGTGGAGTGTGCCTGGGTGGACGGTGACACCCTGGACGCCGGGTACTGGGCACGCAATCTGCGCGAGCCGGTGCGCTTCAGCACGGCGGTCCAGGAGCTGCTGGCCGCGGGTCACACGAATTTCGTCGAGTGCAGTCCGCACCCCGTCCTGACAGCGGCCGTCGCCGACATCGCCGACGAAGCAGCCGTGGCGGGCGTCTTCACGACCGGTTCGCTGCGGCGCGACGACGGGGGGCTGGAGCGGTTCCTCACCTGCCTCGCGGAAATGTACGTGCGAGGCGCTCGCGTCCGCTGGACCGAGTTCCTTCCCGACGGCATCGAGCCGTTGCCGGCGCACGAGCTTCCGACGTACGCGTTCCAGCGGCGGCGGCACTGGATAGACGCCGGGCCCTCACGCCCGAGCGGCCCCGCGCCGGCCGTCACCGCGCTGTGGCAGGCGGACGCCGAGCCGAAGCGACAGGAAACCGACGCGCTGGTCCCCGCGCTCGACCTCGTCCGTGCGCAGACCGCCCTGGTCCTGCGCACCGATCCGGCGGACGTCCAGGTCAACCGGTCGTTCAAGGACCAGGGTTTCGACTCGGTCATGGCCGTGGAGCTACGCAACCGGCTCAATGCCGCCACCGAACTCGCACTGCCGTCCGGCGTCGTCTTCGACCACCCCACCCCTGAGCGCCTGGCCGGGGAGATCGACTCCCTGCGCGGTGCGGGTGGTGCTTCCGCGGCGGTGACCGAGGCCGTGCGGGCCTCGGCGATACCGGTCGAGGACGATCCCGTCGCCATCGTCGGCATGAGCTGCCGGTTCCCCGGAGGCGTCCGGTCCCCGCAGGATCTGTGGCGACTGGTGTGTGACGCGGAGGAGGCCCTGGGCGACTGTCCCACCGACCGCCACTGGGACGTGCTGGATCCCCTCGTCGGGGGTGCGGCCGGTGAGGGACGCCCCCGCAAGGGCGGTTTCCTGTACGACGCCGCCGGGTTCGACGCCGAGTTCTTCGGCATCGCACCGCGCGAGGCACTCGCGATGGACCCCCAGCAGCGGCTGCTGCTGGAGACGTCGTGGGAGGCGCTGGAGGCGGCCGGCATCGTGCCGGACACCCTTCGGGGCAGCCGGACGGGCGTCTTCGCCGGGGCCATGGCGGGGGACTACGGGGCACGTCTGCACGAAAGCCCGGACCATGTCGCCGGGCATCTCCTGACCGGCCTGGCGAGCAGCGTGGTGTCGGGCCGGGTGGCGTACAGCCTCGGGCTCGAAGGGCCCGCCCTCACGGTGGACACGGCGTGCTCGTCGTCCCTCGTGGCGCTCCACCTCGCCGCTCACTCGCTGCGTCAGGGCGAGTGCTCCCTCGCGTTGGCCGCAGGCGTCACGGTGATGAGCACGCCCGGGATGTTCACCGAGTTCGGACGTCAGCGTGCACTTGCCGCGGACGGCCGCTGCAAGGCGTTCTCGGAGACGGCGGACGGCACCGGATGGGCGGAGGGCGTCGGTGTCCTGGTGGTGGAGAGGCTGTCCGACGCCCGGCGCAACGGTCACCGCGTCCTTGCGGTGCTGCGGGGTTCCGCGGTCAACCAGGACGGCGCGTCCAACGGCCTGACCGCGCCGAACGGGCCCTCGCAACAGCGGGTGATCCGGCAGGCGCTGGCCAGCGCCGGCCTGTCGGCGGCCGGGGTGGACGCGGTGGAGGCACACGGCACCGGTACCACGCTGGGCGACCCGATCGAGGCGCAGGCGCTTCTGGCGACCTACGGACAGGAACACGACGTCGAGCATCCCCTGTGGCTCGGCTCCCTGAAGTCGAACATCGGGCACACCCAGGCCGCGGCAGGTGTCGCCGGCGTGATCAAGATGGTCATGGCCCTGCGACACGGCGTACTGCCCCGGACGCTGCACGTGCAGGAGCCGTCACGGAAGGTCGACTGGTCCGCGGGTTCCGTCGCGCTGCTCACCAGGGCACAGCCCTGGCCCGAGGGCGAGCGGGCCCGGCGTGCGGCTGTCTCCTCCTTCGGCATCAGCGGAACGAACGCCCACGTCATCATCGAGCAGGCTCCCTCGGACGAGCCGGCCGACGACCGGCCGGAGCAGGCCCCCACGACGGAGCGGACGGCCCTTCCGTGGGTGGTCAGTGGGAAGTCCCCGGCCGCCGTGGCGGCCCAGGCGGAGCGGTTGCGCTCCTTCGTCGAGGCGCGGCCCGAACTGCGGCCGTCGGACATCGCGTACTCACTGGCCACGGCGCGTACCGCCTTCCCGCACCGCGCCGTCGTGGTCGGCCGCGACCACGAGGAGCTGCTGGCGGGGCTGGAGGCCCTGGCGGGCGGCCGCAGCGCTCCGGGCGTGGGCAAGGGACACGTCGTGCCGGAGGGCAAGCTCGCCTTCATGTTCACCGGTCAGGGCGCCCAGCGCCTGGGTATGGGCCGGGAACTGCACGCTGAGCACCCGGTGTTCGCCGCCGCGTTCGACGCCGTGGTGGACGAGCTGGACCGGCATCTGGACCGTTCGCTGCGCGAAGTCGTCTGGGGTACGGACAGGGAACTGCTGGACCGCACGGTCTACACCCAGGCGGGGTTGTTCGCCGTCGAGGTGGCGCTGTACCGGCTGTTGGAGGACCGGGGGATCCGGCCGGACTACGTCACCGGTCACTCGATCGGAGAACTGACGGCCGCACACGTGTCCGGCGTGCTGTCCCTGCCGGACGCGGCGCTGCTGGTCGCGGAGCACGGCCGTCTGATGCAGCAACTGCCCGCGGGCGGTGCCATGGTCGCCGTTCAGGCTCGCGAGGACGAGGTGCTGCCGCACCTCACCGACCGGGTGAGCGTCGCGGCCGTCAACGGCCCTGAGTCGGTCGTCCTGTCCGGTGACGAGGAAGCCGTACTGGCGCTCGCCGGCGAGTGGGCGCGACGCGGCCGCAGGACGCGCAGGCTGGCGGTCAGCCACGCCTTCCACTCGCCCCTGACGGAGCCCATGCTGGAACGTTTCCGCAGCGTTGCGGAGGGTCTCTCCTACGGCACCCCGGACATCCCCCTCGTATCGAACCTCACCGGGCGCGGCGCGTCCGCACAGGAACTCGGTGACGCCGGGCACTGGGTCACGCACGCACGGGGCACGGTGCGCTTCGCCGACGGCGTCCGCCACCTCAGGGAGCAGGGCGTCACCCGCTTCCTGGAACTCGGCCCGGACGACGTGCTGAGCGCGATGGCACAAGGCTGCCTGGACGACACCGGCCGGCTGATCCTGCCGGTACTGCGCAAGGACAGGCCCGAGCGGACGGCACTGGCCCTCGCCGTCGGCCAGCTGTACGCGTCGGGCACGGAGATCGACCGGACCGCCTGCTTCTCGGGCACGGACGCCCGCGTGGTGGAACTGCCGACGTACGCGTTCCAGCACGAGCGTTACTGGCTGGAACCGCTCGCCGGGGAGGCGGACCTCGCGTCCGCCGGCCTGATCCCGGTGGGGCACCCGCTGCTGGCGGCGGCCGTGCAGCTGGACGACGGAGCGGTGCTCACCGGCCGGCTCAGCACCCGGCGCCTCCCCTGGCTCGTCGACCACCGGGTGGGCGGTGCCCTCGTGGTGCCGGGTACGGCGCTGCTGGAGACGGCGGCGCGGGCCGCCGCGCAGACCGGCCACGGCGAGGTCACGGAACTGCTGCTGCACGCTCCGCTGGTCATCGCCGACGGTGCGGCGACCGACGTGCAGGTGAGGATCGAGGCGACGGGCACCCCCGGTGTCTCCGCGCTCCACCTGCTCGCCCGGTGTGCCGGTGCCGACGAGTGGACCTCACACGCCACGGGGACGCTGGGCGGGGAGCCGGCAGCCGCGCCGGAGGGCGCAAAGTCCTTGACCGCGTGGCCTCCGGCGGGCGCCGTGGCGCTGGACGTCGAGCACCACTACGGCGAACTCGCAGCACGCGGCCTCACGTACGGTCCGGCCTTCCGCGGCGTGCGGGCGGTCTGGCGCGACGACGACGAACTGTTCGCCGAGGTGCGGCTGCCGGACGCCGACGCGGCACAGTCCGGCGCGTACCTGCTGCACCCCGCGTTGCTGGACGCGGTGCTGCACCCGCTCGCCGCGGGTGAGCTGTTGCCCGACGCGCGGGGCGCGCGGCTGCCGTTCTCCTGGTCCGCCGTACGCCACCATGCCCGCGGAGCCTCGGCTCTGCGGGTGCGGATGCGGAGGGAAGGACCTGACACGGTCCGCCTGACGGCCTGGGACACCCAGGGCGGCCCCGTCCTCGAGGCCGGTGTGGTGCTGCGGCCGGTGTCGGCGGAGAAACTTCGGCTGGCGCTGTCCGCCGGCCGCGAGGAGCCGCTGTACCGGATGGTGTGGGAACCGCTCGGGGCTGCGACCGCGAGCGGTGGGCAGGCTCCGTCGGCGCAGCGATGCGTGGTGGTCGGCGACGGTCCTGGCGTCGAGGCGGCCCGCGACCACCTGGCCGGTGCCGCCGCGGCGGTCGACCGCGTCAGCGGTTTCGCGGGGACGACACCCGAGCGGGTGCGCGCCGGGCTGGCCGCGGTGCTGGAGCGGATCCAGTCGTGGCTCGCCGGGCCACGGCATGAGGGCGAGTGCCTGGTGGTGATCACCCGGCAGGCGTGTTCGACCGGTTCCGACGCGGCGGTCGATCCGGTGCACGCGGCCGTCTGGGGACTGGTCCGGACGGTGCAGACCGAGCACCCCGGGCTGGTGCGGCTCATCGACACGGACGGGACGCCGGACGTGCCCGGAGGGCTCTCCTCGGCCGTGGCCGCCGCGGCACCGCAGCTCGCGGTGCGGGGCGGTGAACTCCTCGTCCCGCGACTGGAGCACGTCGAGGCATCGGCCGGCGCACCGTCGCCGGCGGCCGGCCCAGGCGGTGACGCCGGATCAGGGTGGGCGAACTCCTCGGTGCTGGTGACCGGAGCGGGAGGCGTGGTGGGTTCGGCGCTCACCCGTCATGTCGTAGCCACTCAAGGAGTCGGCCATGTCGTCCTCATGAGCCGGCGTGGCGCGGCGGGACCGGGCGTGACCGAACTCGCCGACGAGCTCCGGGAGCTGGGGGCCACGGTCACCGTCGCCGCCTGTGACGCGGCCGACCGCGGGCAGGTCTCCGCGGTCCTGGCGGACATCCCCGCCACGCACCCGCTGCGGGGCGTCGTCCACGCCGCGGGGACGCTGGCGGACAACCTCGTCAGCACTCTGACTCCCGACCGGTTGAACGCCGTGCTCGGCGCCAAGGTGGACGCGGTGCACGTGCTCGACGCGGCCACCCGGGAACTGGAGCTGGACTGGTTCGTGGCGTGCTCGTCCGTCGCCGGCTGGTGGGGGACCGCCGGACAGGCGAACTACGCGGCGGCGAACGCGTGTGTGGACGCTCTGATCGAGGACCGGCACCGTGCGGGTCACCGCGCGCTGTCGCTCGCCTGGGGGCTGTGGGAGGAGAAGAGTGAACTCTCCGGGCACCTGAGCGACGTGGACATCCGCAGGATGGCACGTGTGGGGATCGAGCCGCTGTCCACGGCGGACGCGCTGCGGGCGTTCGACAGTGCGCTGGCGCGGCGGGAACCGGTCCTCGCACCGGTCCGGCTGGGCGCGGCCGGCCTGCCGGAGGCCGTCACGGAATCCCTTCCGCCCTTCCTCGCGACACACGCCTCCGGTGCGCGCGTCCCGGCCCGTGTGCACGCGGCACAGTCGCAGCCGGCGAGTCCGGCCCCCGTCCCGGCCGGCCCTTCACCCATGGCACTGCCGCCCGTGGGGGAGCAGCGGCGTCAGATCCTGACGGACCTCGTCCGCACGAGCACCGCCGCGGTCCTCGGACGGCAGGACCTTCGTGAGGACCAGTGGGAGGCGTCGTTCTCGGAGCTGGGGGTGGACTCGCTGATGTCCCTCGAGCTGCGCGGGATCCTGAACGAGGCCACGGGGCTCCGGTTGCCGCCCACCTTGCTGTTCGACCGGCCCACCCTCTCGTCGCTGGCTGATCACCTCGTGCAGGCCCTCGACGCAGGGGAGGAGCCGGCGGCGGCCCAGGTGCCGCGGACCACGGCCACCACGGCCGTGGAGGACGACCCGATCGTCATCGTGGGCATGGCGTGCCACTACCCCGGAGGCGTCGATTCCCCCGACGATCTCTGGAACCTGGTGGCGAGCGGTTCCGACGGCGTGACGCCGTTCCCCACGGACCGCGGCTGGGACTTCGAGACACTGTTCGCCGACGATCCGGACCTGCCGGGCACCAGCCACACACGGTTCGGTGGCTTCCTGCACGACGCCGCGATGTTCGACGCCAAGTTCTTCGGTATCTCCCCGCGTGAGGCGCTCGCCACCGACCCGCAGCAGCGACTTCTGCTGGAGACGTCCTGGGAGGCGCTGGAGCACGCGGGCATCAACCCGCAGACGCTCAAGGGCTCACCGACCGGCGTGTTCGCCGGCGTCATGTACCACGACTACGGTTCCCGCCTCCACGAGATCCCGGACGGCATGGAGGGCTACCTGATCAACGGCAGCCTGGGCAGCGTGGCGTCGGGCCGGGTCTCGTACGTCATGGGGCTGGAGGGGCCGGCGATGGCGGTGGACACCGCGTGCTCGTCCTCCCTGGTCGCGTTGCACCTGGCGAGTCAGGCACTGCAGCAGGAGGAGTGCTCGCTGGCTCTCGTGGGCGGGGTGACCGTGATGTCCGTCCCCAGCACGTTCGTCGACTTCAGCCGGCAGCGGGGGCTCGCCCCGGACGGACGCTGCAAGTCCTTCTCGGCCGACGCGGACGGCACCGGATGGGCCGAGGGCGTGGGTGTGCTCGTCGTCGAGAGGCTGTCGGAAGCCCGGCGCAACGGCCACCGGGTCATGGCCGTCGTGCGCGGCTCCGCGGTGAACCAGGATGGTTCCTCCAACGGTCTGACCGCCCCGAGCGGTCTCGCCCAGCAGCGCGTCATCCGGCAGGCCCTCGCCAACGCGGCACTGTCCCCCGAGGACATCGACGTGGTCGAGGCGCATGGCACGGGCACCGTCCTGGGCGACCCGATCGAGGCCCAGGCGCTCCTGTCGGCGTACGGACACGACCGTGAACGACCCCTGTGGCTGGGTACGCTGAAGTCCAACATCGGGCACAGCCAGGCGGCCGCCGGGGTGGGCGGCGTCATCAAGACCGTCATGGCGATGCATCACGGTGTCATGCCGCGGACGCTGCACGTGAGTGAGCCCACACCGCACGTCGACTGGAGCTCCGGGGCGGTCCGGCTGCTGACCGAGGAGCGGACGTGGCCGGCGGAGCACGGCCCGCGACGAGCGGCCGTCTCCTCCTTCGGCATCAGTGGCACCAACGCACACGTGATCCTGGAGCACCCGGCGGACCCCGCCCCGGCGGACCCCGCTCCGGAGCGGTCCGCGACGAACGTGCTTCCCTGGGTGCTCAGCGGCACGACGCGCAACGCCCTCGTGGCCCAGGCGGCCCGTCTGCTCGATTTCGTCGACGGGCGGCCCGAAGCGGACGGCCGCGCGGTCGCCGCGACACTGGCCTCGGGGCGCGCGACCTTCAGGCACCGCGCCGTCATGCTCGGCACCGGTCACGAGGAGCTCGTCAGCGGACTGTCCGCCGCCGCGCGGAGGGAACCGCATCCTCACGCCGTTCTCGCCGACGACACCCGCGAGGCGGGGAAGACCGCGTTCCTGTTCTCCGGACAGGGAAGTCAGCGGCCGGCGATGGGCCGCGAGCTGTACCGGGCGTTCCCCGCGTACGCCGAGGCGTTCGACGCGGTGAGCGCGGCCCTGGAGGTCCATCTGGACCGCCGGCTGACGGACGTCGTCTTCGCCGACCCCGACGACCCCGAGGCGGCCGCGGTGCTGAACCGCACCGAGTACGCACAGCCGTGCCTGTTCGCCCTGCAGGTCGCCCTCTTCCGGTTGATCACCTCCTGGGGGGTGCGTCCGGCGTACCTGGCCGGCCACTCCGTCGGCGAGATCGCGGCGGCGCACGTGGCCGGCGTCCTGTCGCTGCCGGACGCCGCCGCACTGGTCACGGCGCGTGGCCGTCTGATGCAGGAACTGCCCGAAGGCGGCGCCATGGTCGCGGTCCAGGCTCCGGAGGACGAGGTCGAGGCCCTGCTGGCGGGTCATGACGCCGTCGGTGTCGCGGCTGTCAACGGGCCCGCCGCCACGGTCGTGTCGGGCGGCAGCGAGCAGGTCGCGGACATCGTCGGACAACTGGAGCGGCGCGGCCGCAGGACCCGTGCGCTGCGTGTGAGCCACGCGTTCCACTCGCCGCTCATGGAGCCCATGCTCGACGGCTTCCGCGCCGTCGTGTCCCGGATCGACTTCGGTGCGCCGCAGATCCCGCTGGTCTCCACACTCACCGGCGCACAGGCCGGAACCGGCGATTTCGCCTCGGCCGGGTACTGGGTGACGCACGTGCGCGAACCCGTCAGGTTCCACGACGGCGTACGCGCCCTGGAAGCACAGGGAGTGCGGACGCTCGTGGAGCTGGGACCGGACGGAACACTGTCCGCCCTGGCCGCGGGGTGCCTGCAGGACCCGTCCGGGGCCACGCTGGTCCCCCTGCTGCGCAAGGACCGGCCGGAGGACAGGGCGCTGCTCGAGGCGGTGGCCCGTCTGTTCGTGCAGGGCGCCCCCGTGCAGTGGAGCTCGGTGCTCGGTGGGGCGGGCGGGGCCCAGCCACCGCTGCAGCTGCCCACCTACGCCTTCCAGCGGGAGCGGTACTGGCTCGACCCGGCCCCCGCCCCTGCCGCCCACCGCACCGCGGAGCTGCCCGGGCGGCTGGGACATCCGCTGCTGGGCGCTGCGATCCACCTCGCAGGCGGCGCAGTGGCCCTGACCGGCCGGCTGTCCACCGCGGACGCGGAGTGGCTGTCGGACCACCAGGTGGGCGGTGCCGTCGTCGCGCCGAGCACCGCGATCCTGGAGATGCTGGCCGCGGCCGGCCAGCGGGCCGGTGCCCCGCGGGTCGCCGAAATCGTCCTGCGCGCACCGATGGTGATCCCCCCGGAGGACGACCTGGACGTCCAGCTGTTCATGTCGCCGCCCGACGGTCAGGGACTGTGCGACGTGAGCGTGCACTCCAGGCCCGTCACGGCCGGGGACGACGAGCCGTGGACCGATAACGCGACGGCACGGCTCACGCGACAGACGACCGGGACGGGCCCCGGGGCCGACACGATGCCGGCCTGGCCGCCCGGCGGGACGGAGCGCCTCGACCTGGAGGAGGCGTTCGCCGACCTCGAGTGGCGGGGCCTGCGCTACGGACCCGCCTTCCGGGGTGCCGGCGCCGTCTGGGGCCGGGACGGTGAGGTCTTCGCGGAGATCGAACTGCCGGAACACGTGGAGCAGGAAGCGGGGGCGTATCTGCTGCATCCGGCCCTGCTCGACGCGGCGCTCCATCCGCTGACGGTGCCGGGAGTGCTGCCGGACGCCGCAGGACTGCGGCTGCCGTTCTCCTGGGCCGGTGTGGAGATCCACCAGCACGGTGCCGCGCGTCTGCGCGTCCGGCTGGTACGGACCGGTGACAACACCGTGGCGCTCACCGCGTGGGATCCGGACGGCGATCCGGTGATGACGGCCGACGGTCTGACCCTGCGGGTGATGGGGCCGGACGAACTCGGAGCTCTGCACAGCACGCCGCAGCAGTGCCTCTACGAGGTGCGGTGGACGCCCGTACCGGTGGCCGCACCGACGGCCGGCGGTACGGCGTACCGGCACCTCGTGCTGACCGGGGACGCCGGGGCGGACGCGGTTGCCGCCCGTATGGCGCAGGATGGCGGGGACGTGCACTTCCTGAGGTGCCTCGGCGGTGACGCCCCGGCTCCCGCACGGGTGCGTGCCGCACTCTCCGCCGTCCTGACGGAGGTGCAGGCGTGGCTGGCCGAGGAGCGGAACCCGCAGGAGCGGCTGGTCGTCGTCACGCAGGGCGCGGTCATGACGGACGGACAGTCCGGGGGCAGTGACCCCGCGCAGGCAGCGGTCTGGGGCATGCTGCGCACAGCACAGACCGAGTACCCCGGACGTCTGCTGCTGGTCGATGTCGACGGGGACCCCGCATCGGTCGACGGGCTTGCGGCACTCCTGACGGACGGTGAACCGCAGATCGCAGTCCGGGCCGGGAAGGCGCATGCCCCCCGTCTGGTCACGGCAGCGGCGGGCACTTCCGCACAGGAGGCGGCCGGCGCCCTTCCGGCGGGCTCAGGCACTGCCTGGGCGACGGCCTCCCTGCTGGTGACGGGAGCCGGTGGCGTGGTGGGTTCGGCGCTCGCACGGCACGCGGTCCGGACACACGGTGTGGGCCACGTGGTGCTGCTCAGCCGACGGGGCGAGCGGGCTCCCGGCATGGTGGAGCTGGCGGACGAGCTGCGTGCTCTCGGCGCCACGGCTTCGATCGAGGCCGGTGACGTCAGTGATCGCGGCCAGCTCGCGGGTGTCCTGTCACGCGTGCCGGCGGACCGTCCGCTGCGCGGTGTCGTCCACGCGGCCGGAACGACCCAGGACGGCACCTTCCGTGAACTGGTGTGGGAGGGGCTGGAAGGACTGCTGCCGTCGAAGGTGGACGCCGTGCACCACCTCGACGAGCTCACCCGGGACCTCCCGCTCGACTGGTTCGTCGTGTGCTCGTCGGCCGCGGGCTGGTGGGGCAGCGCCGGACAGGCGAACTACGCGGCGAGCAACGCGTGCGTCGACGCCATGGTGCAGCGGCGCCGTGCGGCGGGACACGCGGGACTGTCCCTGGCCTGGGGGCTGTGGGCGGAGCGCAGCGAGTTGAGCGGTCACCTCGACAGTGGTGACCTGCGCAGGCTCGCCCGTCTCGGCATCGCTCCCCTCGCCACCGTGGACGCGCTGACGGCCTTCGACACCGCGCTGGGCGCGGACAATCCCGTGCAGCTGCCTCTGCGGCTGGACATCCGGAACCTGTCCGACACCGAGGCGTCACCCCTCACACCGCTGCTGCGCGACCACCTCGGCCACGCGTCGCCCGCGGCGAAGCCTCCGGGCCCGGCGAAAGCCCCGAGGGCGCTCGGGGAGCGGTTGGCCGGCCTGGAAGCGGACGAGCGGGCGAAACTGCTGGACACGGTGGTGGCGGAGGAGGTCTCGGCGGTCCTCGGGTTCACCACCACGGAGGACGTCGAGGCGGACCGTAACTTCTTCGAGATCGGGTTCGACTCGCTGACGGCTCTCGAACTCAGGAACCGCATCGAGAAACTGGTGGGACAGCCCCTCACGGCCACCGTGGTCTTCGACCATCCCACTCCGGACGCTCTGGCACGGTACCTGCACACACAGGTCTCCGTCCCGGCCGGAGACGCGAGGCCCGCGGTGAGCGTCGTCGAGGACAGGCGTGAGGCCGTGGTACTGCCCGAGCCGGTGCTGCCCCTGGAGGGACGGACCGTCCTGCTGACGGGGGCCACCGGAGCCCTGGGGCAGCTGTTCGCGATGGCGGTGGCGGACGCCGGGGCGAACCTCGTGGTGACCGGGCGCGACGTGGACAGGCTCGATGGTCTCGCCCGCGAGCTGCGGGAACGGCGGGCCGAGGTCCTCGCGCTGCCGACGGATCTGGGTGACCGCGAGTCGATGCCGCGGTTGACGGCGGCGGCCTGCGAACGGTTCGGTTCGGTCGACGTCCTGGTGAACAACGCAGGAGTGACCGGTCCGGCCGGCCCTCTGTGGGAGACGGACGACGACACGTGGTGGCAGGCCATGGAGGTCAACCTCCGGGGCAGCACCCGCGCCTGCCGCGCCGTCCTGCCGGGCATGATCGAGCGGCGCGGTGGCCGCATCGTCAACATCGTCAGTTCGGCGGGGAAGCACCGGTGGCCTCTCGTCTCCGGATACTCCGTGTCGAAGGCCGCGTTGATCAAGCTGGGTGAGAACCTGGCGCCCGAACTGGAGGGGACAGGCGTGGCGGTGTTCAGTTACCACCCCGGCCTTGTCGATCTCGGCATCACCCGGCGGCAGATCGAGGGCGGGCTGACCGGAGAGCGGTGGAGCGACGAGGTCAGGGCGTGGCTGCTGGCCCAGCGTGAGAGTCAGCGGCTCGCCGATCCCCGTCGCTCGGCGGACATGCTCGTCCGCCTGGCCGCGGGTGAAGCTGATCCTCTGTCCGGCCGTTACCTCACCTTGGAGGACGACATCGCCTCTTTGGTGAACGCCCGGCGATCGGCCGGGTGAACGGCACGAGGAGGTGACACGGGCCGGTTCCGTGGAACCGGCGTCCCGGCCGCTGACGCGGCACTCCCCCACAGGAGTTCCCCGTCGCCGGCCGGGGCCGCGCGGGGCTCGTCCTCTCCTGCTGTGCGGGCGGGGGCGCTCCGGACGCGTCGGAGGGTGTTCAGCGCCGCGGGGCGTGGAGTGACCCGGCCGGGGGGGGGAAGCCGAGCGGGTGTCGCCGGAGTACGGCCGTGGTGTTCCCGGCCTCCGGCCCGAAGCGCCCGCCGCGCCGGGTCGGGGGCGGGCGGGCCGGAGGAGGGGCCGGCCGCCGTACCGCACTGCGCGCGGCAGGCCCGGTGCGAGCGCCCGGTCCCTTCGACGGCACAGGGACCCGTGCGGTGCGGGCCTCGACGCTGTCGCCCGGTCAGTGACCGCTCCCGGGGGATTCACCCGTATCGTTCGCGTGAGTGACCCTGGACAGCTCGAAGGCGAGACGGAAGGCGAAGTCAGTGGCGTTCACGGGCCGGGCCACGATGTCCGAGGCCCGGTCGAGGCGCTTGACGAGGGTGTTGACGTGCACGTTGAGGCGTCGGGCGGCCCGGGTGGGGCTGCCGAGTTCTTCGAACCAGACACGAAGGGTCTCGTGCAGGATCGAGTGACGCGGTTCGACGAGGCTTCCGAGCTGGCTGCGGACGAAGTGTCGGGCAAGTTCCACGTCGCGGCTGGCGAAGACCAGCGGGACGACATCGCATATGGAGACGATGCTGCTTGTTGCGGCCGGCCCGTCAGGACGCACGGGCTGTGTCGTCGACCGGTCCGTCAGACTCTGGGTCTCCAGCGCCTCACGATGAGTGATCCGGAATCCGCTGCTGCCGTGGTGGGGCGTACCCAGACTGACGCGGATGCCTGCGGGCACGGGCAGGCGGGCACGCAGTACGTCCACCCCGGGGACGTTGTCCGGGACGCTGAGCCATCCGTGCAGAGCATGTCCGTCCGGCAGCACCACCAGGCTCTGCCGCGCCCGCAGCTGAGAGCCCAGCCGCGCCGCGACCCCTTTCAAGGCGGCTTCCGTGGCTTCGGATCCCCACACCACGAAACCCATGTGGCGGCCGTCCAGCCGGTAGCCCAGACGCCGTTCCGCTTCGGCATCACCCAACTCGCCCGCCAGCACTTTCCTGACGGCGTCCAGTACGTCGGAAGTCCCGTAGTGCTCCAGTAGTTGCTGCTCCTGGCGGTAGACCGCGATCGACCGGGACAGCGCAGCCTGGCGGAACTGGAACAACCGGACCATCACCACCGACAACATGTCGGCGCGGTCGCTGTCCTCCAGCCAGTCGGAGCTGCCTCGCAATGCCTTGCTGAAGGCGTCGAGCAGCTCGTTCCCCGCGATGTCGTAGCTGAGCACGAGGTCCACGAGTTTGATCCCCGCAGCGGGGAGCCGGCGCACCAGGTGCTCCGCGGCTGCGGGAAACGTGGTCCCGCAATCGATCTCACCTGTGGTGACCGCCTTGCCGGCGGCCGGGAGGAACGCGGAGAACGCCGCACGGAATGCGATCTCGATCTCGCGACCGCTCGTGGCGAAGGAAGGAACAGACGTGACGCAGACTCGGAACAGCCTGTCAGCGACTTCGTCCGGATTCGCATCGATCCATTTCGCGAAAGCGGTGACGCGGTGGACGCCAGGCGAGGTGGTGCTCATGCGTATGCAATTTACAACTGCCCTTGTGGGGAATGATCGAGAAAACGGTGACGCCGGAGTGAACTCTGCCACTTCCGTACTGTGCGGACGCTCGCCATGTGCTGTGCGGGCCGGGGTGGACGGCCGTGGACGTGCAGGAGCCCCGGTGAACGGGGCGGGTGTCCGGATCAGGCGTGGCCGGCGGCGGGGCGGGTGCGAACAGCGAGCGGCCGGTGCCGCTGCGCACGCGGGGAGGTCTCCGGTGACGATGACGCGCGGTACGGGTGACGCCGGCCATGGGCCCTCAGGTGGTCCCGCCCGGGTGCGTCGTCCCGGTGGCCTGGGCGCGTACTGTCGTCCGTGCCCGGCAGGCGCCGCCTCCTCCGGCATCGCCGGCCACGGGGACGGCCGGTCTCCTCGCGCACTTCTCGCCGTAGCGCTCCGCCCGGCCCGGCCCGGCCCGCCCGCTCACGAAGTCGCGCCGGCGCGCGTTCCGGAGTACGCATGAAGGGCAGGCATCGCCGGTCCCGGCCCCGGAGGCACGCCATGTCCGACCGCCCGCCCGAGGGCTTCGCGGAGATCCATTTCGTCGGCAACGCCACTCTGCTCATCCGGTACGGACCGCTCACGCTGCTGACCGACCCGAATTTCCTGCACCGGGGCAGCTTCGCCTACCTGGGCAACGGGCTCTTCTCCCGTCGCTCGGCCGAGCCGGCCATCGGGGTCCGCGATCTGCCGCCCGGCCTGGACGCCGTGATCCTGTCGCACCTGCACGGGGACCACTGGGACCGGGTCGCCCGCCGGGGGCTGGACCGCGGACTGCCGGTCCTCACGACACCGCACGCCTCCCGGCGGCTCCAGGGCCTGCATGCGTTCTCCCGGGCGGTCGGCCTGCGCACCTGGCAGTCGCAGACACTTTCGCGCGACCGGACGCAGGTCCACGTCACAGCGCTGCCGGGCCGTCACGCCCCCGGGCTCCTCCAGACGCTCCTCCCGCCCGTCATGGGAAGCCTGCTGGAGTTCGGCCCCCTGGGCGGGCCACCGGTGCTGCGTCTCTACATCACCGGTGACACTCTGGTGTTCCCCGGCGTCCAGGAGATCGCCCGGCGCTGCCCGGACCTCCACCTGGCCGTTCTGCACCTGGGCGGCACCACTCTGCCGGGCGGCCTGCTGGTGACCATGGACGCACGCCAGGGAGCCGAACTCGTCCGGCTCCTGCGGCCACGGCGCGTGCTGCCCGTGCACTACGAGGAGTACGGCGTCATGCGCAGCCCGCTGTCCGACTTCCTCGCCGAGGCGGATCGCGGGGGCTTCGCGGCCGACGTGGTGCGCTGTGCCCGGGGTGAACGCGTGCTGGTCGGTCCCGCCGCCGGTGAGGTGAGGCGCCGCCCCGGCGGTGCGCAGGGGCCTGACCGCTGAGCCGGCTGCGGGCCGGGACCTCGGCGCCCGCGCTCCGGCCGCACGTGGACGCGGACCGACCGGGCCGTGGTGCCGGACGGACGGTACTCGGCCGGTCGGCGGGGACGGGGCGGGTGCGCGGGGCCCTGGGGACCGCACCCCCGCGGTGGCGACCGCCCCACCACCGTGGCCGGCCACGAGCAGGAGGTGCCACTGATCACCGAGGTGCGTCCCCTGGATGTCCGCCACGTCACGGTGCCGCCCGGGCACGTGCCCGTATCCGGACTCCTCGCAGAACGTGTCGAGCATGATGTTGCGGGCACCGCCTGCGCCGCGGGGCGCACGGCGTGGCGACGGGCAGGGCGGGACTCGTCGGGAGGCCCTTCCACGGAGGGCTTCACATCAGCCGGACGAAAACGGCTTCCGAATGACCTGGGCGTGTCACTGCGCCACCAGGTCCGGGTTTCCGCGGAACACGCGGGCGCCGAGCGCGCGCCCCGCTTGTCCGCTCCGCCCGGGGGTAACAGCGCAACACCGACCGAGAGAAGGAGTTCGTGGTGTCAGAAGCGCGTGACGTGGTGGCCGTGATCCTCGAGGACCATCGCACCATGGAGGAACTGTTCCGGCGGATGCGGAGTGTCGAGGAGGACCGGGAGGCGGCCCTGAAGGACTTCGCCGCCCTCCTGATCGCCCACGGGGAGGCGGAGGAAGCCGAGGTGTACCCCGCGCTCAAGCGGTTCCGGAACGTGGACGACGAGGAGGTCGAGCACGGCGAGGAGGAGCACCACGAGGGCAACGAGGCACTCCTGGCCCTCATGGAGGTGGAAGAGGTCGGCTCCGACGAGTGGGACGAGAAGCTGGAGGAGCTCGCGAAGGCCGTCACGCACCACCTCGACGAGGAGGAGCGCACGATTCTCAACGGGGCCCGGGAGAACGTTCCGGACAAGCGGCGCGCCGAACTCGGCGCGGTCTTCCTCCGGGACAGGGAGAAGCACCTGAAGGCCGGCTGCGGGAGCATCGACAATGTCCGCGCGGTCGTAGAGGCGCAGTGAACCTCACAGCCGGCGGCGGGGCCCCCCCCCCCCCCCCGGGGGGGGGGGGGGCCCCCCCCCCCCCCCCCCCCCCCCCCCGGGCGCGGCCCCCCCCCCCGCCGCCGGGCCCCCGCGCC
>NZ_JBIBZU010000033.1:0-38894 GCF_043088245.1 Streptomyces sp. NPDC014623 | reverse complement strand
AGGCCCGCCTCGACGCCTTCCGATGGCTGAACCGCTACAACACCCGACGCCGACACTCCCGCCTCGGACAACAATCACCGATCGCCTTCGAGAACGCCCCCCACCGCACACCAACTACGCTGACACAAGCCGCATAACCCGTGTCCAGGATTCGAGGTCAAGGCCCGTCAAGGCCCATGGATGCCTTACCAGGCTGGGTCTGCCGCTGGGAGAGGCGTTCCAGCTGCGGGACGACCTGCTGGACGTCTTCGGAAGCCCGGACGGCGCTTGTACGCCGGGTCTGAGCGACCTGCAAGAGGGCAAGCGGACCGTTCTGCTGGCACTGGGACTGCGCCTGGGCGACCCGGTCCAGCGGGAACGGCTTGACCGTGTGGTGGGCCGTCTGGACCTGGCCGAGCGCGAAGCGGCGGAGGTCCGGGACATTCTGCAGGCGACGGGGGCGCGGAGGGAGACCGAGCGGATGATCGCCTCCCGCTACGCGCACGTGCTCCGCGTCCTGGACGAAGCCGGCTTCCCGCCAGCTGCGGATCGTGCTCTGCGTGGCCTGGCAACCAAGGCCACGCAGTACACCTCCTGACCCCGGCTGCGGACCGCCGGTACCGCCCGTTACGGTCTGCGGTGTCACCCAATCCCCGAGCAGGAAGAACGCGTCATGACCCAGACCCTCGAGCGTGTCAGCGGATACGAGCATTGGTTCAATACGCTGTTCGAGGAGTATTTCGCCGCGTTGAGCACGGCGCTCGATGTACCGTCGTTCAGCCGCTTCACCCCGGAGTGCCTGGGGCTTTTGCGGGAGTTGTCCATGCGGGGCGGGAAACGGATAAGGGTCGCGCTGCTGCATGAAGCGACGCGTCTGGTGACGGACGGGCCCGTCGAGGGGCTGGACGCCGCCGCGCTGAGTATCGAGCTGCTGCAGACCCACGGCCTGGTGCACGACGACCTCATCGACGACAGCCCCGTCCGCCGCGGCGGCCCCTCCACCTACTACGCCTACCGCCGGCAGTTCCCCGACCACCCGCAGGCGGCCCTGGGGCTGACCGTGCTCGCGGGCGACCTCGCCCTGGCCCTGTCGTTGCAGGTGCTGCTGGACGCGAAGATGCCGGCCGAGGTGCGGCAGGCCATGGTCGAGGTGCAGACACGGGCGGCGGCCGACACGTTCATGGGCCAGATCATCGACCTGGAACGCGACTTCGCCACCGCTCCGGACGAGGAGGTCCTGCACTGCGTGGCCGACTACAAGGCCGCCCGGTACTCGATCCTCGCCCCCCTTCAGCTCGGCCTGCTGGCCGCGGGCGGACAACCGCGACTCTTCGAGGGGGAGCTGCGCGAGTACGCGAGGCTGGTAGGGATCTGCGGGCAGATGCGCGACGACTACCTGGACCTGTTCGGTGACGCGGACACCATGGGTAAGCAGACCGGCACCGACTTGCGCGACGGCAAGCACAGCTACACCGTCCGTGCCCTCCTCGCGGCCGTCGACGACGCCGAGCGGCGCGTGGTGGAAGGCGCGCTCGGTGATGCGTCCTGCACGCCGGAGGCGATCGCTGCCGTCCGTGAGATCGGCGAACACCGCGGCGTGGCAGACTACATGCGGGCGGACATGCGCCGCTACGCGCAGCAGGCGTCTGCGGTGGCCGCCGGCTGGCGGCCGCGGTGGCGGGACGAGGCGGTCAGCTTCTTCGAGCAGCTGCCGCTGTGGAGCGTTGAGCGAGCCAGGTGACCAGCGACCGCACCACCGACATGGTCTGCCCAGCCGAAGGGCGCCCGGCAGTTGAGGGATCATCGTCCGCCGCATGGGGGCCCGTGCCGTCAGGTCGGCCAGAGCTTGGCGCCAGCGGTCGGGAATGCTGTCGGCGTCGGGGAAGGCCGTGTCGATACGGAAGCACACACTGGTCGTGTCGCCGTAGGTCGTTGCCACGACAGCGAAGGGCGCTTCCGGCGGGTAGGCGATGATGGCGTCGATGCGGTGCACTGCCGCCTCACCGTAGTGCAGCCGGTGACGCATCACCAGGTTGGAGGCGCAGACGGTGAGGCGGCCCGGGACCGTGCTGACGTCCACGAGACGCTGGAGCAGACGCCGGGGAAGGCGGGTGAGGGCGGCTCGCAGCACCGTCTTGTACCCGGCCGCCTTCAGCACAGAGGTGCGCTCTCGTGTCCGTGCCAGCCGTCGACTGACCGGCATCGGGGCGCCGGGCAGGTCGATTCGTACCGGGAACAGCCGGTTTCCGAGAACGTGACCGCCAGCAGGGCGAGCAGGGCGGCGACCATCGCCGTCACCACCGCGGGCGCATCCCACACGTACAGCAGGGCGGTGCCGCGAATGCACGGAACGGGTGCCCCCGCACCTCGGTGCCGTCGACGAGCCCCACCGGCCTCGCGCCCTCGACAGGCCGGTCAAGCCGAAGCAGCGCGGCATCGGCTCGCCGTGGTGCCAGGAGACCACGCTTGCCCGCGCAGAGGGACGGGCAGGCAGGAGCTGGAAGTCGAGACCCGGCCCCGCCGTCACCTGATGAATACTCCCGGCTACCGAGCCGAGATGGCCCTCCGCTTCGCGATCCGCGACCAGATCACCGGCGCCGCCGGCCAGCCCGCCAAGGCCTGACACCGGCCCGGAACCCGGCCCCACCACACCCCGAGACACCGCCAGAGAACCATGCAGCCAACAACGTGACAGCGCACCAGGGAAGGCTCCCCGAAACCACGCTGCAAGCGCTTACAGTTAGGCCACTATCCAATTTCCAACGATTCGGTTGCTCCCGGTCTGTTGGATGTGAGAAACGGGGGGAGCTCTTGTTCCGCCGATTAATCTCCGCAGCGGTGATGATGGCCGGGCTGGCAGCGTCACTTGTCGTTCCGGCCGCCGCCACCGATTTCCCTGCGGCCTCCACGACCTTGATCTCCTGGAACATGCAGGGGGCCGGTAACAAGGACGAGGACGGCAGCAAGTGGTCCAACGCGGTCCATCAGCTGGCCTTGCAGGCACCGATCTTGATGCTTCAGGAGGTCGGCCCGCACCCGCCTCTGAACAGCGACCCACAGCCTGACCAAACCTTCACCACGGTCGACAGCCAGGGCGCCACACACCAGTTCACCGTGCTGCACCGGACCTGGATCGTCGGCAGCGGTTACCGCAATGCCATCCCGACCCGTGAGGTCTACTTCCTGCAGTCCGAGGACGACGCGAGCAACCCGCGCCGGCTCGGCGGCCGGGTCAACAACGCACTCGTCCTGACCGAGGCGCCCGACGAACTGATCGTCGTCGGCAATCCGATCGACGCCGGCCGGAACGCGCTCGGTGCGCGGTTCGGCAACGAGTGGTACTTCACCATGCACGGCCTGTCCGGCGGTGGCGGTGACTCCGGGACGATGCTGGACGCCATCGACGACCGGATCGAGACCCTCGGGAACCAGCGTGGCGTCACCTACCACGCGACGGTCGGTGGCGACTTCAACGTCGACCCGCGGGTCCTCGCCGGCCGGCCGAGCTTCCCGCCGACCATGCGGATCCACCGCTCGGGTCAGGCGACCCACCAGAACGGTGGTGAGCTGGACTACTTCGTCACCACCCACTTCGACCACACGCCGCCGGTCACGGTCCGGTCCGAGGGCAACTCCGACCACCGGCCGGTCCAGTCCGGTCAGCTCAATGCGGCCGGCACCAGCCCGTCGCCCAGCCCCAGCCCGTCGCCCAGCGCCGGCCCGACGATCGACGAGCTCCGGGTGATGCCGACCGGCGACGGGATCACGGCCGGTGTGCACAGCACCGACGGCGACGGCTACCGGGACGATCTGGACACCCAACTGAAGGGCATGACCATCGCTACGCTGTTCGGTGGCGCACTGCTCACCTCCATCTTCAAGCGCACAGACTTCGTCGGTGAGCTGGAGAGCGGCGACAGCGGCGACCCCGAGCACATGGGGTTCGACGGCAAGGGCATCGACGACATCAAGGCCGAGGCGGTCCCCGCGCTGCGGACACTGCGGCCGAACATGATGACCCTGGTCGCGGGCACGGCCGACCTGGCCGGCGGTGCCGACGGTGCGGCGACGGCCGAGAAGATGCGGAGCTTCTTGGACGAGATCTACCGGGCCTCGCCGACGACCACGGTCCTGCTCGGGACCCTGCCGCCGTCGACGAACCCGACGTACCAGGCTCGCATCGACGCCTACAACAGCGCGCTCCGCACGATCGCCCACGCCAAGATCAAGGGCGGCGCGCGGCTGGTGCTGGTCGAGCTGGGCTCCGTCACCCCGCAGGACATCACCCACGAGATCTACCCGACCGACGCCGGCCACCAGAAGATCGCGAGCGCCTTCGCCGCAGGCGCTCGGATCGCGGTCCTGCAGCACATGATCAGCGGTCGCTCGTACGCCTGGGAGCCGATCGGCAAGATCAGGGACGCCGCCGCGACCGGCTCGAAGATCGAGTTCCCTGACCTGAACGGCGATGGCAAGGCCGACTACGCGGTGGTCGGTACGGACGGCAAGGTCACCGGCTGGCGCAATGACGACCCGCGTAAGCCCGCGGTCTCGCTGGGCGACATCAGCCCGGCCGACCGCGGGAGCAACCCGGAGCTGGTCTACTTCGCCGACCTGGACGGCGACGGCAAGGACGACTACATCCGGATCCTGCCGGCGGTCGACTCGCCGACCGGCATCGCCGCGATGCGGATGTCGCGGAACACCAGCAGTGGCGACAAGGTCAGCTGGGACAGCGCGACGATCGTCGCGAACAACCTCGTCTACGGGCCGGAGCTGTACTTCACCGACCTCGACGGTGACGGCCGCGACGACCTGATCACGCTGGACCGGATGAGTTTCCCGACCGCCTGGCAGAACAAGGGCAAGGGAGTGCCGGCTCCGGGCGGCTGGGACAAGGTCGAGGGTTTCGCCACTCCGGGTGAGGGGCGCGGCGGGCAGGTCGCCTTCGCCGACATCACCGGTGATGGCAAGGCCGACACGGTCCGGGTCGAGTTCACCGCCGGTGAGGTTCGGGCCTGGCAGAACACCGGCGCTCCGTGGGGCGTCACCACCGGCTGGGAGCCGCTGGGCGTGATCCGCGCCGACGATCCGTTCCAGGGCACCTCCGGGGCTTTCGCCGACCTGGACGGCGACGGGATCGAGGACTTCGCCATGACCCGCTCCGCTGTGACGGCGACCGCCTCGTCGGCGAAGACCGCCGTCAGAGCGGCCGCGGCAAGTGAGGCCGGTGACATCGAGGGCTGGCTGGTGCCGAGTTACGGCGATGGCAGCCGCAGCGACGGCGGTGCCGGTGATCTCAGTGTCAACGGTGGTGTCGGTGACCCGATGGAGTCGCACCCCGGTGGCGACGACGGCGGTTCGCGGCCGGGCGCGTCCGGCGACTGCCGACCGGACGGTCTGGCGGCCACGCCGGGCGTGGCGACGCCGTACTGCAAGGTCTATCAGAGTGACGGTCGGGAATGGCTCGGTCAGGGCCGGGACCGCCGGGTCGTGGGCTACTTCAACGGTGGCCGCACGGGCGCCGATGGCACGCCGCACTACCTGGTGAAGAACATCCCGTGGTCGAAGGTGACCCACCTCAACTACGCGTTCGCGACGGTGAGCAACAACCAGATCGTGGTCGACTCGAACGCCACCCAGAAGGAGTGGCCCGGCGAGGTCGGCGCCGAGATGGATCCCTCGCTGCCCTACAAGGGCCACTTCAACCTGCTGACGAAGTACAAACGCCTCCACCCCCGGGTGAAGACGCTGATCTCGGTCGGCGGCTGGGCCGGCTCCCGCGGCTTCTACGAGATGACCATGAACGCCGACGGCTCGGTCAACCAGGCGGGGATCAACACGTTCTCGAATTCGGTCGTCGGTTTCCTGCGGACCTATGGTTTCGACGGGGTCGACATCGACTTCGAGTACCCCACAGTCCTCGAGGACACCGGCAATCCGGCCGACTGGGCGGTGGCGAACCCGCGCCGCAAGGGCCTGCCCACGGCGTACAACGCGCTGATGAAGACGCTGCGGGACACGCTGAACCGGGCTTCGGTCGCGGACAACAAGTATTACCTGCTCACCTCGGCGTCGACGGCCTCCGGGTACCTGACCCGCGGGATGGCGAACCAGACCGCGCTGGACTACCAGGACTTCACCAACCTGATGGCCTACGACTACCACGGCACCTGGAACGACGTCGTGGGTCCGAACGCGGCGCTGTCCGACGACGGCAAGGACCCGGAACTGGCCGATCAGTACGCCACCCCGGAGTACGGGAAGATCGGGTACTTCAACACCGATTGGGCGATGACGTACATGCGTGGCGCGATGCAGGCCGGGCGCGTCAACATCGGTGTGCCCTACTACACGCGCGGCTGGCAGAACGTCTCCGGCGGTACGAACGGCCTGTGGGGCAAGTCGCAGAAGCTGAGCGGCTGCGAGCCGGGTACGGGCGTCAAGCGGCCGTGCGGTGACGGTGCCTTCGGCATCGACAATATCTGGCACGACGAGACCAACAACGGCAGCGAGCTCGGCTCCGGGACGAACCCGCTGTGGCACGCCAAGAACCTGGAGAAGAACATCACGCCGCTCTACGCGCGCAGCGTCGGCTTGACGCCGGAGACCGACATCACCGACCGGCGCACAGGCCAATACACCCGGTACTGGGACGACGCCACGAAGACGTCGTGGCTGTGGAACGCCGAGAAGAAGGTGTTCCTGTCGACCGAGGACGAGCAGGGCATCGACGCGGTTACCGATCTGGTCAGGTCGACCGGTGCGGGCGGTGTGATGATGTGGGAGCTCGGCGGCGACTACTCCTGCCCGGCGGACGTCCAGCCGGACACTCCGTGCGGGATGGGCTACACGCTGACCACCCGGCTGAACGAGAAGCTGGGCAATATCGGTGCCTATGACAACAGTCTGCGCACCGACAGTGTCGGTGTCGCGCCGACGGTGACTGCCAACCTGAGCGTCGAGATGGTCGACTACCCGACCGCCACGGCGAACCTGTGGCCGCTGCAGCCGACCGTCCGGATCACCAACAACACCGGGCGCACGCTCGGCGGTGGCAAGGACACGAAGCTGTCGTTCGACATTCCGGCCTCGACGTCACCGCTGGTCAAGGACGCCAACTGGCAGACCGATGTCCAAGGTGGCCAATGGAGGCTGGCGCCCGGTACGACGTTCCACCGGGTCAGCACGACGCTGGACTACTGCCAGATCATCCCGGCCGGGAAGTCACTCGACTTGCCGATCATCTACTTCCTCCCGATCACCGGTCCGGTGAACACGAGTCTGTCGATCGGCGGTACGGCGTACGCGCCGGTGACCGACAACCTCAAGGGACTCGGTACGGCGACCCCACCGGCCGGTGGCTGTAGTGCCGGGAACTGGGACGCGACCAAGGTCTACTCCCCGGCCAGCCAGCCGATCGAGCAGACCACGGTCAAGTACAACGGCAAGGTCTGGAAGGCCAAGTGGGAGACGAAGGGCAGTGCCCCGGGCACCGGGGCCGACGCCGACCACGAGCCCTGGAAGCTGATCGGCAACGCCAGCTGACCGTTCTCAGCCACCCAGCCTGACACTCCACGTCCTGATCACATAAACGGAGAGTGCTTCTGAACTGCAACGATAGGACTTGTCTAGGTCCTGTCGGCTGCACGGCAAGAAGCACTCTCCAGATGAGCAAGCGTATCGGGTTGTATCCGCGTGTCCGTCGAGGGCGGTGGCGGTGGAGGGCTCGCAGGCCGGGACGGTGCTGTTGGTCAAAACGGTCCGCAAGGTGGGCCTGGGCACCGCGATATCGACAGTGCTGGCGCCGTGGCGTGCGCCACGGACAGTGCACGACCTGGGCAAGGGGCACTGTCACGTTGGCTGGTGGGGCGGGATGATCTTCAGGTTGATCGGGTCGGAGGGGGATCATCCGTGAGGAGTGTGCTGCCGTCGTGCAAGGGGCACCGGTACCCGGGCGAGGTGATCGCGCACTGTGTGGCTGCATTTCCGCTTCCCCCTCAGCCTCCGTGAGGTCGAGGAGTTGATGCTCCAGCGCGGCATCATCGTCTCCCACGAGGCCGTCCGCCGCTGGTGCGCCAAGTTCGGGCAGGCCTACGCGAGCGGACTGCGCCGCCGCCGGCCCGGTCCGGCCCGGGGACAAACGGCACTTGGACGAGGTCTTCGTGAAGATCAACGGTGAGCTGGAGTACCTGTGGCGGGCCGTCGACCAGGACGGCACCGTGCTCGGCATCCTCCTGCAGAACCGCCGGGACAAGGCCGCCGCCAGACACTTCCTCCGCCACCTGATGCAGAAGACTTGTTCGGTGCCGCGGGTGGTGGTCACCGACAAGCTCCGCTCCTACGGCGCGGCCCACCGCGAGGTCATGCCCTCGGTCGAGCACCGTTCCCACAAGGGCCTGAACAACCGGGCCCAGAACAGCCACCAGCCGACAAGACAACGCGAGCACGCCATGAAAGGGACTTCCGCAGCGTCGGCGGAGCCCAGCGGTTCCTGTCCGCCTTCAGCGGCATCTCACCCCACTTCCGGCTCCGCCGCCGCCTGATGACCGCCCCTGACCACCGAGCCGAGATGACCGCCCGCTTCGCCATCCGGGACCAGATCACCGCCGCCGGCCGGCCTGCCGCGGCCTGACCTCAGGCTCGAAGCGCGAGCCCACCATGCTCCGCCGCCCCATCAGACACTCACACACCCAACAACGTGACAGTCCCCTGCCGGTGAGCCCGCCACGGTCGCCCACGGCCCTCAACGCTCGGCAGCAGGGGTTCCATTCGCTCCCACGCCACGTCCGTCAGCTCGCCGCGCCCCACCGTCGGGTCAGTCATCGGGCATGCCCTCCCGGCCATGGTTGCCATCACCCCAGCAGACCCCGCCCGGAGGTCGGCGACGGGCTGGTGTGCTTGCCCGTGCGGGGCGCCAGCGTGAGGGGCGACGTGCGGTTGTACACATGCCTTCCAGCCCGGTGTGCAGTACGGAATCGTTAACCAGTGGTCAACTTCCCATCCCTGTGCTTGTCTTGAGCCCGCCAACGCGTGCGCACTTCCTGCTTCCAGGAGATGGATCATGTTCAAGAGCAAGGCAGTGACCCGGTCACTCGGCATCCTCACCGCGTCGACCGCGCTCCTTCTCGGCAGCGCCGGCATAGCGAGCGCCGCCGACACGTACAACTACCTGAGCGACATCGACGGCCATTCGGTCGGCTACATGAAGCACAACGACGAGGAGCCGGACTCCTTCACCATCTGCGACACCCAGGCCGACGGATATGGCGTCACCGGCGCTGTGTACATCTACCAGGGCGTCTGGGCTCGAGTGGGTCCCGTTCTCACTGACGGTGGAGACGCAGGATGCGACACCACGCCGATCGAGATCACCAATCCGTGGGACTACAAGATGGAGATCTGTTGGAACGGCCCCGGCAACATCTGCCACACCCAGAAGTTCGAAGAGTAATCCGCGGCCGCATCCCCTCGGTGAGCCCCGCCCGTGCCGGGCGGGGCTCACCGCCTGAGACCGGCAGGTCAAACCGCCTACTCGTATGGGAGCGCGGCAGGGCCATGAAGCTGACCCGATTCGGGAAACGCGTCGCCTCAGCCGCCCAGACGGTCCAGGCTGAGGAAATGCCATGACGGGGAGAGGAAATACCCATCCAAGCCGTGAGACAGCGGGAAGCTTCTCAACGCCTCGTCTCGTACCTGGTCAGGATCACACCGCCGGGAAGCGTCCGCGTCTCCACCAGGTTCAGGTTCACCCAGTTGTCCAGCGCGGCGAAGAACGGCGTGCCGCCGCCCACCAGGACCGGCGCGGTGGCCAGCACGTACTCGTCGATCAGCCCGGCCCGCATGGCCGCCCCGGCGAGCGTCGCGCCGCCGATGTCCATCGGGCCGCCGTCCTCGGCCTTGAGCCGGGTGATCTCGGCGACCGCGTCGCCGGTGACCAAGCGAGTGTTCCAGTCGACCTTGTCGATCGTCGAGGAGAACACCACCTTCGACATGTCCCGCCAGCGGCGCGCGAACTCGATCTCCGCCGGGGTGGCGTTGGGCTGTTGGCCGCCGGTCGGCCAGTAGGAGCTCATCGTCTGCCACAGCTTACGCCCGTACAGCGTCAGGTCGGTCGCCTGCAACTGGTCGGACCAGAACTGGAACAACTCGTCGCTCGGCATGCTCCAGCCGATGTCGTCGCCGGGCGCCGCGATGTAGCCGTCCATGGTCAGGTTCATGCCGTAGATCAGTTTCCGCATGGCGCAGCCTTCCGTCCGTGGGTGTCCGGCGTATAGACCAGTGCGGCGCGGGAAACTCATCGGCGCGCGATCTGGGATCGCCGGTAGTCCTCGTGCTCAGGGCTCAGCGTGGGGTAAGCCGCCTGATCTCGACCTCGCCCTCGCGAGGAAATGCCACGGATTTGAGACTGATCATGGGTGACAAGGCCGTGAGACAGCGGAGAACGCTCAGATCACGCAAGATCGACATGTCACGAGTGGCGATACCTTACACGAACGCCTAGCACCCGCCCTGGTGACGCGCGAAGCAAGCCGGGCGGCCCCGACAGGCCCTTGAGGGTGCCGCTCGCTGGCGACCTGCCGCCCCGGGGCCCTTCCCTTCCGGCGTCCGGAGTGGAGATCGACGCTCAGCGGCCCACCTGGACGATCTTGCGACGCCGGGCGCACATCCGGCGCCGCATACCTGCTGTGGAGTACGCATATGCCCAGTACAGAGCAGACGTTACGGCTCACGGTCGCAGCCCTGATGCGCATGACCGGCGCGTGCCAGGCCGCCCTCGCTACCGGCCTCGGCCTGCCCCAGATCAGCCGCAAGCAGGCCCGCGCCGCTGCGTGGACCCGCGCCGAAGTGGACCGGCTTTCCGCCCACTACGGCATCCCCGTCCCCGGCTGACCCCACTCGCTCATCTGCGCGCTCGAGCCCGGCCGCAGCTCGTGGACCACGCCGCTGGACGCCCTGTGTCCGGCTCCCGAGGACGACACCGCCACCGTGAGGCGATGTCCGCAGCGTCGTAGCGGGTGGTGCGGATGAGCCGCGCGGAGTTGCCGTAGCCGGGGACGTCGCCTGTGACCACGGCGCCGGCGGCGATGACCGCGCCGTGACCGATCCGTACACCGGGCATGAGCGCGCCATCACTCCCGGACTCGGTCACTGGTTCGATCGTCACGTCTGTCCCGACCTTCCAGCCCTCCCGCAGTAGACGCGTACACCTCGCCGCGGCGGCCGGAGCGCCCCGCCGCAGGTCGCGATGATCACGGTAAGGGCTCCACCGCAGTAAACCCGTTATTTACTAAGACAGTTGCATTGGCCGCTCCCCGGCCCGGTCTCAGCGAATTCTCGCTCCGCCCTGACTCCCTGTGAGAAAATCAGTTGCGCCGGCTGTCTTCTCACAGACAGGGTGCGGTGGTGACCGGAACAGAGATCGAACTGCCCGTCGTGGATGGGGTCCTATCCGGTATGGACTTCGGCGGTCACGGTGAGGGCGTGCTGCTTGTCCACGGCAGCGGACACAACGCTGCGGCCTGGATGGATGTGGCGTCCCATCTGGTGAGCGAGTGCCATCCGATTGCCCTCGACCTGCGTGGCCATGGGCAGACCCGGCTCGGCTCCACCAATCCCGAGCAGTACTGGCGAGACATCGGTAGCGTCGTCACCGCGCTGGCCTGGGACCGCCCCGTCCTGGTCGGCCATTCGACCGGCGGCTACGCGGTGACGGCCGCCACTGCCAGCGGACTCGTGGAACCGGCAGCTCTCTGCATC
Organism: Streptomyces sp. NPDC014623; assembly: GCF_043088245.1. Classification (NCBI taxonomy): domain Bacteria; kingdom Bacillati; phylum Actinomycetota; class Actinomycetes; order Kitasatosporales; family Streptomycetaceae; genus Streptomyces; species Streptomyces sp. NPDC014623. The sequence continues at coordinate 27,155 of NZ_JBIBZU010000033.1, read as the reverse complement.
GTGGACGGCGTGGTGCTCGACGACCGTAACGCGTCAATCGCCGAGCATGCTGACGTGCGGACCACCGGGGCGGCGGACCGCTTACGGACGATGTTCCGCTACGGCTGGAAAGCCGACGACGACCAGATGCATGCCTATGTCGAACAGTGCGTGCGGGAGGCCGGAGGGGACTGGCTGAACGCCGGAGCACGGCCCGGGCTTGTCGAGGAGGTTACGCGGCGCTCCTTCATGCGCTGCGGCCACTGGTGGGTACGGCGGCCGGTCATCGAGGAGGTCACGACTGTCACTGCCGTGGAGCCCGATGCGGAAGTCTTCCCAGCCGTCGATGTGTATGCCCGCCTCACCTGTCCGATGACGATCGTGCTGGCCGAGGATGGCTTTTACGCCTCACGGTGTGACGAGGTGCGTGCCGTCGTCGATGCCGTCCCTGGACGCCAGCTGATCGGCATCAGCTCGAACCACAACGTTCCCATGACCCGGCCTGCCGACCTCGCTGCGATCATTCTCGACCTGGTGCGAGGCCGAGCTGCGACATCGGCCAGGACCATCGGTTGATCCTCACTCCACCACCCCTGCAAGGAGTTGCTGTGCACCACTCTGATGCCCCGGCCACCAGGGAGATCTCCGTGGCGGACAAGGGTGCGGGGCCTTACGGCATCGCGGCCGGCCCTGACGGTGCGCTGTGGCTCACCTTCGTGCACAGTGGCCGCATCGCGCGTCTCACCCTCGACGGGGAACTCAACGAATACCCCCTGGACTCGTCTGAGTGTCGCCCTACGGTCATTACTCCCGGGCCCGACGGAGCACTGTGGTTCACCCGGTCCCAGGACCACCGGATCGGCCGCGTCACCCCCGACGGCGAAACAAAATCCTTCCCCGTACCGACGCCCGACAGCGGACCCTTCGGTATCACTGCCGGTCCAGACGGTGCGGTGTGGTTCACGGAGATGAACACCGACCGTATCGGCCGCATCACCTGCACGGGAGAGATCACCGAGTTCGTCCTTCCCCACACGGGCACCTATCCCTCGGCAATCACCGCAGGTCCTGATGGGGCCCTGTGGTTCACCCTCAACCAGGCGAACGCAATCGGCCGCATCACTGTCCACGGGGACATCGTCATACGCCCACTCCCCACCCCCAGCGCCGCACCCGTGGGCATCACCAGTGACGGCACCGCCTTGTGGTTCGTTGAGATCGCAGCGGGCCAGATCGGCAGGATCTCGGTGGATGGCGGTATCAAGGAGTTCCCGCTCCCCGACCGCACGGCTGAACCCCACGCCATCGTCGCGGCGTCCACCGGGAACTGCTGGTTCACCGAATGGGGAGCCAACCGCATTGGCCACATCACCGATAACGGCGAGGTCGCCGAGTACAGCCTGCCGTCACCGTCGTCCGAGCCGCACGGCATCACCATAGGTTCCGACGGCGCTCTGTGGGTGGCCCTTGAGACGGGAGGGGTCGTACGGTTGGAACCGTAGCTCGGGACGGAGAACCGCCCAGGTCAGCCGTGTGTCGGTGTCGCGTCATACCAGACGCTGGCGCAGCCCGGTCGACGTGCCGTACCTGCACAGGTTCATGCTTTCTCCACGGTGGAGCGTACGGCCTTGCCGTCTGTCGCCCGAAGGCCGGGAAAGGTCGCCGCGGTGAGGTTGAGGCGGGTGTCCATGTCAAGGTTCACCTCACCGTATGGCCGGACGTGCGACCAGAACAACGGGGTCAGGCCGCGCCGGTCGGCGGGTGTGAGAAGGTCCGCCCCCTCTGGCTCGCCGACGACGTCCTGGAGCATCAGCGTGTTCACATACACCAGGGCCGAACTGCAGAATCCGCAGGGGCGTTGTCAGGTTGAGTGGTGGTCTTCTCGGGCGGCATGATCATCCGTCTGGCCGAATCGCTGGAGGGGCTGTCCGCGGTGACGCCGTCGTACCGGAGTTTCCGCTTCCTTCCGGGGGTCGTCTCCCACCGCGTGTGGCTGACCACCGCTTCAACCTGAGCCTGCGCGACATCGAGGAGCGGATGCTCGAGCGCGGCATCGAACTCAGCCACGAGACAGTCCTCCAGTGGACATGCCGGTTCGGCCCGGTTTATACCGCTGCTCTGCGTTGGCGCCGTCCGGGGTCTGGTGACAAGTGGCACCTGGACGAGGTGTTCGTCAAAATCAACGGCGCGCAGCGGTACCTGTGGCGGGCCGTGGACCAGCACGGGAACGTGCTCGACATCCTGCAGCAGAACCGGCGGGACGAGGCCGAGGCCAGGTGTTTCTTCCGGAAGGCTGAGGAAGAAGATCCGGTCGGTGCCCCGGGGGATCGTCACCGACGAGCTCCGCTCCTACAGCGCCGCCCACCCCCACGAGATGCCGTCGGTCGAACACCGCGCGCACAAGGGCCTGAACAACGGGGCCGGGAACTCCCACCAGCCGACGAGACAACGCGAGCGCGCGATGCACGGCTTCCGATCGGTAGACACCGCACAACGGTTCCTGGCCGCGTTCAGCGGCATCTCACCTCACTTCCGACCCTGCCGTCACCTCCTCGCCCCCGAACTACCGCGCCGGGATGATCACCCGCTTCGCGATCTGGGACCAGATCACCGGCGTCGCCGGCCTACCCGCCGCAGCCTGAGCCGCTGTTACCACCGAAGCCGAGACACGCCGGACCGGTTCACGCCCTCGAGCACTCGATCAACCTGACAACGCCGGCTGCCTTCTCACGGGCGGCCGGGTCGCGGTAGTGCCCGAGGCGCGCGGCCAGTGCGCGGGCGAGCTGGCCATTGACGTCGCTCTGGGCGTAGGAGCCGACTCGCCGGGTGAGCTCGCCACGGACCGCTTCGTCGCCCTCGCGCGGTTCGGCCTGCTCCGGCGTGCCGGGCGCGCGCAGCACGTCGAAGACCAGATAGAACCTGGCACTCGTGACGCTCTGGTTGCTGCGGGACGTGGATCTGGGGACACCATCGACAAGATCCGTGACGAGGTCGGCCTCGACCTTGAGGAGATCGGCGGCAACAAGGACTTCGTCCATCTCAAATATGAGCGAGGCGGATTGAGTTTTGACCTACGGCCGGAATCTGCGAATGTCTTCACCTCGCGAAACGTCGACGTGAGTCATCAACTCCTCAGGTAGGTAATTCAGTGAACGAAGAAGACCTTGCATATGTCCGTAAAGTCAAGGAAGTACTGGGGTCAGGTTACATCGGAAAAAATTCAGCAAACCGGGTGATCAGCGAGCTTCCGGACATTTCTACCCGTATCGACGCATTTCTCTTCGGCGCGTGCACCAACGGAGATTGGCAAGCGGTGACGACACTTGCCGATCTTGCACGTTGGGTGGCACCAACCGGACTGGCAGAGCGACTCCTCCCGATCCTCGAGGCGCGACCGCGAGTGTCAACAAGGAAGACCTCGTTGAAATATTGGGAGAGCTTGAGTCCGATTCGGCAGTGCCGGTCATTTCCCGCGTCTTTGAAGAAGAAATCGATGGCGATGCTCCCGGCTACTGGCTGTGCAAGAAGTGCATCGCCGCTCTGGGAGCCGTGCACTTCGCTCTTCAAGGTGCACGCGCCTCAGATGCGGCAGACTTCCTGAGACAGGTTGCGACAGGCGACTACCCGAATCAGCTGAAGTGGGAAGCTGCGGTAGAGCTCGGAATCGAAGACGACCTCGGGTTCGACGAAGACGAAATGACTGCGTGAACCTCGACGACGCGGAATGCAGACCTGACCCGGGCCGCAGCAGCAGCCGGCGCCACGCGGCGGATGCGTGTCGGTGTCATGCATGGAGTGATCATGGGCGTCAGAGTTCCGGACAGGGCCGGAGGCGCCCAGAGAAGATACTTCAAACCACCTGCCAGCAGAAGCGGACAACCGGGCCGCACGCCTATCGCGCTGGAAACCCTTTGCCCCGGTCCACCCTCACCAGCTCCGGGACGCCCCCGGCCGGACCGTAGGGATCCTCCCCACCACCGCGGCACGCAAAGCGGCCGGCACCGATGCCCGCGACGGGTACCACGGGGTGGCCGCCGCCCCGGTGATGACCTTGGTGGCGGCATCGATGAACCAGATGGCCCACGGACGCACCAGATCACCATCGGCGTCGACCAGCAACGGCGCCTGGACGTGGTCGCTCTCTCAGCCGTAGTTACGCCACGACACCGGCCGCGTACCGAAGGCATCATGAGCCCGCGCCGCCTGTTCCCGTGCCGCGGCGTGCGGCCACCGGGCGGTGTCCTCGGCGCGGGCCCGGTCGAGCAGGGTGGCGGCGGTGAGGCTGACCTGGGTGACCGGCAGGACGGTCGCCTCCACGGCCTCCCGGCCTGGTGGTACGGCGGCGACCGGCTGGTACACCGCGCCCGTCGTGTCCGCGCAGGCACCGATCAAGGTGGCATCGACGAACCCGTACGCACTGCCTCCAGCGGCGGGCAGCAGCTCTCCCGCGGGCAGTACACGCACGGCGACGTGGAACGGACGGCGGCGCCACGGGCGGCGGTGCGGCCTGCCGAGATCGTTGCGGCGAGGAGCCCCCGCCCCCGGTCCTTGCCGTCCACGAGGGGCTGCTGACCGCCGGGTGCGTCCGGTCGGCCCATCAGGGTTGCCGATGGCCTCGGCCCCCATTGCGATAAGAGGCAATGACCTGGGCGAGAGTTGTCCGGCCAAATTTTCTGCGGATGTGCTCCGGGGTGATTCTTCGTGGCTGTGGCAGCGGTTTTCGGCGCTGTGTCGATCGATCTTTCACGGACGCGTTCGTCCGGCGAAGCCGACCGGGGCCCGCGCGTGGGCGCCCCCCGATCCGCAGGACACCAGCAGCTCACCGGGCTGCCCTCGATGTCGCCTCCCGATCCGGCCGACGCCGCCCGGCCGGGCGCTCGCACGGTTGAGCCCCGCAGCCGAGACTCTTGAGGAGCAGCATGGCTTCCGACCGCACTCAGCCCTCTGCCGTCACGAACGCCGCAGGTGTGCTGCGCCACGGGAAACTGTGGATCGCCCCCGGCGTGCTCACCGGGTTGCTCGCGCTGCTGCTGTCCTTGCTGTACATGGGCGGTGTTCTCACGCCGGAAAGCAGCCTGCACCGGCTGCCGATCGCCCTGGTGAACCAGGACACCGGCATGCCACTGCCGGGGTCGCGGAAGAATCTGGGCACCGAAGTGAGCGATGAGATCATCGCTTCCACATCGGACAACGATGTGCAGTGGCACCGCCTCAGCCACGGATCCGCACAGGACCAACTAGCCTCCGGGAAGGTCTACGGCGCCCTGGTCATTCCCCGCGACTTCACCTCAGCGGTGCGCTCGCTGGCCGGCACACACGCCAGTCGGCCCACCCTGACAGTGCTCACCAATCCCGGCCTGGGAAGCCTCGGATCGTCGATGGCCGGCAAGATCAGCGAGCAGGCCGCGCACCAGGCGTCATCGGCCATCGGCAAACAACTGTCGGCCTCGCCGGAATTCGTGCGGGCGCCGTCCGCCACGCGTCTACTGCTCGCCGACCCGGTCGCAGTCGACACCCGTGTGGGCCATCCGATCGGGTCGCACAGCGGGCTGGGACTCAGCGCCTTCTACTACGTGCTGCTGCTAGTGCTGACAGGCTTCCTCGGCGGCAACATCATCCACAGCTCCGCCGACACCGCTCTTGGCTACACAGACGCGGAGATCGGCCCCTGGCACTCACGCAGGCCCACTGTCCCGATCAACCGAACGCAGACGCTGCTGCTCAAAATGGGCATGACCGCCGGGCTGTGCGTCCCCATCACCGCACTGGTCATGATCGCCTGCATCATCATCCTGGGTATGGACGCGCCCCACCTCTTCATGCTGGCGCTGTTCTCCTACTGCTCCTGCCTGGCGGTGGGCCTCGGGGTGCAGGCGATCAACGCGGCGTTCGGCAACATCGGCCAGCTCGTGTCGATGTTCGTCTTCATCGCCTTGGCGCTGCCGTCCTCAGGGGCCACCATCCCGCTCGAGGCGGTGCCGGGCTTCTACCGCTTCCTCGCCCTCTTCGAGCCGATGCACCAGCTCGCCTCCGGCATCAGGGCGATCCTGTACTTCGACGCTCGTGCCGATGCCGGGCTCACCCGGGGATGGATCATGATCGGCGTCGGAATCATCGGCGCCATCGTCTTCGGTTTCCTCGTGACCCGGTACTACGACCGCAGAGGTCTGCGTCGTATGGTGCCCCAACCGGGCTAAAGGCGGCTTCCCGAGGGCGGGGGCCACCTTTCGTGAACCCGCCGCCTGGAACAGGCCCAATGGCGCTGTCATGTTGTCGGGTGTGTGCGTGCCTGACGGTGTGCCGGGGCGTGGTGGGGTCGGGTTCCGGCTTTCGTGCTCAGGCCGCGGTAGGCAGGGTGGTGGCGCCGGTGATCTGGCCCCGGACGGCAAAGCGGACGGTCATCTCGGCTCGGTGATCGGAGGCGGTCATCAGGTGGCGGCGGGGCCGGAAGTGGGGTGAGATGCCGCTGATCGCGGACAGGAGCCGCTGGGCTCCGCCGACGGAGCGGAAGCCTTTCATGGCGCGTTCGCGTTGTCTTGTCGGCTGGTGGCTGTTCTGGGCCCGGTTGTTCAGGCCCTTGCGGGCCCGGTGCTCGACGGGAGCATGACCTCGCGGTGGGCCGCGCCGCAGGAACGGAGCTTGCCGGTAATGACCGCCCGCGGCACCGGACACGTCTTCTTCAGCAGTTTACGGAAGAACCGCCTGGCCGCAGTGGTGTCCCGCCGGTTCTGGACCAGGATGTCGAGCACGTTGCCGTCCTGGCCGACGGCCCGCCACAGGTACTTCTGCTCCCCGTTGACCTTCACGAAGACCTCGTCCAAGTGCCACTTGTCCCCGGCCCGGGGCCACCTCCGGCGCAGGCCGTCGGCATGGACCTGCCCGAACTTCGCACACCAGCGGCGGACGGTCCCGTGGGAGACGATGACGCCGCGCTCGAGCATCAGCTCCTCGAGCTCGCGGAAGCTGAGCGGGAAGCGGAAGTACAGCCACACGCAGTGGGAGATGATCTCGGCCGGGTACCGGCGCCCCCTGTATGACGGCGGTGCGCTCTCCACAAACGACCTCTCCCGGCGTGACCAACCAGAAAATCCTCCCTCCGGTCAACCAACGTGACAATGTCCCCGTGCCGCCTCGTCCGCGGTCCTCAGGTGCACTCGCCGTGTGCCGTCGGTGAGACGTCCGGCCTTCTCCACGGCCAGGCCGTCCAGGTCGGGCAGCAACGTCGTCTCGCTGTCCAAAACCCGTGTGTCCAAGTGATCTGGCTGCGTGGAGAACAGCCGTGCTCGCCCAGGACCACGAGCTTCCTTCACCCAGGGGGACCAATCCGCCCGGCCTCACCGACGGTGACGGCCCGACAGGCGCGTGACCGCCCAACCCGTTTGACTTCGAAGACCCGGATAACGGCCCCGTCACCCGAAGAGCGGCGTGCCGATTGCCCAGGGGCCGACATGCGCCGTCTTTACACAGCCGGCGCTTCCGCTCTGGCGGGCTTCGAGATGGGCACTCCGGTCGGTGGGCGCCTCGGCGCCACTGCTGAGCGGTGATGATGCGCAGCCCGATCATGGGGGCAAGGACAGCGGGCGGCAGGCCCTGGGCGAGCTGGACCAACACGGTGGTGCGGGCCGGCCGGATGGGGATGTCCAAACTTGCCTGGCGCCTGGTGGGCCACCGCTCCCCCATGATCGCGGTGTGCTCGCTGTAGCCCCTTTCCCCGCCTACGCTGCCACAACCCCACCCCTGTGCCCCAGTCCCAGGAGGGGTGGGGTTGCCGGTCGCCGGACTTCGGAAGCTGGGGTGTCAGGTGGGTGGTTTGTGGGCGACGGCGACGATTGCCGCGCGCGGTATCTCGGCGATGAAGGCGTCCTGGGAGCGGTAGACGACCGGCGCCGGTGTGAAGTCGGTCTTCTCGGGCAGGGCCGCCAGGTACGTTTCGTGCTGGAAGTACTGCTCCAGGAGTCGCCAGCGGGCGTCGGTTCCGCCCAAGGTGGCGAAGTACGCGCCGACTCCGTACATGTCGGCCACGTACGCGCACATACGGCGGCACGCCTCTTCCCGGGTGGTGCCGCGGACGACGAGGGGGTCGTACAGGTCGACGACGCGGGCCGGTGTGCCCGCCTCGGCGAAGAGTTCGGTCAGGAGACCGCGGGAGAAGTGGCGGTAGTCATGGCCGGCTGTGGTGTGGGGGTGGACGATGTCGGTGAAGAACCGTGCCATGGGGCTGGTGTCGTCGAAGTCGTGCAGGACCACGTGGCCGCCGTCCTTGACGACGCGCAGGGCCTCGGTGACGGCGTCGAGCCTCTCCTGCGGCGCGATGTGGTGGGTCCCGTAGGCGAGCAGCGCCGCGTCCATGGTGCCATCGGCGAGGAAGAGGTGGTCCGCGGCTTGCCGGATGGCGGCCAGTCCCTGGGCGAGGGCTCGTTCGACCATGTCCCCCGAGAGGTCGCCCGTGAGGATGTGGACGCGGTCGCGCAGGTCGGGGGCGTTGTCGTGGACGGCGCGGGCGATGGTTCCGTCCCCGCCCAAAACGTCGAGGACGGTGCGGGAGGCGGCCGTGTCGGGCGTCGCGCGGGAGGGAGCGGCCAGTTCGAGCAGTTGTCGCATTCCCTTCCAGCGGACGGAGGAGTCCTGCTGGGCCCTGCGGTAGGAGTCGCCACGTCCGGTGTCGTCGGAATCGAATTCCGTGGTCGTCGCGGCCAGCGCTCTGAGCGCTTTGTCGGCGCCTGGGCGTCCGAAATCCACGGATGATTTCAGGACCGGGTGGGCCGGAACCGTGTCGCGCAGATAATCTTCGAGGGTCAGGGACGGTAAGTAGGTTTCCGTTCCCGCCGGTGCATCCGCCTGCATTTCCACCAATCCGGTCAGTCGATAAATCTCATCGTGGACGACTGGTCGTTCCGTATGCAGGGTTTTCACCCTCCGCAACCCATGAGCGGCCCGTTATTCCGTCGGTCGGCACCGGGGTGCGCGCCGGGCGGAGTTCGGGGGCACCGGCTCTCGGCCAGTCCGGTCCGCAGTTTCACCGTCGCACCCTTTCAGGGCACCGATCCCGCGTCAAGAGTGCTCACGCGGGGGGTGCGGCTCCCTCGGGGCGGGTCGTGCCGGCCGTCCCTGCCGGTGGTACGAACTCCGGGGAAAGGGGAGGGGCTTCAGCAGGGATTCGGCCACCGAGATTCATGCCCAGCGGGCAGGGGGAGCGGGCATGGGATTTCGGAGGGCTGAAGCCACCCATATCGAAGGAAGACCGTCGGCGAGTCGGGGCTGGCCGCACGCCGGACCGGCTGCGGGGTGGTTACCTCGTGTCGTGAGGCGTGAGTGTTGTTTATTCCTCGCCTCTGATTCAGACGGACATTCCCTGAAATTCCCCTTCCGTCAGCTCCGGTCGATGAATCCCCTCTCCCCCGTCACCTTCCGGCGGCGAGTCCGCCGCGCCCCGTCGGCGGAGAGGCGAGGGAGGGGGTGGTTTCCGGGGATGGTCGGCGGGGTCCGTCGTGGGGGTGGTCGCAGGCGGGAGGAAGGAGTCGTCCGGCGGTTCCCTGGTAGGTTGGCATCCCTTCGCCCTTCTCCACGTCCGTACCGGTCGGCCGCGTATGCGCCCGGTGAAACCGGGAAGTTGTTTCCCTGTCCCATTCGGTGAGTTCTCGGAAGAAGGACGCGGGAATCCCAGGGGCGCCGCCGGGAGGGCTCCACGAGCGAGGAGAGGCGGAACGGAGCTGCCATGTCATGGATGAACGATGTACTGACAGCGGTGTCGGATATGAGTCCGGTCGTCAGATTAGCCCTGGCCTCCGCGTTCGCGTTCGCGGAATCCGGCCTCGGGGCCGGCATGGTCGTCCCCGGTGAAGTGGCGGTCCTGGCCCTGAGCGCCGGAACGGAGGGGACACGCCCGCTGCTGGTCCTCTTCCTTGTCGTCACGATCAGCAGCTCGGCCGGCGACCACATCGGCTACTTCCTCGGCATCCGCTACGGGCAGCGCATGCGGGAGACGCGCCTGGTACGCCGGATCGGGCAGCACCATTGGGACCGCGCGCAGGACCTCTGCCACCGGTACGGGGCGAGCGCCGTCTTCCTGACCCGGCTCCTGCCCGTGGTGCGCACCCTCACCCCCGCGACCGCCGGAGTCGGCTCCGTACGCTACCTCCGCTTCCTGCCCGCCTCTCTCGCCGGAGCCGCGATGTGGTCCGCGCTCTACGTGTCTGCGGGCACGCTGGTCTCGGCCTCCCTGCGCGAGGCCGAGGCCCTGCTCTCCACCATCCTCTGGGCCCTGCTGGGCGTAGCGGCCGCCCTCACGCTCGCGACCGTGTGGTGGCGGCGCAGGCACCGCCGCCGCAGCTCTTGACCGTGCGTCGCATCGTCCGATGCCGCTCGCCCGGGATGACACGATCCGTCGGCGAGTCGTCACGTCACTCGTCGGGGGGCCGACGGACACCGCGCGCGGCGAGGACCATCATCGTCGCCATCAGGCCCAGGGCCGCGCACAGCGCTGCGGGCACCTCGCTTCCGACCTGCCCTCCCAGGGCAAGGCTCCGCGACGCCTCCACCGCGTAACTCACCGGATTGACGGTGGCGACGGCCGCCAGCCAGCCGGGCAGCACGCTGACCGGTACGAACGCGCTGGAAGCGAACATCAGCGGGAAGTTGACGAAGAATCCGATACTGGAGAGCACCTCCACCTTCCGCAGCCACGCAGCGAGCGCGATGAAGATCCAGATCAAAGACCAGATCACCACCGTGGACAGGGACAGCGCCGCCACCAGCCCTCCCACTCCTCCCCCGGCCCGGTATCCGAACAGCAGATGGCCCGCGACGACCAGAACCGCCAACTGCATTCCCGAGCGCGTCAGATCGGCGATCGAACGCGCCACCAGCACCAGCGGCAGCGACAACGGCAGGACGCGGAAGCGGCGTACCATCCCGCCCTCCATGTCCCGCACCAGACCCACCCCCGCGGACTGCGAGGTACCGATCCCGGTAGTGACGAGGAGAGCAGGCAGCAAGAACTCTATGTAGGACACCCCGCGCGGCAGGATCGAGCGGTCCGCGAGGCTGCCGAAGACCTGACTGATCAGCAGCAGCATCACCACCGGTTGCGCCACGCTGAACAGCACCACCCTGCGGTCCGCGTAGACCAGGCGGATCTGGCGTGCTGTGAGGACCCGAAGTTGCGCTGCCCTGCCCGCCGGTCTCCAGCGCGGGAGCCGCTCTTCCGTCGCGGGCTCGGCCGAGGGCGCCATCGTCCCAGGTACGTTCACGGGGTCTCCGGGGTGTCGCCGGTGCGCCGTTCGGCCTCCGGGAGGGTGATCCGGTGGGCTGTACGCGCCGGAACGGGGGCAGGAGGGCGGCCGAGGGCACCCGTCGCCGGGGCGGGGGCATCGGGGGCCGTGGCGGTGAAAGCGAGGTAGACGTCGTCCAGGGAGGGCTCCGCGTAGCGGATCTCGGTCACGTTCTGTCCCACGGCGTCCAGCACCCGGATCACCACGGCCAAATCCGCCGAATCCCCCGCCGGCACGGTCAGCTCACCGCGTCCGTCGTCCACGCCCGACGGGAAGCCGGCCCGGCGCAGAGCCTCGGCGGCCACGGTCCTGTCGCCCTGCGGTCCGACCCGCAGCGAGATGGAACCACTACCGGCCCGTGCCTTGAGCTCCACCGCCGTACCCGACACCAGGACCCGGCCCGCCCCCAGGACAGTGATCCGGTCAGCGAGACGGTCGGCCTCCTCCAGGTACTGCGTCGTCAACAGAACCGCCGTACCATCCCGCGCGATCCCCTGCACCATCTCCCACAAGCCGAGACGGCTGGGCAGGTCCAACCCCACAGACGGCTCGTCCAAGAACAGGACGTCAGGACAGCCGACCAGCCCCAGCGCCAGATCCAACCGGCGACGCATCCCGCCCGAATACGACACCGCCCTGCGCCCCGCGGCGGCACGGAGGCCGAACACCTCCAGCAACTCGCCCGCCCGGCCGACCGCCTGCGCCTTGGAGGCTCCGCACAGCCGGGCCACCAGAACGAGGTTGTCGTAACCGGAGAGCTCCTCGTCGAGCGCGGCGAACTGCCCGGTGACCCCGATGCGCCGACGCACCTCATCGGGGCGGCCGACCACGTCGAAGCCGGCGACCGAGGCGGTGCCCGAGGTGGGAGGTGTGAGGGTGGACAGGACGTTGACGAGGGTGGTCTTGCCCGCCCCGTTGTGGCCCAGAAGGCCCATGACCTCCCCGCGCGCCACCGCCAGGTCCACGCCGTCGAGGGCCTGGACCGCGCCGAAGCGCTTGTACAGGCCGGTGGCGTGGATCACTTGGTCCGCCGCCATCAGCTCAGCACGCGCCCGTGGTGCGCGCGCGCAGCGCGGGACCGCCGGTGGTCCAGGTGGACGAAGGTGCGCTGGAGCCAGCGGTCCTGGCCGTCGTAGCGCGGGACGAAGGCCGTACGCCCGTGCAGGGCGACGCGGTTGTCCACGTACACCAGGTCGGCCGGGTCCAGGACCAGTTCCTCGGAGACGGTGCGGACGGCGTCCGCCAGGGCCTCCATGGCCTGCCTGCCCCATGGGTCGCTCGTGTGGGTGGCGTGGAAGTCGACGCGGATGTCCGGGTCCTCCGCGTCACCGGTGAGCACGGCGTGCGGCTTGGTCCCGCTGTCCGGCCGTCCGAAGGAAGGGGGCGGCTCGGTGGTGAACAGGGGCCGCCGCAGCGTTTCGCGTGTCCCGGCCTCCAGGTGGTCCATCGCGGCGCGGACGGAGGCGACCCGCAGTCCTGCGGCCCGGTCGTGGTCGCTGCGGACGCAGAACAGGCCGACGTAGTCGGGGCGGTGGGGGTGGAAGGCGTTCTCGGTGTGCATCTCCAGCGGGACGGAGCCGGCGTTGGACTGCTGGCCTTCCCGGCCGGGCACGGGCACCACGTTTTGCACGAGCGCGCCCTGCTTCTCGTTGCGGTAGGCGATGACGTCGCCCAGTTCCATGGACAGGGCACACAGCACGGAGGCGCTCAGCGTCGCCCTGCGCTCCACGGAGTCGGCCTCCTGCGGAGTGGCCGGCACACTGTCGGCGGCGGGGAGGTTGCGCAGGAGCAGTCTGCCGGTGGAGCCGGGGTCGTGGCGGAAGGCGCGGACCCGGTCCTGGAGGCGGGCGGGCAGATGGCAGGAGAGGGTGCGGCACCGGTCGAGCCATTCCCTTTCGTCCACGAGGCCGGGTGGCGTGCGCGTCAACTCCTGGGCCAGGGCCGCCACGTCGCCGCGTTCGGCTTCGGACAGTGTGAAGGTGTTCTCGGGTTTCATGCTGTTTCTCCGGGGGCTGGGGAACCGTTCGGTTCGGATCTGCGGTGGGCGGCCGGGCGGGGGCGTGCCTCAGCCGCGGCACGGTTCCGCGACAGCGAACACGCTGTGGCGGTCGCTGCCCGCGTACCGGTCCTCCTGCTCGGTCAGGACGCTGAACCCGCGCCGCTCCAGCCCGTCGGCCACCGCTCGCAGCCGGCCGGCGGTGCTGCCGCCGGGGCTGTCGTGCACCTCCATGGCGATCTGGCGGACCAGTGGCCAGTGCCGGTCCGCCAGACCTCGCAGCACCTCCTGCTCACCGCGCTGAACGTCGATCTTCAGCAGGTCGATCCGGTCCACGGGGTGCTCGTCGAGGACGGCGGAGAGCGGACGGAGCCGGCAGGTCACCTTCTCCTCCCTGAACCGGAAGGCGAGGAGTTCGTCCAGCATCCGCTCGGCCTCAGGCAGGTGGTCGGTCCGCACCTGCCCCCGGACGAAAGCCCGTTCCGCCTCGGTGTCCGCCAGGGTGCTGCGCGTGGACATGGTCGAGTAGCCCGGATAATGGGTGAACTCGACCTCCTGTTCCGCCTCGGCGAGACCGTAGGGATGGACGAGCCCCGCCACCGCGTGGCGCTCCCGGTTGCGGCGCAGGATGTCGTACACCGGGGGGACCGGTTCGAAGGAGTGGACCGTGGCACCGGGTCTCTCGGAGCGTACGAAGAGGGTGAACATGCCTATGTTGGCCCCGACGTCGAAGACCACGGGGGCCTCGGGCAGGTGCAGGGCCTCGGGCAGGTAGGCGCGGCGGGTGAAGATCTCGTCGTAGAGGAACTCGGTCTCGTGCTTGTTGAGGCCTTCCACGTCGGCGAGGGCGATGGTCATCGGCGACCTTCCTGTGGGGTACGCGGCGGCTGTCCGCGGCGGTGGGAGCGGCCCTGGCCCGACATGGCGACCAGGATGCGGCGGTCGCCGGTGAAGGGCCTGCGGCCGTGGGCCGCCTGGACGTTGTCGACGAGCATGAGGTCACCGGGCCGCCAGTCGTTGTCCACGGCGTGCTCCAGTCCGCGGTCACGCACCTGGCGTGCGTGCTCGGCCGGTATCGGGGAGCCGTCCGCGAAGGCGACCGACTGGGGCAGTTCCTCCGGGGGCAGCATCTCCGTCAGCGCGGCGGCGGCCTCGTCGCCGAGCGTGGCAGGGTGCCACTGGTCGCTCTGGTTGAACCACAGCCGCTCGCCCGTGGTGGGGTGCTCGATCGTCGCGGGCCGCACGTGGCTGACGCGCAGTCCGTTGCGGGCGTTCCACTGCCAGGTGGCCCCGGTGCGGGAGAGGTACTCCTCGACCTCCGAGCGGTCCTCCGTCTCGAAGGTGTCCTGCCAGCTCTTGCCGAACCCGCGTCCCCCGTGGAGGTTCTGGGTGTAGCGCAGGCCGCCCGCGAAGGCGTCGCGGACGTCCTGGTCCAGTGCCCGGTACCAGGCGGCGTTGTCCACCACCGGTGTCGCGCCGCCGCTGTCCGCCGCCCGCTCGCAGTAGAAGAGCAGCCGGGCCGGCCACTGCGCGGCGTACGACATCTCGCTGTGCATCGAGATGGTGAACTCCGCCGGGTACTCCGTGGAGGTGTACACGTTGTGGCCGACCTTGGTGCGCGGGGAGTTGCCGAAGACGTATGGCAGACGGTCGGGGAGCAGGAGCGGCATGATCTTCTCCAGCTCCCGCGGGCCCACTCCGAAGCCGCTCAGGACCAGCACTTTGTGGGCGGCCAGGAGTTCGTCGGTGCGCGCGGAGTCCTGGAGGAAGCCGGCCAGGGCATCGGCGGTGGCGGGCAGCGCGTGGCTCTCCGGACTGATCGCGGCGGGCCGCCAGGAGGTGGTCGGTTCCATGGAGGGGCTCTTTCATGCGTCGAGGAATTGGGTGATGAGCCGGTTGACCCAGTCGGGCTGTTCGAGGTAGCCGTAGTGGCCGCAGTCGGGCACCACGTGGTAGTCGGCTTCGGGCAGGGCGTCGGCGATCTCCTTGGCCAGGTGCGCCGGCGCCACGATGTCGTCGGCGAAGGCGATCACCCGGCAGGGGGCGGTGATCCGGGTCAGGTCCTCCCCGTGGTCGCCGGCGGCGCTGATCTCGCGCTGGGTGCGGGCACCGGGGCCCGAGGCCGCCGCCAGCTCGAAGAGGTCGAGCCAGTCGGTGATCCGCTCGTCGTCCGCGAGCGTCCGGGGCGAGAGGTTCTGCATGGCCCGCACCACCGCCCGGTAGCGGGGCGGGACCGTGACGCCGCTGTCGGCGAGATCGATCTCGGCGGCGTTCACGGCGGCCCTCATCCGGTCCGCGCGGGCTCGCGGCGCCATGAGGACACACCGGGAAACCAGATCGGGGCGGATACGGGCCACCTCACACGCGACCCTGGCCCCCAGGGACGTCCCCACGACCGCGCACGGGCCAAGACCGAGGTGCTCGATCAGGCCGATGGTGTCGGCGGCCATGTCCTGAAGAGTGAAACCGGGGCCCCCGCCACTGGGGGCGATGCCCCGGTTGGTGAACGTGACGGCCTCGAAGCCCGCGACGACCAGCGCGGGCACCTGGTGCAGGTGCCAGCCCGTTCCGGCGGCGCCGCTCCCCATGATCAGGAGGACGGGGGGACCACTGCCGGTGCGTTCGTGATCCAGGTCGATCCCGTTGATCCGTGCCAGCATCCAGGCTTCCTCGCAGTTCGTCGGCGGTCTCCAGGACCGGGGCCGGGTCGGTGAACGGGTGCGGAGGGCGCGGGCGGGCGGGTCCCTGCACCGGGCCGCCCGCCCGCGCCCCCGAGGTCAACGGGCCGCGCCCGCGGACTTCTCGTGGGCCTCCATGGCCTCGATGAGGCTCTGGGGGCGCATGTCGGTCCAGTTCGCCTCGATGTAGTCCAGGCACTCCTGGCGCGGGCGCTCGCGCACCACGGCCCGCCAGCCCTCGGGGATCTCGACGAAGTGGGGCCACAGCGAGTGCTGGTTCTCGTCGTTGACCAGGACGTGGAAGACGCCCTCGGCGTCGTCGAAGGGGTTGGTCATCGTCATCCCTCTCGTTTCTCCGTGGTGGCTCCCCGCAGGGAGTCCAGCCGGTGGGTCAGGACGCGGCCGGCTTCGGCGACCGACGTCGGTTCGGTGAGCATGGACATATGGGAGGCGTCCAGCCGGTGCACCTCGACGCCTCCTTCGGTGTGCGGCTCCCACGCCGCCGGATCGAGGCTGCGGGTGCGTTCCGCGGTCATCAGGACGATTCCGCACCGGACACGGCCGGGGGTGAAGGAGCGCATGAGCCGGACGTTGTTGACGTAGACGTCCTTGGCCGCCGTCAGTTCGGCGTCGTCGAGGTGGCCGAGCGAGCTGTCCACCCGGCGCAGATGGGCGCGGAACCGCTCCAGCGGGAAGCGCCCCGCGCGCTGGTCGTCCTCCCCCCACGCGAACCCCGACTCCCGCAGGTTGGCCGCCACGATCTCGGCCTCGGACCCCTCGGCCCGTCCGCCGGGGTCCCCGGTGCGGTGGGGAGGATAGGCGTCCAGCATGGCGAGCAGGTCCACCCGCTGCCCGTCGCGCTCCAGCAAGCCCGCCGCGGTGTGGGCCACGTGGGCCCCCAGCGACCAGCCGAGCAGCCGGTAGGGGCCGTGGGGGCGGACGCGGCGGATCAGCCGGACGTAGTCCTCGGCCATCTCCTCGACGCTCCCCGGCAGACCGGCACCGTCCGCGGGCGTGCGGGCCTGCAGCGCGTGGAGGGGGACGTCGGTGGGGAGCCACGGCAGGAGACTCGCGTACGCCCATCCCAGGCCGACGGCCGGGTGGACGCAGAACAAGGGCGGCCGGCCGCCCCGGCCCCGCAGGGTGAGCAGGGGCGCCGGGGCGCGGCGCTCGGTGCCCCGGCCGATGTGCGCGGCCAGGGCGGCCGGGGTCGGCGCCTCGAACAGGTCCCGTGCGGCCAGGGGCACGCCCAGGCGCTCACGGACCCTGGCGACCAGCCGGACTGCGAGCAGCGAGTGCCCCCCGTTCTCGAAGAATCCGTCGTCGGCGCCGAGCGACGTGCGCTCCAGGACCTCGGCGAACACCTCGCACAGGGCGGCCTCGCGTTCGTCGCGCGGCGGCCGCCCGGCCTCCTCGGCGAACGGTTCCGGCGCGGGCAGGGCGTCCCGGTCGAGCTTGCCGTTGGCGGTGGTCGGCAGGGCGTCCAGCACCAGGAAGGCGGCGGGCACCATGTAGGGCGGGAGGAGGGCGGTCAGGTGCGCGCGGAGTCGGGTCGCGGTGGGGCGGGGCGGGCCGTCGACCGGTACCGCGTAGGCCACCAGCGCGCGTCCACCCGGTCCGTCCTCCCGCAGGACGACCGCCGCCTCCCGCACGGCGGGATGCTCGGTGAGCCGGGCCCGGATCTCACCGGGCTCGACGCGGAAGCCGCGCAGCTTGATCTGCTCGTCGGTGCGGCCCATGTGGTGGACGCGGCCCTCCCGGTCCCGGCGCGCCAGGTCGCCGGTGCGGTACATCCGCTCCCCCGGCTCTCCGAACGGGCAGCCGACGTACCGGCTCGCGGTGAGCGCCGGACGGCCGCCGTAGCCGCGTGCCAGTGACGCGCCGGCCAGGTACAGCTCGCCCGTCACGCCGGGCGGGACGGGACGCAGCCGGTCGTCGAGCACGTAGGCCCTGGTGTTGGGCACGGGGGTGCCGATGGCGGGCGGCGGGCCGCCGGGCTGCAGGGACTCGCTGGTCAGGGTGACCGCGGTGGTCTCGGTGGGGCCGTAGATGTCGAGCATGCGACGGCCGGGGGCCCAGCGGTCCACGAGGGGGGCGGTGACCGCCTCGCCGCCGACGACGAGGCAGCGCAGGCCCTCCAGCCCTTCGGAGGGGAGGCCGCTCAGCACCGCCGGGGGGATGAAGGCGTGGCTGATGCGGTGCTCGGCCAGCATGTCGGCGAGCGGTTGCCCGGCGAGGAGGGGCCCGTCGGGCAGGACGAGGGTCCCTCCGGTGGCGAGGGCCATGAGCAGTTCCAGTACGGCGCCGTCGAAGGACGGCGAGGCGAGTTGCAGCACGCGGCTGCCGGGCTCCACCGGATACCGCTCACGCTGCGCCGTGGCCAGTGACAGCAGGCCGCGGTGTTCGGTCACCACGCCCTTGGGGCGGCCCGTGGAGCCAGAGGTGTAGACGACGTACGCGGCGTTGCCGGCGGTGAGGGGGGCGTTGCGGTCGCCGTCGGCGAGGTCGGTGGCCTGCTCCCGGGCCGGTTCGTCGTCGGGGACGAGGACCGGGACGCCGGCGATCTCCTCGCGTCCCGCCGCGTACGGGTCGTCCGCCAGGACCAGGGTGCAGGCGCTGTCGCGCAGCATGAAGGCGATGCGCTGTTCGGGGTGGCCGGGGTCCACCGGTACAGCGGCGGCGCCGGCCTTGACGATGGCCAACAGGGCGGTGATCTGCCCGAGGGAGCGCGGCATCAGCAGGGCGACGCGGTGTTCGGGGCGGATGCCGCGCCGCACCAGCAGTCTGGCCAACCGGTTGGCACGAGCGTTGAGCTCAGCGTACGTCAGGTGGTGGCCGGCGTGTTCGAGGGCTGTGGCGCGCGGGGTGCGGGCGACCTGCTCCTCGAACATCCGCGGCAGTGTCGCGACCAGGCCCGCGCGCCGGGTGGCGTTCCATTCGGTGACCACCGTGTGCCGCTCGTCGGCCGCGAGGAGTTCTCGTGCACCGATGGCGGCGGCCGGCTCCGCCGCCCAGATCGCCAGCATCCGGCCGAAGCGGTCGAGGAGGCTCTGCGCGGTCTCCCGGTCGAAGAGGTCGGCGTTGTATTCGAGAGCGGTCTCGATGCCCGTGGGCCGCCCGTCCTCCCCGTGGCTCTCCAGGAAGGTGAACATCAGGTCGAACTTCGAGCGGGCGGTCTCCACTTGGTGCGGTGTGACGGAGAGTCCGGGGGGGCGGCCGCCCTGGCGGCCCACCTGCTCCTCGGTGTTGTTGCAGGACAGGGCGACCTGGAAGAGGGGGTGCCGGCCGAGGGATCGGGTCGGGCTCAGCCGCTCCACCAGCTGCTCGAAGGGCAGGTCCTGGTGGGCGTAGGCGGCCAGCGCGGTTTCGCGGACCCGGCCGACGAGTTCGGTGAACGTGGGGTCACCGGAGGTGTCGGTCCGCAGGACCAGGGTGCTGACGAAGAACCCGACCAGCTCCTCCACCGCTTCGTCGGTGCGCCCGGCGACCGGGGCGCCGATGGGGATGTCCTCCCCGGCGCCCATCCGGGTGAGGAAAGCGGCGACGGCGGCCTGGACGACCATGAACACGCTGGCCCGGCAGGTTCTGGCCAGGTCGGCCACGACGGAGTGGACCGTCGCCGGGAGCGTCAGCCATACCTGGCCTCCGGTGCGGGTCGGGCGGGCCGGGCGCGGCCGGTCGGCGGGCAGCCGCAGCTCCTGGGGAAGCCCCGACAACTGCTTCTCCCAGTAATCCAGTTGGACAGCGGCGGGGCTGGCGGGATCTGCGGGGTCGCCGAGGTAGCGCCGTTGCCACAGGGCGTAGTCCGCGTACTGCACCGGCAGCGGTCGCCATTGGGGCGCCCGGCCCGCGCGGCGCGCGGTGTAGGCGGTGAACAGGTCGCGCAGGAGCCGCCTGCCCGACCAGCCGTCGCTGGCGATGTGGTGGAGCACCAGCACGAGGACCCGGCTGTGCGGACCGCTCTCCAGCAGCCAGGCGCGCATCGGCGGTTCGGACTCCAGGTCGAAACGGTGGGCCGCCAGCCCGGCGAGGGTGCGGTCGGCCTCCTGGTCGGCGACCGGGAGGACGGTGAGGACCCCGGCCGCCCGTCGGGCCGGGAGCACCTTCTGGTAGGGGCCCTCGGTGCCCTCGGGGAAGACGGTGCGCAGCGTCTCGTGCCGTTCGGTCACGTCGTACAGCGCGGCCTGCAGCGCCGGGACGTCGAGGTCACCGTCGAGCCGCAGGGCCCGGTGGATGTTGTACGTGGCGTCGGGGCCGGTGAGCCGGTGCATGATCCACAGCCGCTGCTGGGCGTAGGAGAGCGGAACGTGTTCAGGTCGCCGCGCGGGCGTCACCGGCGGGCGTCTGCCGTCGTGGGAGTCCAGCAGTGCGGACAGGGAACGCACCGTGGGGTGTTCGAAGAGGCGGCGCACCGGCATCTCCGTGTCCAGGGCCGCCCGCACCCGGCTGGCCAGCCGGGTGGCCAGCAGGGAGTGCCCGCCCAGGGCGAAGAAGTCATCGTCGATGGAGACCTGCGGGCGCCGCAGCACGTCGGCGAAGATGCCGCACAGGATCTCCTCGCGGGGAGAGCGGGGCGCTCCCCCGGCCGGGGCGCCGACTACGGAGGGCTCCGGCAGCGCGGCCCTGTCGATCTTGCCGTGGGACGTGACGGGCAGCGCGGGCAGCTCCACCAGGTGCGCGGGGACCATGTAGGGCGGCAGGGTCCGGCGCAGATGCTCCAGGATCTGCTCGGTGGGGAGCGGGGGCGCGGAGGGCGGCGTGCTCTGCGCTCCTTCCGGTTCGGTGGGGACGGCGTAGGCGACCAGCCGGGCGTCACCGGGCGTGTCCTCCCGCAGCACCACCGCGGCGCGGCGGACCGCGGGGTGGGCCGCCAGCGCCGCCTCCACCTCGCCGGGCTCCACCCGGAAGCCGCGCAGGCTGATCTGGTCGTCCACCCTGCCCAGGTACTCCAGCAGGCCATCCTCGTTCCAGCGGACGAGGTCGCCGGTTCGGTACATCCGCTCCCCGGCGGCGTAGGGGCAGGCGACGAAGCGCTCGGCGGTCCTGCCCGGATCGCGGAGGTAGCCGCGGGCCAGGCCGGCGCCGGCGACGTACAGCTCGCCCGGAACGCCGACCGGCACCGGGGCGAGGCCGGGGCCCAGGACGAACAGGCGGGTGTTCCACAGCGGCCGTCCGATGGGGACCGGCCCGTCGCCTACCGGGTCACGGGGGGCGATGCGGTGCTCGGAGCAGTTCACGGTCGTCTCGGTGGGCCCGTAGACGTTGTAGACGGTGACGTCCGGGTGGTCGGCGCGCCAGCGCCGCAGGTGGCGGCCGGTGAGCTGTTCGCCGCCGAAGGTGATCGCCCCGGTCGGGCTGACCTCGCCCGGCAGCCCTTCGAGGACGGGCAGGTGGCTGGGGGTCACCTTCACGAAGTCCGGGGACGCCTCGCCGGGACGCAGGACCGGTTCGTCGTCCAGGGAGGCGAGGCGCACGGTGCCGCCGCTGATCAGCGGGACGTACAGGGCGCCGACGGTGAGGTCGAAGGAGACCGGCGAGTGCACCAGGGAGCGTCCGTCGGACGGGTACTGGTCCGAGCCGCGCAGCAGGTAGCCGACGAGGGAGCGGTGGGTGGCGACCACGCCCTTGGGGCGGCCGGTGGACCCGGAGGTGTAGATGGCGTAGGCGGCGTTCTGGGGGTCCACGGGTGCGGGAAGTTCACTCGCGTCCAGCGGGCCGCCGGGCAAACCCTGGAGGGCGGCGGCGGTGCTCGGCCCGTCCAGGACCAGCAGCGGGAGCCCGGCCGGCAGCCGGTCGGCCAGGTCGGCGGTGGTGACGGTGAGGACGGGGTCGGCCTCCCGCAGCAGCCGGGCCACCCGGTCGGCCGGGTGGTCGGGGTCCACCGGGACGTAGGCGGCTCCGGTCTGCCACACGGCGAGCGCGGTTTCGACCAGTTCGGGCGAGCGCGGCAGCACGAGAGCGACGAACCGCTCGGCCCGCGCCCCGTGCTCCGCCAGCAGGCGGGCCAGCCGGCCGGAGCGGTCGGCGAGCCGGGCGTAGTCGATGGAGCGCTCGGCCGTCTCCACGGCGATCCGGCCGGGGGTGCGGGTGGCCTGCCGGAGGAACAGCTCGATGGCGGTGGTGTCCTCGACCTCGCGCGCGGTGTCGTTGAACTTCTCCGATACCAGAGCGCGTTCGGTGTCATCGAGGACGTCGAACCTGCCCAGCGGCAGGTCCGGGGCGGCGAGGAAGGCGTCGACGAGCCGCAGCAGGCGGTCGCGCAGGGCGGCCGCCAGGCGCGGCGTGACCGCGCTGGGCCGGTGGCCGAGGCGGAAGCGCATCGGTGGCCCGGGGGAGGCCAGAAGGCCGAGCGGGTAGTGCATGGCGTCGCGCATCCTGGAGGCCACCACGCGTACGCGTCCCGGCGTGTCGGCGGAAGGGCCGGAGGGCTCGTCGGCGGGGCCGTCCGGGTAGTTCTCGAACGCCATCACGGAATCGAACAGCTCGCCCCGGCCGGCCAGGCGCTGGATGTCGGCCAGCCGTAGGTGCTGATGGTCAAGGAGCGCGCTCTGCTCACGCTGCAGCCGCCGCAGGAAACCCATCAGGGGTTCGTCGACGGGCATCCGGGCCCGCAGCGGGACCGTGTTGGCGAACAGGCCGATCATGGACTCGACGCCGTCCAGCTCCGGCGGACGTCCGGAGACGACCACCCCGTACACCACGTCCTGACTGCCTGTGGTGCGGGCCAGGGTCAGGGCCCACAGCCCCTGCACGACCGTGTTGAGCGTGAGGCCGGCGCCTCGCGCGGCCGCGGTCAGACCGGCGGAGGCGGTCTGCGACAGCGCGAAGTCGAGCCACCTCGGCGCCTCCGCGGCCCGGTCGGCCCGCGGGACGACGAGGGTGGGGGCCTCCAGACCTGCCAGAGCCCCGCGCCAGGCATCCCGCGCGGCCCCGCGATCGCGGTCCCCCAGCCAGGCGAGGTAGTCCCGGTAGCGGCGCACCGGCGGCAGGGCGGAGGCATCGCCCCCGGTGCGGTAGAGCAGCATGAGCTCGCGCAGCAGCATCGGCATCGACCAACCGTCCAGAAGGATGTGGTGGTTGGTGAGAGCGAAACGGTGGCGGTCGTGTGCCGTACGCAGCAGCAGGAACCGCACCAGCGGCGGCTTGGAGGGCCGGAAACGGCGCCAGCGGTGCTCCTCCAGGCGTCGGGCCGCCTCCGCGTCCGGGTCGTCGGCCGCGCGCAGGTCGGCCTCCTCCCAGGGAAGTTCGACCTCTCGGGGGACGAACTGCACCGGGTCCTTCAGGGCGCGGGTCGCGAAGCCGGCCCGCAGGTTGTCGTGGCGGCGGAGCAGGGCCCCGGCCGCCGCGCGCAGCGCCGGAACGTCCAGCGGTCCGCGCAGCTCCACCTCGGTCTGAACGGTGTAGACGTCGACGGCCTCGTCCCCGACGTATTCGCTGTGGAAGAGGAGGCCCTCCTGCAGCGGGGAGAGGGGCAGGACGTCCTGTAGGGATCCGCGCATCAGCCGGCCTTCCACTCTGCTTCGAGCTGGTCGAGTTCGGCGTCGGAGAGTTCGACCAGGGGGGCCGGGTCCGACAGGGGCGGGGGGACGGCCGGGGGCGGTTCGGCGGACGCGAGCTCCTCCAGCTCGCGGAACCAGAGTCCGGCCAGTTCGCGGACGTCCCGCTCCCGGTGGAGCCGGCCGGCCCAGGACCAGGTGGCGATCAGACGCGGGCCCTCGGGCCCCTCGACGGCGACCGCGGTGACCTCGATCTCGTGGGCCAGGGGGAGCCCGGCGGGCTGGCCGGCGAGCCCGCTGCCCACCGGCGACCAGTCCGGGGTCCGGTCGGCCGCGTCCCGGTCACCGCCCGAACCGCCGAACCGGCCCAGGTAGTTGAAGCCGAAGCGCGGTGCGGGCAGGGAGGCGAGCCGTTGTCGTGTGCGGGGGTTGAGGTAGCGCAGGAGGCCGTAGCCGAGACCGGCGTCGGGCGCCCGGTCCAGGATCGCGCCCAGCGCCCGCAGCGCGCCGGTCCGGTCGTCGTCGGGCCCGGCGGCGGGCACTCGGACCGGGTGGGCGGCGGTGAACCAGCCGACCGTGCGGGAGAGGTCCGCTCCGGGGACGACGTCCTCCTCGCGGCCGTGGCCTTCCAGGTCCACCGTGACGCCGTCCGCGGCCTCCGCCGGGCGCCAGCGCCGTACGGCGGCGGCGAACGTCCCGAGCAGGACTTCGCTCACCCCGACGCCGAGCGCGGCAGGCACCGGGCCGAGCACGGCGCGGGTGGCGGCGGCCGGGAGGGTCAGGGAAAGGGCCTCCTCGGTGCTCCGGTCGTCGAGGGCGGGGTCGAGGCGGCCGGTCTCCCAGGGCCGCGCCGACTGCTCCTCCCAGTGGGCGCACCGCTCGGCGCGGCGCGGGTCGGCGGCCAGCTCCGCCAGGTGCCGAGCCCAGACCCGCAGCGGGGTGCCCACCGGGTCGAGGCGGGGTTTCCGGCCCTCGGCGAGGGCCTGCCACGCGCTGCCGAGGTCGGCGGTGAGGACGCGCCAGGAGACTCCGTCCACGACGAGGTGGTGGGCGACGAGCGCGAGGTGTCCCGGCTCCCGGGGCCCCCGGTCGAACCAGACGGCACGCAGGACGGAGCCCTTCCGCGGGGCGAGCCGGTCACGGGCCGCGGCGCAGTGCGTCCGCACCAGCCGGTCCAGCTCCCCCTGCTCGGCGCCCGCCGCTTCCACCCGCTCCAGTACGGTGGCCGCGTCCACCGCGCCCGCCTCGGCGATCTCCATCCGCCAGTGACCGTCCTCCGGTTCGGCCCGCATCCGCAGCGCGTCGTGGTGGTCCAGCAGCGTCTGGAGGGCGCCGGTCACGACGGCCACGTCGGCCTCGGCGGGGACGCGCAGCAGCACGGACTGGTTGTACCCCTCGACCGCGCCGCCCAGCTCGGCCAGCCAGGAGCTGATCGGCGTCGGCGCCACCGGCCCGGTCCCGCGGCCGCCGAGCACCTCGGCCGCCGGGCCGCCGGGGCGCGAGCGGGCGGCGAGTGCGGCGGGCGTGCGCTGTTCGAAGACGTCGCGGACGGTCATCCGGCCGCCCGCCGCGCGCACCCGGCCGACGAGCTGGATGGAGCCGATGCTGTCGCCGCCGAGGGTGAAGAAGTCGTCGTCGACCCCGACCTCCACGAGCCCCAGCACCTCGCGGAACGCCTCGCACAGCACGCCTTCCCACGCGCCGCGCGGCGGCCTGCTCTCGTGCGGGGCGTCGGCGGGCACCGGCGGCTCGGGCAGCGCCCGGTGGTCGAGCTTGCCTCCCGGAGCCAGCGGCAGGGCGTCCAGCCGGACGAACGCGGCGGGGACCATGTACCGGGGCAGCCAGGACGCGAGCGCCTGCCGGAGAGCATCCGGGTCGAACCGCTCCGGCGGGACCGCGACGTAGGCGAGGAGGCGTTCGCCGCGCAGGACGACGGCGGCCTGGCCGATCTCCGGGCGGTCGAGCAGGGCGGTCTCGATCTCGCCCGTTTCGACGCGGAAACCGCGCACCTTCACCTGGCCGTCGCGGCGGCCGAGGTACTCCAGTTGGCCGTCGGTCCGCCAGCGGACGAGGTCGCCGGTGCGGTACATCCGCTCCCCCGGCTCCCCGAAGGGGCAGGCCACGAACCGCTCGGCGGTCAGCCCCGGCCGGCCCAGATAGCCCCGGGCCACCCCGACGCCGCTGACGTACAGCTCGCCGGGGACGTTGGCGGGCGCCGGGCGCAGGCGTTCGTCCAGGACGAACAGTCGGTGTCCCGCCAGGGGGCGTCCGATCGGCACGGTGCCGGGGGGCAGTGCGTCGCCCGGTTCCAGGACGAAGTCCGCGCAGCTCACGGTGGCTTCGGTGGGACCGTAGTCGTTGTAGACGCGCATGTCCGGGTGCGCCCGGCGCAGCCGGGCAAGACGGGCCGCAGTCAGTTGCTCGCCCCCGACGACCAGGTCGGCCGCGGGAGCCGCCCAGGAGGCGATCGTGTCCAGGAAGGCGAGGTGGGAGGGGGTGACCTTGAGCAGGTCGGGGCGGGCTGGGGCGTCCTGCTCCGGAGCGTCGAGGTCCGCCACCACGATGCAGCCGCCGGCGATCAACGGGGTGAACAGGGTGGTCACCGTGAGGTCGAAGGCCGGGGAGCCGTGCAGCAGCGCGGTTCCGGCGGCTCCCCGGTACCGGGCGGCCGAGCGGACCAGGAAGGCGGCGAGGGAGCGCTGTTCGACCACGACGCCCTTGGGTGTGCCGGTGGACCCTGAGGTGTAGACGACATAGGCCGGGTCGTGGCTCGCGGCCGGTGCGCGGCGGTCGGCGTCGGTGCAGTCGCCGCCGTCGAGCCCGGCGAGCGCCGCCTCGGTGGCCGGGGCGTCGAGGCGGACCACGGGGCCGGCCCCGGCCGGGAGGGCGTCCTGTGTCCCAGTGAGGGCGAGGACGAGCACCGGGTGGGCGTCCTCCAGCATGTGGGCGATCCGCTCGGCGGGCAGCTCGGTGTCCAGGGGGACGTAGGCGGCCCCGGCCTTCTGGACGGCTACCAGGGCGGTGATCAGCTCGGGGCCGCGCGGCAGCAGGACGGCGACGGTGTCCTCGGGGCCCGCTCCACCAGCGGCGAGGAGCCGGGCCAGCCGGTTGGCCCGGTCGTTCAGCTCGGCGTAGGAGACCTCCCGGTCGCCGTAGCGGACGGCGGGGGCGTGCGGCGTGCGGGCGGCCTGCGCCTCGAACAGGTCCGGGAAGCGGGCGTCGTCCGCGGGCGCGGCGACCGGTCCGGGATCGGGCTCGCTCCACGCTCCCTCCAGGAGCGCGCGTTCGCCCGGCAGCAGTATGTCGATCTCGTCGAGCGGGGCGCCGGGCGCGGCCACCACGGCCTCGAGGACCCGGCCGAACCGCTCCACCAGGCGCTCGGCGGTGCCGCGGTCGAACAAGTCGGTGCTGTACTCCAGCACCCCGCGCAGTCCGGCGGGGCCGCCGTCGTGGGCGCGGGTCTCGGTGAGCGCGAAGGTGAGGTCGAACTTGGACGTGGTGACGCCGAGCCGCTGCCCGCTCACGGTCAGCCCGTCCAGTTCCGGTGCGGCTTCGCGTGCTCGGGCCGTCTCGGCCGTGTCGTAGTTCAGCGAGACCTGGAAGAGCGGGTGGCGGACCAGTGAGCGTTCCGGATCGCGGAGTTCCACCAGGCGTTCGAAGGGGAGGTCCTGGTGCGCGTAGGCTCCCAGGTCGGTGGCCCGCACGCGCTCCAGCAACTCCCCGAAGCCCGGGTCGC
>NZ_JBIBZU010000032.1:0-48931 GCF_043088245.1 Streptomyces sp. NPDC014623 | reverse complement strand
TGGGTGAAGATCGCCGCTCGGGCGGTGGCCCGGTCTGGCCAGACACGGATGCCGATCTCTTCCTTGAGGACGGCGAAGAAGCTCTCAGCTGCGGCTTTGTCGTAGCAAGATCCGGTCTGGCCCATGCTCTGGCGCAGGCCCAAGGACCGTATGTGGCAACGGAGTTCTTCCGAGGTGTATTCGCTGCCGCGGTCCGGGTGGGTGGCGCAGCCGACCTGGAGGTCGTTCCGGCCCGTGGCCATGGTGAGCGCGTCGACGACCGGTGAGGCCCGGTGATGGTCGGCCATTGCGTAGCCGACGACCTCTCGGGTGGCCAGGTCCAGCCAGGTCGCCAGGTCGCCAGGTAGAGCCAGCCTTGCTCGGCGGGGATGAAGGTGATGTCGCCGACCAGCTTCACTTTGGGCACCGGTGCGGTGAAGTCGCGGCCGGTCAGGTCCGGGGCTGGCACCGCCCGTTTCGCGGGCCTGGTGAGAGTGCGGCGTCTGCGGCGCGTGACGCCGGCGATGCCGCGCCCGCGCATGATGCGCTCCACCCGCTTGCGGTTGACCTGGCGTCCGAGGCGGGCCAGCTCGGCGTGGATGTGCGGGACGCCGTAGGTGTGCTTGGAGGCAACGTGCAGCACGGTGATCTCGTGGGCCGCGCGGCGTCGGCCTCCTGGCGGCGTCGGCGGGCGGCCTCGCCCTCGGCCCAGGCGTAGAAGGAGGACCGGGCTACCTTCAGCAGCCGGCACAGGAAAGCGACACCGAAGGTGGTCTTCTCCGCCACGCCGAACCGGGAGACATCGGTCATCGATCGCTCTCCTTCGCGAAGAAGACCGCCGCTTTTCGCAGCACCTCGATGGTCCTGGCCTGCTCGGCGTTCTGCTTGCGCAGCCGCTTGAGCTCGTCACGCTCGGCCGAGGTCAGCTCACCGGGCCGGCCCTGGGCGCGGTCGGCCTTCGCCTGCTTCACCCAGCCCCGCAAACCCTCAGCACTCACTCCGAGGTCACGGGCGACCTCGGTGACCGTCATGTCAGAGGCCGGCGCCAACCCGACGGCATCACGCTTGAACTCCTCTGTGTACCGCTTGCTGCGGTTGCTCTTGCTCAACCTGAACTACTTCCCCTGGGACCCATCCGTCCCAGTGTCCACGTGTCCAGATCAACGGGGGAGCTTCACCGCGATGCTCCCCGCGGTGAAGCGCCACTTGGAGGCCAAGGCGATCGACGAGGCGCTGGACCTGTTCTCGGTGTTGATGGCCACCCGGCTGATCAGGACGGTGAAGCGCGCGACGGACAAGGAACGGCTCTCGACGCTGCCGCAGTTGGAGAAGGCGTCACGGACCGGGGCTCGGGCGGCGAAGGTGCTGATCGAGGAGCTGGAACTGGTCGAACAGCACGGCGCCGGCCTGGACGCCGCCGCTTCGTGGCGGGCGGTGGAGGAGGTTGCGCCCCGGGCGGTGGTGATGAGCGCGACGACGCTGGTGGCCTCACTGGTGCCGGAGGACGAGGACTCGGCGGCCGTCGCGATGCGGGCGGCACTGCCACCCGGTACGGATCCGACATCGGCCGCTCCTCATGCGCTGCTACGCCCCCGGCGACGCCAGCACGCGCCAGAGCCCCAATACGGCCAGCAGGGACGCCGCGCCCGCCGCGCTGACGACCAGGCCGGGCGGTGACACCTCGCCCAACGCCCCGCCGCCGGCTGCGAACAGCCCCTGCAACGTCATGGTCCCGGTCAGCGCCAGCCCGAAGGCCTGGCCTCGGTTCGCCTCCGGCACTGCCTTCAGGAAACGCCGGGCCAGCCCCAGCTGGTACGCGACCCCGAACCCAGACACGGCGAGCAACAGCGCCGCGGTGACCGGCCCGGGCGAGAGCACAAACCCGAGCAGCGGCGCGCCGAGAAGCAATGCTAGCGGCCCGGCCAGCCGTTCCCTTCGTTCCGGGGTGACCAGTCGGCCGATCACGAGGTCGCCGGTGAGCATGCCGAGCGCCACGGCGGTGAACAGCAGCCCGACCGAGTCAGGCATGCCGATCTGGACGGCGTACGGGACGAGCACACCCTCGGCGCCGACGATGAGCGCGGGCGGCAGCCACTGAGCGAGCAGCAGCGAACGGATCGCCGGCTTGCGCAGCAGTTCGCGATTGACGCGCCAGGTCTCGCGTACCGCGTACCCTGCGGCCGTGCCGCGGCGCGGCCGCTCGGCCATCCGCAGGCGCAGCAGCACGGCGGACAGCAGGCAGCTCGCCACGGTGGTCCAGAGCGCGCCGTGCGGGCCGAGCGCCGCGATCAGCATCCCGCCCGCGGCGAAGCCGAGCACCTGCGTGCCGCCGGCGGCCATGGAGAACACGGCCCGGCCGAGCACGTACCGGTCGCCGTCGAGCAGTTCGGGCAGCAGCGTGCTGCGCGCCGCGGAGGCCACCGCGCTGGGGATGCCGGTGACGAACACCAGCACCAGCATCGCGGTAGGGGAGAGCAGCCCGGCGGCGAGCACAGCGGCGACCGCGGCGCGGACCAGGTCGTAGCCGACCATCACGGCCCGCGGCGGCCACCGGTCGGCGTACGCCAGCAGCAGCGTGCCGCCGAGGGCGTAGGGCAGGAAACCGGCGACGTAGGCCAGCGCGGCCAGCAGGGGCGAGCCGGTGCCGGCATAGACGGTCACCGAGAGCGCGAGCATCTTCACCGTCTCGCCGCCGAGGAAGAGCGTGTAACCGGTGAACAGCACGCGGAATTGGCGTACCGCGAACACCTCGCGGTAGGTGGCCCGCGCCGGTGTGGCCTGGGGTGTCGTCATGTGGGGCAGTCTCGGGGCGGTGCAGGCGGAGGCGTTAAGCTTTCGCGTGGAGGCGAAAGATGCTTGCCATCGAAGTCGGGCCGGCCGACGTGGCGCACACCCGCTACGCGATCTCGCCGCTGGGTGAAGCAATGAACGCGCTGCGGGTCGCGGCGGGCAAGCAGCCGGCCGGGCCGCTGCGGCCCTGGGCGGAGCGCATCGCGCCGCGGTACGCGCGGCTGCTCTGCGAGACGCCCGCGGTTGAGGCGCTGACAGCACTGTTCCGCCACGGCGACTACAACGCCGACTTCATCCATCCGCCACCTTCGAGCCCCAGCGACGACTTCCACGTCGAACTCGCCGCCGTGCGGGCGACCCCGCTGCACCAGGTTCGCGCGGAGATCGCCCGCAACCTGGTCGGGCTGCGTACGCTGCCGCGCCACGTCCAGCAGATCCTGGCCGCCCCGGACGTGCTCACCCGGCTTTCAGACGCGATCGAGGCGACCTGGCACGCGTTGGTCGAGCCCGACTGGCTGCGGCTGCGTACGGTGCTGGAACGCGATCTGGTGCACCGCGCCGGGCATCTCGCCATGTACGGCTGGGCCGCAGCGCTGTCCGACCTGGATCCGCGGGTGGGCTGGCGCTCCGAAGGGACCGACGGTGTGATCGAGGTGCGCACCGGCCCCCGGGACGAGTGGGAGCGGCACCGGTTGGACGGCAAGGGACTGCTGCTGATGCCGACCGTCTTCGGCACCCTCATCAGCTACGTCGAGCCGCCCTGGCCGTACGCCCTGGTATATCCGGCGCGTGGCGTCGCGAACCTGCTCGGGCAGCCGCCCCCGCAGGGCGGTGCGGCGGCGCTGGCGCGGCTGGTCGGCCCGCACCGCGCGCAGGTGCTGCGGGCGCTCGCGGTGCCGGCGACGACCACGCAGTTGGTCCGCCAGCTGGGTCTCAGTCTGGGCGCCGTCGGCGACCACCTGGCCGTGCTACGCGAATCCGGCCTGGTCACGCGGACGCGGACTGGCCGATCCGTGCGCTACGAGCGCACCCCTCTGGGCGGGACTCTGGCCGGCGACTGAGCGTAGCCACCGGTGGCGGGCTGGATCCCAGCCCGTGCGCGCTGATGCGAAACAAGTCGAGAGGCAGGCGCCGGATTCGCCAGCGATGCAAGAACGTCGCCAACGGCGATACCGACTCGAGGTTCCTGAAGTCCTGTCAACTCGACTATCTGCAAGCTGGCACGGCAAACCCTCTGTGCGGCCTTACGAGCCCGCCTGTCTCGCGAACGAGACTTCCGTAAAAGCCAGGTCGCTTGAGAACCCCGGGCCTCCGCGGTCATAAACGACCTGGCATCCTGGCTCGTCAGCGGCCCACCATCTGACAGCCGCAGTGCGACAGGGCAAGTGATTGCGCCGCTCTGACCAACTACTGGGGGGCCAGCTCCGACAGTCACATCGGACGTGGCGGAGTGGCTGGTGGTGTTCGGGGAGAAACGAGAGGGACGGCGCCGTGGCGGCGTTGGCGTCGGCTGTATTCGGTGATGGCCTGCCACAGGTCACGCCGGTCGACGTCGGGCCAGTAGCCGGGGGTGAAGTGCAGTTCCGCGTAGGTGGCTTGCCAGGGCAGGAAGTTGGAGGTGCGCTGTTCGTTGCCGGTGCGCCACAGCAGGTCGACGTCTGGCATGTCGGGGTGAGGCAGGTGGCGGGCGAAGTCGTCCTCGCCGATGAGGTGGGGGTCGATGTCGCCTGCGCGGGCTGCCTGGGCGAGGGCTGCAGCGGTCCGGGTGATCTCATCGCGGCCGCCGTAGTTGATACACACGGTCAGGGTCAGTCCGGTGCGGGTGTGAGTGCGGCGCTCCTCACGCCGGAGAGCCTGGACGAGCTCCTGGGGCAGTTTGTCGGGGTGGCCCAACCAGCGCTGGCGTACGTCGAGGTCGCGGAGGGGGCCGTCGTCGAGGTCACGTCGGATCGCTTCCAGGATGGTGGTGATTTCCCCGGTGTCGCGTTTCCAGTTCTCGGTGGAGAACGCATACAGGGTCAGGTGGCGCAAGCCGATCTCCAGGGCGCCGTAGACCATCTCGTGGACCGCGGCGGTGCCGGCGCGGTGCCCTTCCGGGCGGGGCAGACCGTGCTGCTGGGCCCAGCGGCCGTTGCCGTCCATGATGACCGCCACGTGCGCTGGCATCTGGTCGGCGATGATCTGCGGGGGCAGGGCGCCGCCTGCGTGCGGTGGTGGGGGCTGGAGGGCGGTGTCTGCTTCGGCTGCCCGGCTCGGATCGCTCGTGGTCACCGCGGGCCGTCGCGGCCCGGGGACGGTCAGGGGCGTCAGGCTCCACGCCAGGCCCGAGCGGAGGCGGGCAGGGGCGAGGATGCGAGTGCGGGCAACGAGGGAGGGGCGCGGGGCGCGCTTGAGCAGAGTGGGGCCGGCCCCGTCGACGGCATCGAGCTGGGCGCGCATCAGGCAGGCGGCCGTGTTGAGCACGGTGGCGGCGCCCGGGTGCATGCCTGCGGTCATCGCGGGCCGGGTCAGCCACTGGCGGGCCAGAGCCGTCAACTCCCGGATCAAAGCCGCTGTGGCCGGGCTCCAGCGCCCCTGCCGCAGGTCGTCTTCCGCGCCGGGGTAGGCGTCCAGGGCCTCCTGAGGCAGGAGCAGGAGTCCTTGGGTGAGGTCGGCGCCCAGGTCGGTGAGGATGTCGGTGAGCTGGGCGCCGTCAATGAACCGCTTGTAGTCCTGTTGCCGGTCCAGCCTGAGCGTCATCGGAGCTCCGGCCTGTTCGAACAGGTGCCGTACCTGGTCGACCCAGGGCACCAGCGCCTCGCACCAGGCACGCCACTCGGCCCAGTCGGCGAAGCGCCGGTCACGGACGTCGTCGAGTGTGCTGGTGACGGCGCCTTGCAGGCTTGACAGGTCCAGACGCCATCGCAGGGCGGTGTCCACCAGGGCGTGGCGGACCGGATCTGTGCTGGTGCCAACCGTCAGGTCGCGTTGCAGGGCTTGGGTCCACGCTTCGACGCGGGCCGCACGTTCGGCTTGCTCCGCATCTCGCTGGTCGGCCAGGTCATCCAGGACGCTCGCTGCCGCCCACAGCGCCCAGGAGGGTGGGCGCAGCACGGTGGGCATCAGCTGGATGAGGGCGTAGATCCCGGGATCGTGCACGCGTGTGGTGCGCCGGCACAGCCGGTACGCGGCCCGCAGGGACGGGTCTTCACCGGTTGGCGGGCGGCGGGCGGGCCGCCCTCGCTGTGCGAGCAGGGTGGCATCGGGGTCTGTCGTGGTGGGCTTCGTAGTGGCACGCATGTCGGGGAACCGGGACCTCAGTGTGCTTCCTTGTCAGACGCCGCAGCCGATGACGTGGCAGCTCGGCGCGGCGCGGGAAGGCCGGCCTTGCTGCTTTCCGGCCCGGGCGGCCAGGTGGGGGCGGTCGACGGCAGGCAGTTGCGGGTGCTGCGACGGAAGCCCAGCAGGGCGAGAAGGGCGGCACCGGCGAACCAGGTGAGCTGGATGGCCAGATGCCCGGGGACCGGGCTGGTGGAGAATCCGGCCGCTGTGCTGGCCTGCATGGCCCCATACGAGGGCAGGTAGCGCACGACCGGGTTGTCGGCCCCGGAACTCATGATGGGGTTCTGCAGCGCCAGGTCGATGATGCTGGTCATCACGATGGCGAACATCCCCTCGACTTCCCGGCGCAGCAGCGACCCGAAGCCGACGCCGAGGGCGCCGTAGGTCAGTCCGGCGCAGAACAGGGCGGCGGCGAGCAGGAAGGGCTGGCGGGGTGTCCAGGCCAGGCAGGTGATGGCGGTGGCGTATACGGCGACCGCCGCCGAGACCAGAGCCAGGGCGGTGACCTTGGCCAGGACCAGGTGGGCACGGGGGTAGCCGGCCATGGCCAGTCGGCGGTCGAAGCCGCTGCCGGAGAACGTGGCGGCGAACATCATGAAGCCGGTGATCAGGGTGACGGCGTTGAGGGCACCGCTGATCGAGGTCAGTTCGTTGCCGTGCGGGGCCAGCGCCTCCCCGGTGGCGCGTAGCCGCATCCGGGCCGGGGTCTCGGGCATCGCCAGGTACGCCAGGGTCGTCCACACCGGGACGAACAGGATCACCAGGATCATGGCGAACCGGTTGCGGCCGTGCTCGAGGAGCGTGAACCGGGTGGCGACCGCGAAGCGGGTCAGGTGGAACCTCATGCAGCGGCCCCTGCCTGGTCCGCACGCAGCGTCCCGCTGTCCAGGCGCCACAGCTCGTCCAGGCGTTCGGTGTCGTACGCCAGGTGGGAGACGACCAGGACCGAGCGTCCCGCATCACGCAGCCGCGCGGCCAAGTCCCAGAACCGCTGGTAGGTGTCCCAGTCGAAGCCCTGATACGGCTCGTCCAACAGCAACACCTGCGGATCGTGCATGAGCGCCAGCGTCACGTTCAGCTTCTGCCGGGTGCCGCCGCTGAGCACCCCGGCCCGCTCACCGGCGTATCCGGTAAAGCCCAGGATCTCCATGACCTCCTCGGCATAGCGCACATCGGCCAGGCGGTAAGCCGTCTGGAAGAACGTCAGGTGCTGCCGGACGGTCAGCGCGTCATTGAGGACCACATGCTGCGGGCAGTAACCGAACCGGCCGCTGTGACGGACCGTGCCGCGCGTGGGCCGCAACTCGCCGGAGAGGACCTTCAGCAGGGTGGACTTGCCGGCGCCGTTCTCCCCGACGATCCCGCACAGTGTCCCGGCCTGTAGCCGAAGGTCAACACCCTGCAAGACCGCGCGCCGCCGGTAGGCGTGGTGCACATCCTTAACCTCCACGCCCGTCTTCCCCCCGTAGGCCTGGGACCGTGTCCGAATGGCCTAACGATCCCGAGGTGGAACAGACACGAGCCCCCTGTCACCGGTGTGGCCGTCTGGCCGCAGACCGTGCCCAGCTCACTCCGACGTCACGCGTGGATGGCGGTTGGAACCGCACCGTGCCCCGTAACTAGCACCTCCGTGGCCTTTGTGACCGCCGTGTTCCGGTCAAGTGTCCGGCCCGGCTGGTTCAGTCCGTTCGGAACGGCTTCAAGGACGGCCAGTCGGTGAGGAGGCGTGGTTCTTGGAGGCGGCCCTTGCCGGAGCGGTCGCCCGCAGTGTGGACGAGCAGGTACTGGTCGCCGGAGAAGACCCAGAAGCGATGGCCGTCACCGGGAACGGGCAGGACCGCGTCGATCCTGTTCGTGGAGCGGTCCAGGTCGCCGAACGTCTTGCTCCACTGCGCGATCGGGGCAGGCCCGCTCACCCGCCGCGCCGACGCCGGGTCCGCACCCGCCTCGACGACCATGTACTCACTGCCGGAGAAGACCCAGAACCTGCCCCGCACACCCGGAACCGGCATCACCGCATCCACACGCGAGCCTGCATGGGCACCGGTGGACGTCTGCCCGGGCTGGTTGGGCGAACCAGAGCCGGAGTCGTCTCCGGCGACGTATGCGGTCACGCCCGCTCCGGCAAGGAGAACCACCACGGCGATAGCCCCCGTGATCGCCGTGTGGCGCCGGTTCGCGCATGCGGGCGGCACCGGCTGCCGCAGTGTCGCCTGCACCGTTCGGGCAGCGCCGTCGACGATCGATCGCAGCGCGTCCGCGAGCTGTGCGCCGGACGGGCGCTTGGCCGGGTCCTTGTCCAGCAACTGCTCGATGACGTCGCCCGGCGGGCCCCGGACGTGGACGGAGGGCAGTTCGGAGGCGACGGCGAACGAGGTGGCCGTGAGGTCCCCGCGGGCGAAGGGAGTCTGACCGGAGGCGAGAAAGCACAGGGTGACGCCGAGGGAGAACAAATCGCTGGCCGGTCCGGCGGGTTGATCGCGCAGGCGTTCCGGGGCTATGTACTCGGCCGATCCGACCACGCCCCCCGTGCCCATGAGTGCCGTGTGCCCGGACAGGGCGGCGACGTGAGGTCGGCTGCGTGGCCGGGGATAGAGGTGCGTGGAGCCGAGGCGGGACCGTGCTTTGCAGGCCCCATCATGTTCGGTGGCCGCCGATAGGGTCGTGCGGATGATGGTGGGCACCGCAGAGACCCGGCTCGTTGTTCTGCGCGGGAACAGTGCCTCGGGCAAGTCCTCGGTCGCGGCGGGGATCCGGGAGCGCTTCGGTCGCGGCCTCGCCCTGGTCGGCCAGGACAACCTCCGCAGGGTCGTCCTGCGCGAACACGACCGCCCCGGCGGCGCGAACATCGGCCTCATCGACACCGTTGCCCGCTACAGCCTCGATGCCGGGTATCACGTCGTCCTCGAAGGCATCCTGTACGCCGACCACTACGGACGGATGCTCCAGCAGCTGCGCGCCGACCACCGCGGACACACCCACTGCTACTACCTGGACGTCCCCTTCACCGAGACCCTGGCCAGGCACGCGACCAAACCCATCGCAAACGGGGTCGACGAGAGCCAGCTGCGCGAGTGGTACCGGCCGCTCGATCTCCTGCCCGGCACCATCGAGACCGTCATCGCCGCCGGCAGCGTCCTGACGGACACCGTCGACCGCATCATGCACGACACCGGCCTCGCCCTGCTTCCCGCACGGGAACACTGACCGGAGCCGGGCGGCTGTGACTGAGCGGCGTAGTTGGCCTGTCTGGCCAACTAACGAGTTGGTGCGTGATAGCGGGTGGGGTGTGCTGGTTCGTTTGAGGACCGTTGCTCAGGCTTGGGCGGTGCGGTCGGAGCCGGGGTTGGTGATGGTGTGGTAGGTGTCGGGCGGGCGGTCGCGGCGGTGGGTCCAGCGCGTCAGTTGTCTCCAGCGTTTGTGATCAGCGAGGGCGTGTTGGACGGTGATGCGGTCGGATGAGTGGTCGTGGCGGTCGCGTTCCCACTGTTCGATTCTGCCGGGCAGTGCTCCCGGCCGCTTCCTGGTCCCGCCTCGTGCAGCATGACGGCGACCCTCAGGACCGGCCTGCCACGGCACCGCCAACTCCTCAATCAGACGCGCAAGATGACGCCGAAAGATTCCCGTGAACAGCCGATGCGCCAGCACCGACCGATTAACCATGATCGCCACAACCGGAACATGCCACCTGCCAGGCACGACACCCCACCCGCTATCACGCACCAACTCGTAAGGGCTTTCCTGCACTTCCTGGCGGATCAGCGCGTGGCGTCAGATGCGGTGCATCGCAAGGCGGGGAGGCGCCCGCGTACTGGATGTATCCGGGTGTTTCGACAACGTGGCGAGGTGCCGTCAGGCTCGCTGTCGGATCGGGATGCTGGGGCGTTCGGTAGGGTTCTGGGGTGCTGGCTGTCCGGTCGGTGCCTTCCTGGGGGGATGACGAGACGAGGACCATGCCGGAACAAGTGAGCCCGCCCCTGATAGCACCGAACGATCCCCTGGTCGCAGTGGTCGAGGCGGCGCGGATGGCGGCGGTGCGCCGTTACGACATTCTCGACACCCCTCCGGACGGCGCCTATGACCGGGTCGCGGCGCTGGCCGCGCGCCTGTTCGAGGTGCCGGTGGCGACGGTGACGATCGTGGACGAGGACCGGATCTGGTTCAAGGCCACGCACGGGCTGGAAGGCGTCACCGAGATCGGCCGCGATCCGGGATTGTGCGCGTCGGCGGTGCTGACCGATGACACCACCGTCATCCCTGACACGTTGCTGGATCCGGTCGCCTGCTCCAATCCGCTGGTCGCCGGCCCGATGGGGGTGCGATTCTACGCCGCCGCTCCGATCATCACCGCCGACGGGTACCGGCTGGGCACGGTCAACATCCTCGACACCCGCCCCCGCGAGATCAGTCAGGCCGATTCCTCCACACTCGAGGACTTGGCGGCAATGGTGCGTGACCAGCTGGAGCTGCGGCTGTCGGCACTGCACGCGGTGCGCGCCGAGCAGGAGCGCCGCAAGGTCGAGCAGGAAAAACGCCAGGCCGAGGAAGAGGCCCGGCAGCGCGCGGAGCGGGACAAGGCGGCCATCGCTGCGTTCGCCTCCACCCTGCAGCGCACCCTGGTGCCTCCCGTGTTGCCCGCGGTACCCGGGCTGGAGCTGGCCTGCCACTACAAGACCGCCTCCCCGCAGGAAGTGGGCGGCGATTTCTACGACGTCTTCCCCATCGGCGGAGGCCGGTGGGCGTTCTTCCTGGGCGATGTGTGCGGTAAGGGCGCCGAAGCCGCCTCGGTCACCTCACTGACCCGCTACACGCTGCGGGCCGCGGCCCTGGTCGACGCGGACCCGACGGCCGCGCTGAATGCCCTGAACACGGCGCTGCTGCTGGACGCGGCGGTCGGCACCCGCTTCTGCACCGCCATCTTCGGCCTGCTCGATCCCGCCCGGGGCGGCGGTTTCACGGTCACGCTGGCCACCGGTGGTCACCCGCCCGCCTACCACCTGAGCCCTGCCGAGGAAGGCGGTGTGCGGGTGGAGGCGGTCCGCGCCAAGGGCGGCATGCTGGTCGGCGCATTCGCCGAAGCCGCCTTCGCCTCACGCACCCTGCACCTGGCGCCCGGCCAGGGCTTGCTGCTCTACACCGACGGGCTGACCGAGGCCCGCACCGCCGATGGCCACATGCTCGCCGACACGGGCCTGACCGACTTCCTCGCCCGGCGGCCGGCGCCGGTCAGGGCCGGCCGCCTGATCGACGAAACCGTCGCGCTCCTGGACACCCTCCCCGACACCGAACGCGACGACGTGGCCCTGCTGGCTCTGTCCGTCCCCACCCCTGATGCCGCTCCCGCGG
The DNA here is from genome assembly GCF_043088245.1 of Streptomyces sp. NPDC014623. Taxonomy (NCBI): domain Bacteria; kingdom Bacillati; phylum Actinomycetota; class Actinomycetes; order Kitasatosporales; family Streptomycetaceae; genus Streptomyces; species Streptomyces sp. NPDC014623. Next base: position 37,495 of record NZ_JBIBZU010000032.1, on the reverse strand, counting down.
GCATCACCACCACCGTTCACAGCGCCGCCGCCCCGACCGCCGACGCCTCCGTCGGGCAGGAGAACCGACGCCCATGACCGACGCATTCCACATCGACGTCCCGCACACCGACGGCACCCTGGCGGTGATCGCACTGTCCGGTGAATTCGACATCACCACCGCACCCGCCGTGCGGGCCCGCGCCCTGGACCTCATCGCGGCCGGCCACCCCGACCTGGTCGCCGATCTGACGGGCGTCGCCTTCTGCGACTCCTCCGGCCTGGGCGCCCTCGTCGGTATCTGGCGCTGCGCCAAGGACGCCGACGGCTCCCTGACCCTGGCGGCCATCCCCGACCGGCTGGGCCGCCTGCTCAGCGTCACCGGGATGGACACCTTCCTGCCCGCCCACCCCAGCACCGAGGCCGCGCTCGCCGCACGCCGGGGCAACCGCGCCACCGCCTGAGCACAGCCCGCAGTTGCGGCGGGCATAGCTAAGCGCGCGTTGCGACCGATGTACTGGTCGCGACGCGCGCTCGTCGCTCCGTCGATGGCGCTACACATCGGCGAGCGGCGTGCAGCGCACCGGATGCCGCCTTCGACTGCGAGCGTGTCCGTGGGACTCGTCGTAGGAGTCGCTGCTGCCGGACTTGGCCAGCCCGCATCGCCCGCCTCCTGAGTGATCTGCCGGTCGAGGCGCTGGGCCGACTGCGCTCCGACCGGATCATGCGCAAGCCGGTCCCGGTGCCGTGGATCTGCCCGCCTCAGGGCGGACGCCCGCCCAAACACGGCGGTGAGTTCGTCTTCGGCCGACCTGAGACCTGGGGCGAGGCCACCGCAGTGACCGTCACCAACACCGACCGTTACGGGACGGCGACCGCACAGGCATGGGACCGTCTCCATCCCTGGCTGACCCGCCGCGCCGCCTGGCTCGACCACGAGGGCCCGCTGCCGGTCATCGAGGGCACCGTGATCCGGCTGACGGTCGAGAAACTGCCCAGCGGCGGGGTCAACAAGCCTGTCTGGCTGTGGTGGCCGGGCACCGACGCCGTTCCGGACGACGTCGACCGGTGCTGGCAGGCGTTCCTCCGCCGCTTCGACGTGGAGCACACCTTCCGACTGCTCAAACAGCCCCTCGGCTGGAGCCGGCCCAAGCTACGGAACTCGCAGGCCGCCGACCGCTGGACCTGTCTCGTCCTGGCCGCACACGCCCAACTCCGCCTCGCCCGTCCCCTCGCACGGGACCTGCGCCGGCCATGGGAACAGCCGGCGGAACCGAACAGACTCACCCCCCGCCCTGGTCCACCGCGGGTTCAGGAACCTGCACGCGAAGACGGGCACGCCAGCCGGTGCACCAAAACCCACCCGCCTCGGCCCCGGCCGCCCTCCTGGCTCGAAAAATCAGAGGCCAGCCATCCGCTACGACGTCGGACGCCCCCTTGCCACCGGCGAGTCCTACACCCGACCCACACCACAAGAAGGGGACGAAGCCCCAACGGACGGTCGATGATGGCCGTGATCACGGCCCTGAATAGGCTGAGCGGGTTGCAGACGCAGCCGGATCTGCAGGGGGCCTACTCATGGAGCACAGCTCTGAGCGGGAGAACGGCGAAGGCTCGGCTTCTCAGTACACCCGGGACATGCAGGCAGAGCGCCGTTCTGTGCGTGGGGCACTGCGCTCAGATCTGCCCGCCTCCCACATGGGCTTGGGTGTGACGGTCATCGTCTTGATCGTGGTCGCCAGCTTCTCCGGCCCTCGACGGACCTTGATCGTTGCTGGGGCTTTCACGGCCTGGTTCCTTCTTGCGCTGGCCGTGATTCACATCGGCAGCGGCCGTGGCTGGGATGCCGTCCACAGGGCCTACATCGCCACGTTCGGCTGGGGAAACTGGATCTGAAGACCCTTCGCTGCCCGCCTCTCCGTCGAAGCCAGACGATAAACGGCAAGGTCAGACCCGGACCGCCATATCTGAGCGCTACCACCACGGGTTGCGTCAAGTCCAGGACAGCTCGCCACCTAGCCCCACCGCCCGGTGTTCCAGCGCCTCCACCTGGACAGTGGTCGTAGCCGACCCGGCTCCCGCCTCGGATACCGTGTTCCTCTACGGGGTGCCATAACGGATGTGACGCCCCCCACCGGAGGTAGTCGGCGTATGAGTTCAAAGCGCAGCAAGAATCCAGCCCTGCCCGTACTTGACGACGCATTCCGGCTCGCGTCGGTCAAGGACGCCGAAGAGTCCACCCGTGACTTGGCCGCGCGGCTGGCCACCACCGAGCTGCGCCGCGTTTCCCACCCGGGCCGGATCACCTGGGAGCCCACCGATCAGGCCGAGCCCGTACCGGTCCCGCCGACTGTGGTCGACGGTGACGGGGACCTGTGGCTGCGGGACCGGGGCACTGGCACCTGGACCATGCCCGAGTTCAACCCGAAGGAGTTCCCGGCCCGCTGTGGCGAGGTTCTGACGTGGAACCAGCTTGCCCGCGAGTTCGGCCCCCTTACCGCGCTGGCCGACGACCGCCGCATCGGCGGCGGCCGGCGTCGCTGACCGCGCAGCCTCCTGGGATGGCTGAGCCCCTGAAGCGCCCGTTACGGGTAGCTGGGAGCTCCAGCTCACCGCCGAGCTCCACGATGGCGTCGAGCAGGTGAGCGTGGCGGTGGCATGCGACGGCATCGAGCAGCGTGGTGCGGGCCTGGCGCCACCCGATGTCCTCGGTGCGGCCGGCGTCGGTGGACCAGCCGGGTAGCGGTCGGCCTTCAGTTGCCGTGGTGAGCGCGCGGCCCGGCTCGCCGATCGATTGCTGCCAGTCGGCCGACTGCCCGAGCAGGCCGCGCACCAGCTCGTCGACGGCGGTCGCCGGGCCGACGCCGAAGGTTCGCGCTTCGGTGGCGGCCTCGGCGAGGACGCCTTCGTCCAGGTCCTCGAGGGGCGTTGTCACGTTGTTGGGTGTGGGCTGCCTGACGGTGCGTCGGGGCAGGGTGGGCTTGCGAGCCGGGCCTGTGGTCAGGCTGTGGTGGGCCGGTCGGTAGCGCCGGTGATCTGCTTCCAGATGGCGAAGCGGACGGCCCTCTCGGCGCGGTGTCGGGTGCCGGGCATCAGATGGCGGCGGGGCCGGAAGTGGGGTGAGATACCGTTGAACGCGGACAGGAACCGCTGGGCCCCGCCCATGGAGCGGAAGCCCTTCATTGCCCGTTCACGCTGCCGGGTCGGCTGGTGGCTGTTCTCGGCCCGGTTGTTCAGGTACTTCGACTGGCGGTGCTCGACGCAGGGCGTGACCTCGCGGTGGGCCGAGCCTTAGGAGCGGAGCTTGCCGGTGGCGACCACCCGCGGCACCGCACCCGTCCTCTTCTTCAGGAGGCGGCGCAAGAAGCGCCCGGCCGCGGGCTTGTCCCACCGGTTCTGCACCAGGATGTCCAGGACGTTGCCGTCCTGGTCGACGGCCCGCCATAGGTACCGCAACCGCCCGTCGATCTTGATGAAGACCTCGTCCAGGTGCCATTTGTCCCCGGGCCGGGGCTGCCGGCGGCGCAGCGCGTTGGCGTAGGCCTGCCCGAATTCGGCGCACCAGCGGCGCACCGTCTCGTAGGAGACGGTCACGCCGCGCTCGAGCATGACCTCCTCGACCTCGCGGAAGCTGAGCGGGAAGCGGTGGTACAGCCGCACGCAGTGGGAGATGACCTCGACCGGGTACCGGTGCCCCTTGTATGACAGCGACACGCTCCCCACGGACGACCCCTCCCCACGGACGACCCCTCCCAGCCTGATCAACCAGAAGATCATCCCACCGGTCAGCCAACGTGACAGGGCCGCCCTGACCACACCCGACCGGCCGGGGCGGCCGGGCCGGAGCCGTCGTCCCCTATGCGGGCTACGACGAGAACCGTCGTCCCCTATGCGGGCTACACGGAACTGTCCACTGCGCGGTGAAGATCTCGGCCCGCCGATCCCATAGCTTTCGAAGCGTCCCCAAGCAGCGGAACAGATGACCCGTTCGACGGCCGATGTCGTGACGCCACCGTCACGGTCGGCCGCATCGTCCGTTGGGACCGGACCATTCATGCGACACCGAGGGAAAAGAGGGCGGAACATGTCCGAATCGCTCAAGGCCCAGCTCGCTCTGGTGGCCGGGAAGCTGCTGCTGCAGGCCGAGGATTTGGTGACCGCGCAGTTGGAGGTGACCGCCGCGATCAGCTCGTATCGCGTGGTCCCCCCGTCGGAGGTTCGGCCGTCCGTGCACCGCAATGTCGTCCGTGTGATCGCCGCCCTTCAAGGCGAGGAGCACCTTAGTGACGATGTGGCGGAGGACGAGCGGGAGACTGGGCGGCGCCGGGCACTGCAGAATATCCCCGTCGCCGACGTCCTGGCCGCCTACCGCCGCGGCATCTCAGTACTGCGTGACGAGTTCCTCCGGAACGCCCGGGGCCAGGGCATCTCCACCGGTGCCATGCTGCTCGGCGTCCAACGGATCTGGCAGCTCGGCGACCACTACAGCGACGAGTTCCTCGCCGGTCACCGGGAAGCCGAGCTGGACCTCACCCGTCGTGAGGAGCAGCAGCGGATGACCCTGCTCGCCCATCTGCTGGAGGGCACGATGACGACCGATCAAATGGTCGCGGCGGGAGTCGGGTTCGGGCTCGCCGCAGACCATCAGTACTGGGTGCTGCGGGCCCGGTCCGCGAGTACCGGCCCGTTCGCGCTCACCGGCATACTGGAACGGGCGGCCGGTCCGCAGAACACGGTCTTGGTCAGCACCTACGGCGGTGATGCCGCAGCGGTGCTGTCCCGCCCCGTCACTCGCGAGCTGCCCGACGACGTCACGGTCGGGCTGGCCGGCCCGACCGGCCTGTCGCAGTTGAATGACGGTTTCGCCGAGGCCACGCAACTGCTCGAGGCAGCCACCCGGTTCGGCCACCGCGGAATCGTGGACCGCTGGCGCATGGCGCTGCGACTGCCCGTGGTGAACGATTCGGGGCTGGGGAAGTACCTCCACGCCCGTTACATCGAACCGGTGGAGGCAGAAAGCGCCATCGGCGAGACCTTACTCACCAGCGTCGAAGCCTATCTGTCCCGGCGGCGGTCGATCCCCGAGACCGCCGCCGCGCTGTCCATCCACGTCAATACGCTGCGCTACCGTTTGGACCGCTTCGCCGCTCTGACCGAAGCAGACCTCCAGGACACAGAGACCACGTTCGAGATCTGGTGGGCCCTCCAACACCGCAACTTGTGTGGATCTCCCATGTGACACGGTGGATATCCAGGAGGAACTCGGTCGTCGAACGCTGTGTCCAGACCTGCCGACACGAACTGCTCGACCGCGACCCGATCCGGAACCAGTGACACGAGAAGGACTGCGATGTCGCCCTGATCCGGTCGGACGCCCGCCGAACGCAGCCCTACTGATCTTTTCGTAAGTTCGGTGGGTGTGGTGGCCGTGTGGGTGGGAGGCTGTCGGCGGCGGACAGCTTGTCCTTGGCCCCAGCGCCCCGGGCACGGATGCGTTCGCTTCCTCGCTGCCGGAGCCGTCCTTGCGCACGTAACTCGTCGATTTTCCCGGCCAGTTGGTTGATGAGTTCGTCCAGTGCCGGTTCGGACATGCTGGTCAGCTCCGGGTTGCGCAGACACCCGGTGCAGGGCTGTGGGGACGGGGCGCCGGCTGCCCGTGGGGCCGTGTCTGCGCTGGTGGCGTCGCGAGGTGTGGGGTGGAGGGGGTAGTTCCAGTCGCCGTGGAAACGGTGCCGGTGCAGGGGCAGGGCGTCGATATCGCTGTCGGTGACTTTGATGCCGGTGTCGTAGGTGCCCGGGTCGAGTTCGGCGTGGACGGTCAGCCCGGTGCGGGTAGTGGTCGCCGCGATGTTGTTCACGACGACGTCGTGACTGGTCAACGGCCGATCGCGCCAGTTCATGGAGATGTGGGAGAACAGCCGGTGCTCGATCTTGTTCCACTTCGAGGTGCCCGGCGGCATGTGGCAGGCCGTGATGTCCAAGCCCGTCTCGGCGGCCAGGGCGGCGAGTTCGGTCTTCCAGGCGCGGGTGCGGTAGCCGTTGGACCCGCCCGCGTCCGCGGTGATCAGCAGACGGGTGGCGGCCGGATAGTCGTGCCGGCCCCGGGCCTGCCACCAGCGACGGATGGAGGCGACAGCAAACGCGGCGGTATCGTGATCAGTGCCCACTGTGACCCAGCCGGTGTTCGCGGCGATGTCATAGATCCCGTAGGGGATCGCCTTGCCCGGTCCCTGCCGGTCCAGGAGGTCGTGCGTCTTGACCAGTACCGGCTTACCGGCAGGCCGCCACTGGTGGCCCGCGTTCTTGTAGCCGCCGATGAGTTCCTTCTTCTTCGCATCCACGCTGATCACCGGCTGCCCGGCGCCCATATGCCCTCTGGCCTGCTCGTTGATGTAGCGGAACTGGGCATCGCGGTCCGGGTGCCGTCTGCCTTCGAGGGTTTTGGCGCCGGCCTGCAAGCTGAAGCCTTTTTCCCGCAGCAGGTCACCGACCGTGTCCGCACTCACTTGGTGCCCCTGACCGCTGAGCACGGCCACCAGGCTCCTGGTCGATTTCACCGTCCAGCGCAGCGGCGACATCGGATCGTCCCTCTCGTCGGGTTCTACCAGTGCCAGCAGCGCAGTCCGCAGTCCCGGATCAAGATCCGCGGACCTTTTCCGGCCACCACCGGGCCTGCGCACCCTGCCCAGAGGTTCCTCGCCGGCCTCCAGCGCGTCCACGCCCTTGCGGACCGTCGTCTCGCTCACCCGGGCCGCCCGCGCGACCGCCCGGATACCGCCGTGACCCAGGGTCCGGGCCTCGGCCCTCATCATCAGCCGCCGCTGCCGCTCGTCAAGGTGCGGGAACAACACCTCTAACCTCACAGCGAGTTGACCGCGAACCTCGTCGGAGACGCTCATACCACAACAGCGAGCCGCATCACGGGAAGCAGCACTTTGATTCTCTGCGAGCCCTTAGCATTACAGTCATCGATGGTCACACAGAAGGCCTCATCGTGGTTGACAGTGCCTCGATGTCAAACACAATGAGGCCGCATACCGCAGATGACTCAGACGATTCGGAGCTTCTCTATCCTTACCCCGCCAGGGTGATTCGGCCAGGACATGGCGGTGTTCTTCCCGATCGGCTGAGCAGGCTGCCACCGCCCGTCTCCGAACCACTGGACACGATTGTTTCCGGTCCAGATCTGGTCGGCCCAGAAGGCCCGCGCATACTGGTCAAAAAGAACGATGTCGCCAGCGTTCGCGAAACAAATGATGAACTTGTTCCCAGTGGGATCAAGGCCGTAGTGGAAGGAGAGCTTTACGAACTCGCTGTTGTTGCACGGGACTTGACTGGCCGCCGATGCCGAGCCGCTGGTCGTCCAGGCCATCATCCCGACGGTGGCCACTGCGACCATTACGAGTTTTTTTAGCTTACTAATCATCTGAACCCTCCACAGCAGGAATGCTGATTTGCCGAAACCGATTCTGGCGACGTGCGCCAGCCAGAAAAATGTAGCAACCGCCCCGAGAAGTGAGCAACGTAAAACGGAACAACATCAGCGGACGCCGAATCGGAGATCCGTACAAATATCGATCCGGAACGTTTTGGGTTCGCGCTCGTTGATGGTGTGTGAGTGATCTGGTGGGGGATGCGCGGACCTGGTCGCCGGATGCGCAGGAGGCTGTGCGGTTGCTGGCGGTGTCCGCGCCGGTGGAGGGGCGGGACCGGGCAGAGGCCGCGGTCTTGTTCAAGGTGTCGGTCAGGGCCGTGGACACCTGGTGGACGAGGTGGCAGACCGGTGGCCGGGACGCGCTGCTGTCCCGTCCGCGCGGCCGCCGGGCGGACGAGCATCAGGTGCTGTCCGAGGCCGAGCAGGCCGCCATCCGGCCCTCGGGGACCGGTATCACGCTGACGGACGGTGACTGTCACGCTCTCTCGCGATGTCAGATCTTACGTGTCACGCTGCCCAGATTATGCCCCTGTGCCATCCAACCTTGACGGACGCGAGTTCGTGTCATCGAAGATTGATCGGGCTGGTCAGCATTTCGCGGCCGTAGCGGATGAGTATGTGAGGCTGGCTTCGTTGATGTCTAGTTCCGCATCAGAAAACGTTCGCCCTGTTGTGAGTGCGACGCGCCGTCCGGAGGATGCTCCGGACGGCGCGTGTGCGCCGAGCTGTGCGGGTGACAGAGCGAGTACGAGTCCGGGAGATCGACGATGACGAAGGGCAGCGGCTGCTGCGGATCGTCCGCAGGGGCACCGGGTCGGTGGTGACCTGGCGCCGAGCCCAGATGGTGCTGCTTTCCGCGCAGTGCATGCCTGTCGCAAAGATCGCCGGGGTGACGTTCACCAGCGCCGACCGGGTCCGCGACGTGATCCACAACTTCAACGCGGAAGGCTTCGAGTCGCTCTACCCGAAATACCGGGGCGGACGGCCGAGGACGTTCACGCTCTCTGAGCGTCGCGAGATCAAGAAGACTGCCAAGTCAAAATCGGCCGAGCACGGCCTGCCCTTCTCGACCTGGAGCCTGGCCAAGCTGGCCGACTTCCTGGTCGCCGAGGGGGTGGTCGACGACATCAGCCACGAGGGCCTGCACATCCTGCTCAGCGAGGAAGGCGTCTCCTTTCAACGCGTGAAGACTTGGAAGACCTCCCGCGACCCCGACTACGCCACGGAGAAGGCCCGCCTCGAGCATCTCTACGCCATCGCCAACGAAGAGGTCATATCCGAGGAAGGCGAGCCAGAAGTCGTTTTCTGCCTCGACGAGTTCGGCCCCCTCAACCTCCAGCCCCACCCCGGCAGGCAGTGGGCCGAACGCGGCGGCATACACAAGGACCCCCACCGCGATTTCCGGCCTCGCCGCCGGGCGACCTACACCCGCCCGCACGGGGTCCGCCACCTGTTTGCCGCCTACGACCTGGCTAACTGATCGTTTCAGAATGAATTGATCCGCAGGTCTTGCACTCGGTGATCTTGGTCGGCAGGGTGTCCGGCGTGCGTGCTGATCTTGTTCCTGATGACCTGTGGGAGCAGGTGGTCCCGTTGCTGCCGCCTGCTCCCGAACGGCGCCACCGGCATCCTGGGCGGCTTCGCGTTCCGGACCGGGCTGCACTCGCCGGCATCCTGTTCGTGTTGCGGACCGGTGTCGCGTGGCGTGATGTTCCCGCGGAGATGGTGGGCTGCTCGGGTGTGACGGCCTGGCGTCGGCTGCGGGACTGGACCGAGGCCGGTGTCTGGCCGCGCCTGCACGCCGTCCTGCTGACCGAACTGCGCCGCGCCGGTCTGCTGGACCTGGACGACTGCTCCGTGGATGGATCGCACGTCCGGGCCGTCAAAGGGGGGGTCACGTCGGTCCCTCGGCTGTCGACCGTGCCCGTCCCGGCTCCAAGCACCACCTGATCGTCGACCGTCACGGAACGCCGCTCGCCGTGACACTCACCGGCGGTAACCGGCACGACGTCACCCAGCTCCTGCCACTCCTGGACGCCGTTCCGCCGATCCGGGGTCTGCGCGGACGTCCCCGCCGCAGGCCCCGGAACCTGTATGCGGACCGGGGTTACGACTTCGACAAGTACCGTCGCCTGCTGTGGAAGCGCGGCATCAAGCCGCTGATCGCCCGGCGCGGCGTCATCCACGGTTCCGGACTGGGCAAGGTGCGCTGGGTGGTCGAGCGCGCCTTCGCCTGGCTGCACCAGTTCAAACGGCTCCGCACCCGCTACGAGCGACGCGCTGATCTCCATCAGGGTCTGTTCGAACTGGCCTGCAGCCTCATATGCCTGCGCCGCCTACGGACCTCATCCTGAGACGATCAGTTACGCCCCGTAGAGCGCCAGCCGAGGGTGAGCCTGCCCAAGTAGATCGACCGCGCCGCCCCGAGCACCGTCCGGGCCGCCCCGCTCGACCTGCCCGCCTGGTGCCACATGACCGGACACCACTACCTCGGTCGCGGTGTCCGACCTAGACGGGTTTGTGCGCGGAGATCAGCCCAGGGCGAGCCAGTGGATGCCGAGCCGTTCGACCTGTGCGGCCTCCGCCTCGGTCAGCGACCCCCGGCCGGTGGCCTTGCGCAGGAAGCGGGAACGGCTCCACTCCAGCTTGTCGGCCGCCGCGACGTGCTCCGCGCCCAGGAGCAGCTCTGCCACGGCGTCACCGGCCGCCGGGGTGAGCCAGGCTTCGCGTCCGAGTGCGTCGGCCAGGTCGAGGCCGTGGACGGCGACTTCCACGACGCGGGTGAGGACGAACTCCGACAGGAGCATGGCGTCGCCATGCCGTGTCCGCACGGTCCGACCGCCGGGTTGGTCCTGGCAGAGCCGGTCGACCCGCCGCCACGTCGCGGCGAAGTCCTCGGCGAAGGCGGCGCCGTCGGCCGGCCTCGCCGCACGGTCCTGGGCCAGGTCGATCCGCTTGGCGTTGGTCTGGGGTGAGAAGCGGTCGTCCGGGCGGTAGTACTCCACCGCGGAGATCTCCGCCTCACCGGGTTCCGGCGCGTCCAGCATGGCCGGAAGCCAGTCGATCACCACGCATACGTGCCCGAGCAGGTCGCGTACGGTCCAGGGAGTGCAGCGTGTCGGGAGGTTCCACTCGGCCTCGGACAGTCCGGCCACGGCGTCGCCGAGGGCTGCGCATTCCAGCTGAAACGCTTCGAGAACCTGGTCGTGACCCACGCCGTGTCGCCTTCCGTCCGTTCGTTGTCCCGCGCTCGCTTCACCGTCCCGCCGGTTCCGCTTCGAGCGCGCTTCTCAGATCATCGACACGCGTACCGAAGCGGTCCCGGTTGCAGACCGCAGGAGAAAGATCGCCGGGCAGCCGCCGGGCTTCTTCGTCGCTCGTTCTCACAGGGCGTGCGGTAGGTTCCCCGCCATGATCGAACCTGGCCGACGGCCCCGATACCGACCGACCGGCTCGTGCTCCGCGCGTCTGAGGCCCGGGACCGTGCGGCCTTCGTCAGGCTGTTCACCTCGCCCGAGGTGGGCACCTACATCGGCGGCGCCCGGCCGCGCGACGAACTCGAGCGCGCGATGCCCGAAGTGCCCGGCCGCCGCCCCGGCTGTTTCGTGGTCGAACTCGACGGAACGATGATCGGCATGATCACGCTCGATCCCCGCGGTACCGAGCGCCGGGGACACGTCCGCCCCGAGGCCGGGGAGGCCGAGCTCGGTTACCTGTTCCTGCCCGGGGCGTGGGGGCATGGTTACGCCTTCGAGGCGTGCGCGGCGGCACTCGACTGGTTCACCAGCACGTGTCCTGGCGAACCCATGGTGCTCTCCACCCAGAGCGCAAACGACCGGGCGACGCGCCTCGCGGCGAGACTGGGCTTCGCCGAGGTCGAGCGGTTCGAGGAGTACGGCGCCGAGCAGTGGTTCGGCGTGCGTCCCCCGGCCGCACCGGCCGGACGTGGGACGGCAGCCGTGAACGAGATCGTACTGATGTCGGATCCGAGGGTCGCCGCCGTGCCTGTGATCGAGTCCGGCGAACGCCTCGTGGACGTCCGCCCCGGCGGCTGATTGCTCGTCGACACCCACAAGCAGGACCCGGCGGACGCCTTCGCCCACCTGCGGGAAGGCGTTCTGGAACGGCTGCTCACGGCTCAGACGATGCTGCCGGCGGGCATCCGGCTGCTGTTCGTCGAGGGCTACCGGCCCCTCTCGCTCCAGCGGGAGTACTTCGAGGAGTACGCCGACCGGCTGCGCGCCGCCAACCCCGGCTGGTCCTCCGAGGAGATCCACTCGGCGGCGAGCAGGTACGTGTCACCCCCCGACATCGCGCCGCACAGTGCGGGCGCGGCCGTCGATTTCACCCTCGCCGACGCCGACGGACACGAGCTGGACCTGGGCACGCGCATGAACGCGGACCCGGAGGAGAGTGTCGGCGCCTGCTACACCCACGCCCCGAACATCAGCGAGGAGGCCCGCGCCAACCGGAAGCTGCTGGGCACCGTGCTCACGGCCGCGGGGCTGGTGAATTACCCCCCGGAATGGTGGCACTGGTCCTTCGGGGACCGCTACTGGGCCTTGCTCACGGGAAAGCCCGCGGCCTTCTACGGCCCCAGGGAACTCGGCTCGCCCAGCTGACCGACCAGACTCCTGTTCCGGCCCGGGCAGCGCACCGACGGCGAGCCGCCTGCTCTGGTCCGGCAAGAGGAATTGTCAAGACGTGTGGATGAGGAGTGGTTGCCTGCCGGCTGGCGAAGGGACTTGAGTCTCCTGTAGGGGGAGACACGAAGGTGGGGACATGAACGGCGACACGCTCTACTCGATCGGTGAACTCGCTCGACGGACCGATCTCACGGTCAAGACCATTCGGTTCTACTCCGATCGCGGAATCGTGGCGCCGACCGACCGCAGCCCGGCCGGCTACCGCCTCTACAGCATCGACGCCGTCGCACGCCTGGACCTCGTGCGAACCCTGCGCGAGCTGGGACTGGACCTTTCCACGATCCGCAAGGTCGTGGACCGTGAGCTCTCGCTTCCCGAGGTCGCCGCAGCGCACGCCGAAGCACTGACGGTGCAGATCCGCCTCCTGTGCCTGCGGCGCGCGGTGCTGACGGTGGTGGCCGAGCGCGGGTCCACACCTGAGGAGACGGAACTCATGCACCGGATGGCCCGGCTTTCCGAGAACGAACGCAGACGTCTGATCGGCGATTTCCTCGACGCCGTCTTCGGCGGTCTTGACGCCGCCCCCGCCTTCGCGGGCGTCATGCGCTCGATGACCCCCGACTTGGCCGACCACCCGAAGACAGAGCAAGTGATGGCGTGGGTGGAGCTGGCCGAAATGTCCCTGGACCCGGGTTTCCGCGCCGTCGTGCGGCGGATGGTCGAGGACCAGGCGGCGGAGGAGGCCCGAAACGAAGTGACGGTCCCGCGCCGCGACATCGCCGCAGCCGTCCGTGACCAGGCCGGCCCGGCCTTGGCTGCCGGCATCGACCCGGCCTCTCCCCAGGCTGATCCGATCGTCGCGGCCTTCACTGCGTACTACGCGCATCTCCTCGGCCGCCCCGACGACGTCGAGCTTCGCCGTCGGCTGACGACTCGGCTGGAGAGCGTGAACGATCCGCGCTGGGAGCGGTACCTCCAACTGCTCGCGGTGGTCAACGGCTGGCCAGCCCCGGAGAGTCTGGCTCCGGTGGTCGACTGGTCCGTCCAGGCTCTGCGCGCTCGGACAGGGCAATGACGGGGTGGTCACAAGGCGGCATGGGGCGGACGCGGCCCGCGTCGGGTGAAAACACCGCCGCATATGATCAGCTGATGAGTGCCCCAGTCGTACTTCAGGTCGCCGCGTCGCCGGTCTCTCCCGCACTCGTTCTTCACCCCTGGTGCATGGAGCACGTCGCCGCATTGGTTGAGGTGAGCCGGGATCCGGTACTGCGCCGCTGGGCGAGCTTTGTCATGGACAACGATGCCGACGGGACACGCTGGGTGCAGGCTCAGCAGCAGGGCTGGGCAGCAGGGGACCGGTTCGGCTTCGCCGTCCTTGAGGCACAACCCGGTTCAGTTCGCTACCAGTTGGTGGGCAACGTGGTCCTCAAGGAAGTCGCCTCCGGTAAACCGGCGGCCGAAGTGGGCTACTGGACCGCGGCGCACGCACGCGGGCGGGGAGTGGCCTCCCGCGCCCTGGAGGCACTCACCAACTGGGCCTTCGACACCTTCAAAGCCGACGGGCTGGAGCGTCTCAAACTCCTGCACCAGGTGGACAACCTGGCATCGTGCCGGGTTGCACAGAAGAGCCACTACGACTTCGACACCCTCCTACCCGCGGCACCGCCCTCCTTCCCCAGCGATGGCCACCTGCACATACGGGCACGCGAGCGCCTGAGATCCTCCCGGCTTCTGCGGACCGGCTGATGCTGCTCACGCCGAGACGGGTGCGGGGCGTTCGACGGGGTGGCCGCGTTCGAGCGACTCCTTCCATTCTGAAATGAGCAGTAAAAGAGCGTTTTATCCCGTCCGGGGTGTTTGACGGTCTTCTGGGTAGCAGGCTGGGCTGGGACTGCTGAGGCCAGGGTCGCTATCCGTGACGTGAGAGGTGGCTGACGCCAATGCCGGGCACGTTTCCGCCCGTTCGCTCCTGTCTGATCCCAAGGCGCCCCCACTCGCTCCCGTTTGCGCCCTGTGGCGGGATGTCGCTCGGCGGAACTATCGAAACATGTCTCGACAGCGGCCGTATCCGAGCGACCTGTCCGATGCCCGATGGGAACTGCTCGAGCCCACGGTGTCGGCCTGGCGGGCCGAGCGGCGAGGGAAGGGCCTGGATATCGGGCGGCCTCCCGAGCACGACCTGCGCCGGATCATGGACGCGGTGTTGTACGTGGACCGGACCGGAATTCCCTGGCGCTACCTTCCCCACGACTTCGCACCGTGGGAAACCGTCTACGGATACTTCGCCGCCTGGCAGAAGGACGGCGTGTTCGACCAGCTCAACGGCCTGCTCCGCCGCCTGGTCCGGGAGGCCGCAGGCCGGGACGCAGAACCGAGCGCATGCGTCCTGGACGCCCAGAGCATCAAGACGTCCGCCAACGTCCCGGCCACCGGCCAGGGCATCGACGCGGGCAAGAAGATCGCGGGCCGCAAGCGCCATATCGGCGTCGACACCCTCGGCCTCCTCCTCGCGGTCTGGGTCACCGCGGCCAGCGTCTCCGACAACGCCGGCGGTATCCACCTGCTCTCGCACATCGCCAAGGCCCACCCCAGAATCACCAAGGCATGGGGCGACAGCGGTTATCGAACCAAGGCCATCGACCACGGCGCCACCCTCGGCATCGACGTCGAAGTCACCCGCCGCGACCCGGACCAGAAGGGCTTCAAGGTCATCCCCCGGCGCTGGGTCGTCGAGCGGACATTCGGCTGGCTCATGAATCACCGCCGCCTCGCCCGCGACTACGAAACCCACCCGCACCGCTCCGAAGCGATGATCCGCCTCGCGATGATCGACCTGATGAGCCGCAGGCTCACACGAGAGTCGACTCCGAACTGGAAGGACTCATAGCCGCCGGGCCACGCTGTCCCGCGCGTCCTCGCCCCTCATAGCCTGCAGCCAGCGGCCATCGATGACACCCGCCATATCCCGACAGGCGCCACAGGCGTTCTCCCGCTCTGGCAGCCACAAGTAATCCGACGGCGACATGCCGGCTACCTGGATTCCGCACAGCGTCCTGTCGAAGATGCCGAAAGCATGGGAGACGTCGGCGGTGAGGCCGTCCGCGACGGCCCGCTCCCAACGCATGTCCACGGGCAAGTACGGCGGCCGCGAGACCTCGAACCACTCGCCACCCACATGGGTGGAGGCGTAGCACCAGGAACAGGACCAGATCTCCTCTTCCCAGACTGTCGGCAGTGTCGGCCATCGCCACATCGCACGTCCACACACATCGCACTCCACGGACGGATCCTCACACGCCTCCGGGCGTGACCCCAATCCGCTGACATTGGGCGACTTACCAAACACCCCGGACGGGATAAAACGCTCTTTAAAAGAGCGTTTTATCCCGTCCGGGGTGTTTGACGGTCTTCTGGGTAGCAGGCTGGGCTGGGACTGCTGAGGCCAGGGTCGCTATCCGTGACGTGAGAGGTGGCTGACGCCAATGCCGGGCACGTTTCCGCCCGTTCGCTCCTGTCTGATCCCAAGGCGCCCCCACTCGCTCCCGTTTGCGCCCTGTGGCGGGATGTCGCTCGGCGGAACTATCGAAACATGTCTCGACAGCGGCCGTATCCGAGCGACCTGTCCGATGCCCGATGGGAACTGCTCGAGCCCACGCTGTCGGCCTGGCGGGCCGAGCGGCGAGGGAAGGGCCTGGATATCGGGCGGCCTCCCGAGCACGACCTGCGCCGGATCATGGACGCGGTGTTGTACGTGGACCGGACCGGAATTCCCTGGCGCTACCTTCCCCACGACTTCGCACCGTGGGAAACCGTCTACGGATACTTCGCCGCCTGGCAGAAGGACGGCGTGTTCGACCAGCTCAACGGCCTGCTCCGCCGCCTGGTCCGGGAGGCCGCAGGCCGGGACGCAGAACCGAGCGCATGCGTCCTGGACGCCCAGAGCATCAAGACGTCCGCCAACGTCCCGGCCACCGGCCAGGGCATCGACGCGGGCAAGAAGATCGCGGGCCGCAAGCGCCATATCGGCGTCGACACCCTCGGCCTCCTCCTCGCGGTCTGGGTCACCGCGGCCAGCGTCTCCGACAACGCCGGCGGTATCCACCTGCTCTCGCACATCGCCAAGGCCCACCCCAGAATCACCAAGGCATGGGGCGACAGCGGTTATCGAACCAAGGCCATCGACCACGGCGCCACCCTCGGCATCGACGTCGAAGTCACCCGCCGCGACCCGGACCAGAAGGGCTTCAAGGTCATCCCCCGGCGCTGGGTCGTCGAGCGGACATTCGGCTGGCTCATGAATCACCGCCGCCTCGCCCGCGACTACGAAACCCACCCGCACCGCTCCGAAGCGATGATCCGCCTCGCGATGATCGACCTGATGAGCCGCAGGCTCACACGAGAGTCGACTCCGAACTGGAAGGACTCATAGCCGCCGGGCCACGCTGTCCCGCGCGTCCTCGCCCCTCATAGCCTGCAGCCAGCGGCCATCGATGACACCCGCCATATCCCGACAGGCGCCACAGGCGTTCTCCCGCTCTGGCAGCCACAAGTAATCCGACGGCGACATGCCGGCTACCTGGATTCCGCACAGCGTCCTGTCGAAGATGCCGAAAGCATGGGAGACGTCGGCGGTGAGGCCGTCCGCGACGGCCCGCTCCCAACGCATGTCCACGGGCAAGTACGGCGGCCGCGAGACCTCGAACCACTCGCCACCCACATGGGTGGAGGCGTAGCACCAGGAACAGGACCAGATCTCCTCTTCCCAGACTGTCGGCAGTGTCGGCCATCGCCACATCGCACGTCCACACACATCGCACTCCACGGACGGATCCTCACACGCCTCCGGGCGTGACCCCAATCCGCTGACATTGGGCGACTTACCAAACACCCCGGACGGGATAAAACGCTCTTTAAGAACCAGCTCTACGGGCACGTCAAGAAGGCCAAGAACCGCTCCAAGTTCCTGGAGTTCTGCCGCTACCTATGCTCGCTGCACCCCGTCGACGTGCGCATCGCCATCGTCTGCGACAACTACTTCCCGCACCTGACCACGAAGCGCTGCCAGCGGGTCGGGACCTGGGCTGCGGCGAACAACGTCGAGATCGCCTACGCCCCGACCAACAGCTCCTGGCTCAACTGGATCGAAGCCCAGTTCACCGCCCTGCGCTACTTCGCCCTTGACGGCACCGACCACCCCAGCCACAAGGCCCAGGGCAGCATGATCCGCCGCTACATCATCTGGCGGAACAAGAACGCCATCGACAAGCGCCTCACTGCCATCGTGAGCAGGTCGAACGCCGCCTGACCCGTACCCGTGGATGGCGTCACCACAGGTGCAGGAAGCTCCGGACATCGTCATATCCGTCGAGAGCCCGACCATCGAGGTCCGACGGGTCCGCCTCGGCACGCACCGCCAGCGCAAGCGCCTCACCGCCCAGCTGCCCGAAGCGTCGAGCGGTGTGTCCCAGGCACAGGCCGGCCAGCCCGAGCAGCGGGCTCCCCAGAACGACCCGTGTTCCGACCTCCATGCACCAGTGCTCGATGAACCCCGCGTCGTCGTCGTTCAACGCGGTCCCGACCAGGACGCTCGCCGCCTCGCCCTCCGCCGAGCGGTCACCCAGGGCCCGCTCCAACGCCTCTACCACCGCCTCGTGAGGCAGTGCGGGAGGTTCTCAAAGCTCAGATGAGAGTGCATCCTGCGAGACTACGTGCCCCACGCGATCCGCACTCGACCGGCAAGACCGAGGCGAACGTTGCCTGATGCGGCACTAGGGACCGTATTGAGTTCCGATCAATGGGTGGCTCGGGTGAGGTCCTTGAGCCAGATCATCGAGGCGCGTAGGTGGAGGCCGGCGAGGTAACTGTCGGGAGACTTGTCATACCGGGTGGTGATGCCACGCCAGGCCTTCATCTTGTTGATCAGCCGCTCGACGGTGTTCCTCTCCTTAGCACGTCAGAGGGCCATGCCTCCCGTTGCGTCGATGACCTGACCGGTTACCCAGCGTGCGTCGTCGGAGGCGAGGAAGGCCACGATGTCGGCCATGTCTTCCGGCCGCCCGATCCGGCCGAGGGCGGCAAGAGACGTCGCTTGCGCCTCGGCATGCGGATCGCCCAGCAGGGTGGCCGCGCTGGCATCGGTGAGGACGGTTCCGGGGGCCACCGAGTTGACCGTGATGCCCCGGGGGCCCAGCTCCTTGGCGAGGGCGAGACTGAAGTTGTCCAGGGCTCCCTTGGTGGCGCCGTAGGCGATCATTCCCGGCGTGGCCAGGCGGGCCACGGAGCTGGAGATGTTGATGATCCGGCCCCCGTCGCGCAGGCGCGGCAGTCCCTGCTGCGTGACGAAGAACGGTGCACGCACGTTCACGGCGAAGACCTTGTCGAAGGCGTCCTCGGTCAACGACTCCAGGGATGCGAAATCCCCGATGCCGACGTTGTTGACGATGATGTCGAGCTTCCCGTCGGGCACGTGCTCCGTGCCCGCTGCGTCGAAGGCGGCCCAGAGGCGGGCCGCGTCGCCGCGTTCGCCCAGCCCCGCCTGGAGTGCGAAGGCCCGTCCTCCGTTCTTGCGGATGTTTTCGACGGTCTCGCTCGCCGCCGTCTCGTCGCGGGCGTAGGTGACGCCGACGGCGGCGCCGTCCTGGGCGAGCCGCTCCGCGATCGCCCGGCCGATGCCCCGGCTGCCGCCGGTGACCAGTGCGACCTTGTCCTCGAGTGCTCTTGCAGACATGGCGGAAGACCGCCTCCCGTTCATCGAATCGTCTCTTGAGTGCTATGGAGCGCCTAGACCAGCGGCTTGTGTTCGGGCCACCACCGCTGGACGGCTTCGGCAGCCGTCGTCGGGCTGACGTTGAAGCAGAGCTTCGCGCCGGGTGCCAGCTCGTGGGTGGTGTTGACCAGCACCTCCAACAGCGGGGTCAGCTCCGGGTCCAGCCGGACGCCGGCGCCGATCAGCACGATGTCGTAGTCCTTGGCGGTCAACGCGGCGCGAAAGACCGCCTCGGCCGTGCGGCCGTAGTCGAGCAGGCAGACATCGACACTGAGGCCGAGCTCCTCGAGCCGAGCCCGGCCCGCGGCCATTCCGGCCCGCACCGCCTCGGCGTCGATTTCAGGGAACGCCGCCCGTGACGAGGGCGCGTCGTCCACCAGCGCTGGATCCAGTCCGACGTTGAGCATGGACGGGGACATGTCGGTGTACCTCCGGTGACCTGGGGTTTCTCGGACCCACGGTAGGCGCCTGGAGGTCGGGCGGCCCTCCCACATTTCTGGGATACCGTGGCAAGGGTGAGTTCCCCGATGGTCCGGCGCGAGACCGTGCGCGACATCGAGGCGATCTGCCGTCTCGACCTCGACTCCCGAATACTGCGCCGCCGGATCGCCGACCGGCTGACACGCCTCATCCCGGCCGACTCCTACTGCTTCAGCACGATCGACCCGATGACGCTGCTGACCGCCGACCAAGTCAGCGCCGGGCTCGTACCGGAGGCGGCCGCGGCCGCCGCGCACAACGAGTACCTGGTGGACGACGTCCTGAAGTTCGCGGCGCTGGCCCGCTCCGAGGTGTCCGCGGGCACGCTCGGTGCGGCCACCGGCGGTGATCCGGAATCCAGCCACCGCTACCGGACCGTGCTGCCGATGATCGACGCACGGCACGAGCTGCGGGCGGGCTTCGTGGTGGACGGCCACTGCTGGGGCGTCGTCGCCCTCTTCCGCGGCGGCCGGCGGCCCGACTTCACCCCGGCCGACGTCGGCGTCCTGCGGCGGCTGTCCGCCCCGGTCGGTGCGGCCCTGCGCCGGGCCGCCCACCGGGCACCCGACGACACCGCTGCGGGCCCGTCCGAGGCCGGAGTGCTCCTGCTCGACCAGGACTTGCGGCTGTTTTCGGAGAACCTGGCCGCGAAACTCTGGCGGGACGAGCTGGGCCCGTCGCAGGCGGAACTGCCGTCCGCGATCCTGGAGGTGGCCGCACGGGGAAGAGGCGCTGAGCTGCCGGCGTACGGACGCATCCGCGGCCGCTCGGGCCGGTGGCTCTCCGTCCAGGCCTCGCCGCTGAGTGGTGGCCCGCACCCGGCGGCCATCGCCGTGACGGTACATCCGGCGCCGGCCGCCGACGTGGCCGAGATACTGCTGCTCGCGTACGGGCTTACACCGCGCGAGCGGGACGTGCTGGCGCGAGTCGTCGCCGGTCTGCCGTCGCGGACCATCGCCGTGGAACTGCACATCACCGCGGCGACCGTGCAGGACCATCTGAAGAGTGTGTTCGCGAAGACCGGTGTCCGCAGCCGCAGCGAACTGGTGGCGACGGTCCTGGGCCTGTGACCGGACGAGTGATTACTGAGTTTTTCGTTAGGGACTGTATCCAGTTGTGATCAATCTGCGGGATTCGACCTCGCGGCACGGCGTGAGCCGGTAGACCTGGTGTCATGACGCAGGTGCAACTGAGCGACGCTGAATGGGAGTTCATCGAGTCCTATCTGCCGATCGGCCGGTTCGGTCCGTATCCCGAGCGGTTGCGGCAGCAGTTCGAGGGGGTGATCTGGGGGTTCAGGACCGGTGGGCAGTGGCGGGAGATGCCGGCTGAGTTCGGTGCCTGGCTCACCGTGCACAACCGCTTTAGGCAGTGGCGCGACGCGGGCGTCTTCCAGGCCCTGCTGGAGGGGCTGATCACGGAGGCGGACCGGCGGGACGAGGTGGACCTGTCCCTGGTCAGTATCGACTCCACCACCGTGCGCGCCCATCAGGACGCGGCCGGCATGCACCTGAGCCCAGACGTCCTCACCGCGCTGGAGAAGGCCGCTTCGCTGGGCCGCTCCCGGGGCGGGCAGACCAGCAAGATCCACCTCGCCGGCGACCGCAGGTGCCGCCCGCTGGTGCTGCTCCTGACCGCCGGGCAGGCCGCCGACAGCTCTCAGTTCATCCCCGTCCTGAACCAGATGCGCGTCCGTCTGCCCGTGGGCCGTCCGCGCACCCGGCCGGACGCCGTGGCGGGCGACAAGGCCTATTCCTCCCGTGCCAACCGCGCCCACCTGCGCAAATGCCGCATCCGTGCGGTCATCCCGGAGAAGAAGGACCAGCTGGCCAACCGCAAGAAGAAGGGCTCCCAGGGCGGTAGGCCCCTCGACTTCGACGCCGAGCTCTGCAAGGAGAGGAACACCGTCGAGCGGCTGATCAACAAGATGAAGGCCTGGCGTGGCATCGCCACCCGGTACGACAAGTCTCCCGACAGCTACCTCGCCGGCCTCCACCTACGCGCCTCGATGATCTGGCTCAAGGACCTCACCCGAGCCACCCATTGATCGGAACTCAATACGGTCCCTAGTCGCGGTGACGGCCCGTACGAACCGGCAAAAGTCCGACCAGGACCCGGCCCAGTGGCTGCCGCCGGCGCCCCAGGCGCAGTGCCGGTACGTGGGGGAGTGGGTAGCCACCAAGCTGCGCTGGCAACTGGCCGCCGATGCCACAGAACTCGAGGCGCTGAAGGTATTCGCCCAGAACCCCTGCAAGGACAGCATCATCGCCTACACCCCCGCCCCGTAGCCACGTCCGTTCCTGGGGTTTCGGAGCTCCACGGCTCCGGTCCCCGGCGCGGACGCTTTCCTGTTTGCTCCGTATGACTGAGAGGTGTGTGTGATGAGCCGAGGCCTGATCGTCGTGGATGTGCAGAACGACTTCTGTGAGGGCGGCAGTGTCGCCGTGGCCGGCGGAGCTGAGATCGCCATGAAAGTGTGCGGCCTGGTCTCACATGCAGCCGAGGCCGGATACGCGTATGCGGCGACGCCGCGGGACCATCACATCGATTCGGGGGACCACTTCTCCGACACCCCTGATTTCAGGACCTCCTGGCCGGTGCACTGCGTGGCCGGTACGCCCGGCTCCGGCTTCCACCCGAACTTCGCTCCCGCGGCGGAAGCCGGAACGGTCGACGCCGTCTTCTACAAGGGTGCTTACGAGGCCGCCTACAGCGGGTTCGAGGGTGCCGACGAGGACGGGCAGAGCATGACAGCGTGGCTGCGGGAACACGGTGTCACCGCGGTGGACGTGGTCGGAATCGCCACCGATCACTGCGTGAAGGCCACTGCCCTGGATGCGGCCGAGGCCGGCTTCGCCACCCGGGTACTGCTGGAGCTGACCGCTGGCGTCAGCCACAACACCATCGAGCACGCCTGCGAAGAATTCCGGCAGGCCGGAGTGGACCTGACGGGCACCCCGGTGGTCGCCGGAGCGTAGAAGCCGACCCTCCCCTCCGGCCCGCGCTCACGGGCCGGACAGGACCCGGTGAACGCTAACGCTGCCTGCAGGCCATCCTCTGGCTGTTCCGTTACCATCGGCCCTGGGGCAGGGTTCCGCCTGCACCACCGGCGAACCGGCCCGCGGAGCGCCGAAGGAACGGTCGCGCGTGCGGTCGGCGGCAGGCCCGGGAGGGAAGAAAAACCCTCCACGTGGCCTCCCCGTTGGCCGAGGCCCGCTGCACCCAGTGCTCTGACCGCACAGGTTCACCGGACTGAGGCGGGCCAGTCGGCGGATAGCGTGTAGTGCCAGCCCGGGCGCCAGGCGGGCGGTGCTTGGAGCAGTTCGTCCAGCGGTGTTCCGGTGAGCAGATGGTCGAGTGCCCATCGGTTGGCCGAGTGGGCGATCACCAGGATTCTGCTGCTGTCCCATCCGGTGGCGAGGTCGTGGAGGAAGGCACGAGTGGCCGTGACGACCTGGCGGTAGCTCTGGCCTCCAGGAAATGGTTCGCCGATGTGCTGGGCTCGTTGGGCGGCGATGAGGTAGACCGGGTGTCCGTTGGGGTCTCCGTAGTTGCACTCACGCAGTCACATGTCCTGGTGGATCGGGGGACGGCAGTCGGGGAACGCGGTCCGGGCTCTCTGGACAGCGCGGTGCAGGTCGGAGGCGAACACGGCCGCGAAGCCGTCGCCGGGTCGGCGTTCGCCCAATTCCCGGGCCTGGTGGCAGCCCAGGTCCGAGAGTCGGCCCGGGAGCCAGCCGGTGACGATGCCAGCTTCGTTGTCCGTGGTGGTGGCGTGCGTCTCGTAGACGATCTCTACTGCCATCAGGGCTCCTGGATGTCCTCGACAAGTCAGGCTGCATGGGCGAGCGGGCGGCCTCCCCAGCGGAGGCCTTTCTCGCTGCGGATACGCGCTCGTTCGCGGCATTGGGCGGCCAGGACCGCGGGGACGGCTTCCCGCCCAAAGCAGATCAAGCCCACGCAACTGGGGGCCAAGCGCAGCGATCGCCGTCCGTCACTGAGGAAGCGGACCCGAAGTGGTACCTATTCAGGCACGTTCATACGAGGGCGGCCGTCGCTGTTCTGGCGGCCAGGGTTGCTATCTGCGCCAGGATTCCGGCGGGGGGCTCGTTCAGGTTCAGGGCGTGGGCGGTGATTGTGACGGGGGAATTGCGGATCACGTGGTCGATGGACGACGTGCCAGGGCTGGTCGCCGCGTAGACGAGGTGACCGTGGTTGATGCCCAGGGCGGTGCAGTAGGCCAGGAGTTGGTAGAGGTGTTCCACCGGCGGGGCCGTGACCTTGAGGAACGTGTACTTCGCGTCCATCACCGAGATCGGGCCGCCCCCGCGGTACAGGACGAGATCAGGGCGGAACGCGGCCCTTCGCGCCTCGTCCAGGCGGTGCACGTCCTGGGGAGCGCAACGGATGCCGTGGCGGGCCAGGGCCTCGCCGACGGTCACTGTCACGAAGCGTTCGAAGACCTTCGGCAGGTCGAGCAGGAAGCCGTCCGCCGGGATCGGGGCGCCGCTCTCCGGCCGTATAGAACGGCCGGACAGAAGCAGTTCCGCCAGCCTGAGGACGGGGACGTAGCGGGCGTTGAGGCGCGTGCGGGTCCAGGGGGGCAGCGGCTCGCCGGGGTGAGGGCGGTGGACGCCGGGGAGGCGGTCCGCGAGGTGGCGGAGGGCCAGGCGCGTCGGATGGGGGACGCCCGGCAGGTGGGCGGCCATGTGCAGCGCGGCCAGCAGGGTGCGGTTCTCGGGAATGTCGGGGGTGTGATCGTCGTACTGGACCGATATCGGCAGCGGCATGCCGGTACGGCGGAGCTGGGCCGTGGTGCGGATGCGGCCTCTGATGAGGGGGAGATCCTCAGTCACCTCGCGGTAGCCGTGCAGAACACCACCCTCCAGCGTGCGGCGGGTGGTGCGGGCCAGCAGGTCGGCCAGGGCGGGAACGAGGTCGTCCGTCGTGGCCGCCGTGACCGGCTCAGGGTGCCAGGGGTCGGGGGAGGAATAGGGGAGGAGGAAGAGCAGATCCCTGATGTCGAGTTTGGGCTGCAGACAGAGATGGATCGTCCCACCGGAACGTGTGCGCAGGCGGATTAAACCCACCTTCTGATTGCCGCGCACGCTCCAGCGCCCACCCGGCACCGGGGTCAGCCGTACAAGATCCGGCACGGCGACCAGGGCCGCCACTTGGTCGTCGGTCAGCTCGTGCGGGGAGCCGGGGCCGGTCTCCCGGACGGTGAGGGTGAGCTCCGGGTTCACGGCCGGACGGCCTGGGAGGGGGAGACGGCCGACCGGTCCGGCGGGGCCAGGGCCTGGGACGGGACCCCTGCCGACGAGTCCGTCGGCCCGACGGCCGCGTGCAGCGATGCAAGGCCGTACTCCGCTTCGACGTCGACGCCCGTGCCGTGGAGCTGATCCTCCAGGAGCGGCAGGATCTGGGTACGCCAGATGAGGTCCAGGCCTCCGGGCCGAGCCACTGCGGGCTTCATCAGGTACGACGGGCCGATAGTACGGTCGGCGTCACCGAGGCGGGAATTGAGCTCGTCCAGGAGTCGGGCGGCGGTGTCCGGAAGGCCGCGGGCGTGCAGCCAACGGGTCAGCAGACCCTGCACCGGTGGCTTCTCGGGAGAGAGCCGGCGGAAGGCGAAGCGGCGGCGCATCGCCGCGTCGACCAGCGCGATCGAGCGGTCGGCGGTGTTCATCGTGCCGATGAGGAAGAGGTTACCGGGGAGATGGAACGGATCGTGCGGGCTGTACTGCACGGTGATGGGTTCCTCGCGGTACTCCAGCAGGAAGTACAGCTCGCCGAAGACCTTGGCCAGGTTGGCTCGGTTAATCTCGTCGATGATCAGGAAGTACGGGTTCGCCGGGTCCTTCCGCGCACGCTCGGCCAGGAGTCTGAAAGGGCCCGGCTGCACCTCGAACACGACCAAGCCGCTGTCGCCCTTCCCCGGGCGGAAGCCCTCGAAGAAGTCTTCGTACGTGTAGGAGGGGTGGAACTGGACCAGCTGTACCCGGTCCGGACCCGCCAGATGTTTGGCGAGCGCACGGGCCACGTGGGTCTTTCCGGTGCCGGGCGGCCCGTGCAGCACCAGTTGGCGCTGGTCCTGGAGCTGTTCGGCGGTCTCCTGCAGCCATTCCAGCGGCATGAGCAGCTCGTTCGCCAGTTCCTGGGTGACCGGCGGGAACTCCAGGGGCGTGGTGACGTCGGCCTCCGCGATGACGTCGGTGACCGCGTCCTCCAGACCTGCACGTTCGGCGAGCTCGGCGGCCACACTGCTGATGTCGTACACCGCCGGCGGCAGCGGCAGCCGCGCCTGGACCTTCTCGGGAAGTTCCGCCCGCACAAGGGGCCGATCGGCGGTGGCCCAGCGCACCGGGCGGCGACGAGCGTTGTCGAGGCCCTCGGAGGGGTCGTACGTCGCCGGGCCCTGGACGGTACCCACGTGCACCTCGTCCGGGGTGACTGTGACGACCAGGTCGCCCGGCTGCATGACGGTCAGGAAGACGTAAAGTTGGTAGGCGGCTGCCCCGCGCAACTGGGCGGTGGCCTCGGGCATGGCCTCGGCGACTGCCTGCCGGACATGCTGCTTGGTGGCTCCGGCGGCGATCTTCGGCGCCTCCCTCCAGGAGAGCGAGCAGTAGCCCTGGCTGAGCCACGCCGGGATGAAGTCGTGCCCGTCCACGTTGTTGCCCCGGACCAGCCAGCCGCGCTGCTCGTGCTGCACGGCGCCCTTGCGCCAGCGGCCGACCCAGGGCTCGTCGTAGAAGTCGACGGGCCGGCCGATCTGGACCTCGAGCGTCCTGCTGAGCGTCAGCAGGTCCTTGTCGTCGTTGCCGGTGGGGTCAGGGAGCTCGTCCGCGAACGCCTTGAGGATCTCGTGTTTGTGGTGGGCACTGGCGATGGGCTGGAAGTCGTCCGGGAAGAGCGTGAAGAGCAGTACATGGATCTGGGCGCGGCCCTTCTTGTGGCCGACCGCGTCCTGGATGCTGAAACAGAGGGCCCGGAATCGCCAGGGGTCGGAGAGCAGTTCCTCCCGCTCCGAGTGATCTGTCTTGGCCAGTCGCTCCACGAGGAGGACCAGGATCTGGAACTGTGCCCAACGGTAGTTGAGGAACCCCTGCCCGCCGTGGAGGAAGCCCTTCAGGGCGGGCTCCATCTCCAGGTGCACGTCCATACGGCGGTCGGCCCAGGACAGTACCTCGCGGAGGATTTCAAGCTTCTTTGGAAGACCGATCTGTTCGGGGACCAGTGGGGCCATGTTCACGAAGAGCAGTTCGGCAGCCAGGACGATCGTTTCGTCGGGGGCACCGGTGAGCTGCCGACGCAGCTTGACGAGGAAGGTGTCCGACGACTCGTCGGGCCGGTCGACGAAGCGGGCGCGCAGATCGGAGGCGGTCGCGTCGGTCCAGGCGGCCAGGTCCGGCTGGAACGCGGACATCCCGCTCCGCAATCCGCCACGGAAGACCCGTTGCACCACCGCCGCGACCTCAGCACCGTCCGGCCGTCTCGCCACAGTTCCACCCGCCCCTCGTGTGTCACGAAGTGCCCACCCTAGTGCTGTGGCCGGATATGTTCACCGGGTCGGGAGTGGCGGGGTACCGGACAAGTGAAGCTTCCCCTTGATCGTGGACACCTGGAGACTGGGATCTTGAGGTTCCAGAGGAAGTAGCACCAGGTGGGAAGCAAGTACACGAAGGGCACTGTCACGTTGGCTGACTGGGTGGGATGATCTTCTGGTTGGTCGTGCTGGGAGGGGTCGGCCGTGGGCAGTACGTCACCCTCTTACAAGGGTCACCGGTATCCGGTCGAGGTGATCTCCCATTGCGTGTGGCTGTACTTCCGCTTTCCGCTGGCGTTTCGCGAGGTGGAGGAGCCGATGCTCGAGCGCGGTGTCGTCGTCTCCCATGAGACCGTCCGCCGCTGGTG
Organism: Streptomyces sp. NPDC014623; assembly: GCF_043088245.1. NCBI lineage: Bacteria > Bacillati > Actinomycetota > Actinomycetes > Kitasatosporales > Streptomycetaceae > Streptomyces > Streptomyces sp. NPDC014623. Next base: position 10,273 of record NZ_JBIBZU010000032.1, on the reverse strand, counting down.
TGCCAAGTTCGGGCAGGCCTACACTGACTCCCTGCACCGCAGGCGTCCCCGGCCCGGTGACAAGTGGCACCTCGACGAGGTCTTCATCAAGATCAACGGCGAGCAGAAGTACCTGTGGCGGGCCGTCGACAAGTCCCACATGCTCATCGCTCTGGGCACCGAGGCCGCCATGAAGGGCTACCGCGTCCGCTACACGCTGGCCACGAAACTGGTCAACGAACTGGTCGAGGCCGCAGACGAGAAGCAGCTCAACAAGGCCATTGCCCGCTACGGCCGCGTCGGTTTTCTCTGCATCGACCAGCTCGGCTACATGGAACTCGACCGGCACGGAGCCGAGCTCCTCTTCCAGGTGCTGACCGAACGCGAGGAGAAGAACAACGTCGCCATCGCCTCCAACGAGTCCTTCGGCGGCTGGACCAAGACGTTCACGGATCCTCGCCTCTGCGCGGCCATCGTCGACCGCTTGACCTTCAACGGAACGATCATCGAGACCGGCACAGATTCCTACCGCCTTGCCAGCACCCGAGCACGAGCCGAAGAGCCGTCCAAAGCCGGTTGAACCCTAGCCAGGTTTGATGGTGGCGAGCTGCGCGAGTAGCAGGACCAGCCGGTAGGCGTCGGCAAAGTCGGCGGCGGTCGACGTGACTGTCCGGCCACCTTCACCGCGTGAGACACCTGGTACGAGGGTTGCCAGGTCGACCATGAACGGCGCGGAAAGGTCGACCTCGACATCAAGCGGTCCGGCAAGGGAAAACGGTGAAACCTGGGCGCGCCGGGTGATGGCTTCGGCGGCCGCCTGGCGCAGTCGCTCCCGAGCTTCTTCGGGGTGCAGGGCGATGGCAGCGCCCTGACCGAGGGCTTGCTTGACCGCGACGGTGACGGCGGAGGGGACCAGATCTTGCAGTTCGGCGCAGGCGCTGTCGTCGCCGCTGAGCAGCACGACCGGTACGTCCAGATGTCCGGCCATGGCGGCGTTGAGGCCGATCTCGCCCATGGAACGTCCGGCCACGCGCACGTCCAGGATGCCGTCGTTCATCGTGTGTGCCGGCACGGCCGGTCCGCCACCGGCGCGGGCGTGGTAACCGACGAGCAGGACCGCGTCGGTCTGTTCGTCGAGTCCGCCGAGCATGCCCAGGGGCCGCGGCTTGCCACGGACCAAGTGCGCCCGGCGGTCGAGTCCCTCAGGCAGCAGGTTGCGGAAAGGACCGTGCGCGTCGGCGACCCACACCTCGGCCGTGGGTTCGCCGTCCAGGACACCGGCGATCACGGCGTTCGCCTCGGCCGTCATCAACGCCCGGCCACGCGCGTAGTCGTAACCATCCGGGTTCGTCTCGGTGGGATGCACGATCCCCGAGACGCCCTCCATGTCAACAGAGATCAATATTTTCATAACTTTAGAACCTATATGCTCTGTGCACCTGGCCGACATGAATCCCTGTTTTGTCGGCCAGGCCGTCCCCATGCGTTGACGCTATTCCTCGGGTTCTGGTTCAGCTTCCAAGGACGTGCAGAGCATTAACTTGCGTGTTGTAGCCCTTGACGCCGCTGCTCAAGCAGGGTGTTCGACAGCAAGTTGTTTACCGACACGCCCTAACGAGTTGGTGCGTGATAGCGGGTGAGGCGTGTTTGGCCTGGTCGGGGTTGTTGTCAGATGTCGGTGGTGCGGTCGGAGAGGAGGCCGGTGATGGCGCGGTAGGTGTCGGGGAGGTGGTCGTGGCGGTGGGTCCAGCGCGCCAGTTGTTTCCAGCGTTTGTGGTCGGCGAGGGCGTGTTCGGCGGTGGTGCGGAGTGGCCGTGGCGGTCGCGTTTCCACTGTTCGACTCTGCCGGGCAGCGCTCCCGGCCGCGGCTTCCTGGGCGGGGTGATGGCTTGGCCGCGGTGATCGTGGCTCAGGCCCAGGTAGCCGTCGTCCAGGAGGACCTCGACGTCGGGGAGGTGCTGGAGGCAGAGGGCGATGCCCTCGTTGCGGGCCGCCTTGGCGCCGTGCATGCGTCCAGGCCGCGGGGCACCGGTCCACAACGTGCGGCCACGGTGGTCGGCAATCACGGTGGCCTTCACGGTGTTCTGCTTCTTCCTGCCCGACACGAACGCACGGCGACCACCACGTCCGGCCGACGGCCTGCAGACCCGGATCTCGGTGGCGTCCAGCCACAGCTCGACGCCCTCGGCCCGGGCACAGGCGAACACGTCCCCCAGCGTCCGACGACGCAAGCCAGGGGTGTCGGGAACCGCGCACCCCCGCCCGGCCAGAAGCCGACGTGTCTCCCCGATCGCGCGGGTGATGGTGGAGCGGCCGACGCCGAACAACAGCCCGAGCACCGAGTGCGGCAGATCATGGCGCGGATGGATCAGCGTGGCCGCCAACCGGTCCACGAACACCAGCCGGTGGTGGGCGCCGGCACCTTTGGCCCGCTTCCTGGCCCCGCCTCGCGCGGCATGGCGGCGGCCCTCGACACCGGCCCGCCACGGCACCACCAACTCCTGGACCAGACAAGCGAGATATCGGCGCGAGATCCCCGTGAACAGCCGATGCGCCAGAACTACCCGATTGACCATGATCGCCACAATCGGATCATGTCACCGGTTTGACACGACGCTCCACCCGCTATCACGCACCAACTCATAAGTCCGACCCGGAGGCTGCCGAGCTGGTGCTTCAGGCCGCGAAGGACACCGGGAAGCTGTCTGCCGCATCGCTGCGGGCAGCGGATGAAGAGCTCGGGCCGCTGCCCGCGCTCCCTGCGCAGAAGCAGGCGGTCACCGCTGCGGCGGCCTCACCACGGGCCCTTGGTCGGTAGGATCTTGATGATCTGTACAAAACTCTTGCGCTCAAAACTGTCGAGCGGGCAATCCAGCAGGACCCGGCGGCGGTCATGCGCCAGGCCGAGGCGATGGAGACTGAGATCAATCGGTTGCACCGACTTCTCGATGCGGCCAGGAAGGCAGCCACAAAGGCTCTCCCGTAGCGGTGGTCCAGACACAAAAAAACGGCCCCCGTCGCCCGGATTGGACCGGGTGACGGGGGCCGTCTTCGTGCGTTAGCTGGTGCCTCGGTCGAATCCGCGTTACCGCGACGAGGCGGCGTGGCCGTGGGTGTCTTGCGGGGTTCCTCCTGTGGGTCGGCGCTTCGCCTTCAGCTCGGCCTCGAAGAGGTGATCGCGGCCCTGTGCCAGCTCTTGGACCAGGCGGCGCTCGATGTCGGTGAAGGGGTGGTAGTAGGTCTGGTTGTAGGCCTCGATGATCTGGAAGGTCCAGTGACCGGGGATGACATTGCGCCCGAGCAGGTCTCCCTCGACGATGTCGGCTTCTTCCTTGTGGCCGGCCTCGCGCAGCAGGCGTACGGCGTCCTCGATCTGAAAATCAGCGGTGCCGGTCAGCTGGTGGAACTCATACAAGGCGCCACGGGCTCGCTCGGTCGTCTCCAGGGCCTTCGACAGGGCGCCCAGCGCTTCTACGGTCTTGTCGCTCACGCCTTCGGGGCGCTGATGCGCGGTGTCTGGGGTGCTGGTGTTCTGTTCGTCGCTCACGTACCCACGCTTGCCCCGGACACCTTGCCTTCTATCAGCTGCCCATCGTGCGGACGGCGTCGGCCAGGAGCGCTACGGCGTCGGTCTCGTACGGGGCGGTGTGCAGCTGGTGGTCGCTGACGTTGAACGGTGTTGGCCGGGCAGAAACCCTGAAGCCTGGGCGGACTGCGGTCTCCTGCCCCTTCAGCGCGGCGTCGATCCGGTCGGCGTCCCAGGAGGCGTGCCGGGCTTGGGTGTACGGGCCGAGCCGGAGCAGGGTGTAGCCCTGGCAGGGGTCGACCCGGCGGGCTTCCACGTAGACGGCGTAGTGCGCGGGTGGCATGTCGACATCGTCGGGAAGGTCCAGCCCCGCCGCAGTGTGGGTGAGCATCGCGTAGGACGGGTGCCAGAGACCGAGAATCTAGGCGGTCGCGCAACGCGGCCAACCGAGCTACTGGGAGGGCCGTAGGGGGCGTACAGGCCGCCGGGGTGCTTAGAGGGTGATGACGATGATGGCGGGGTTATGAACAGGTCGCATGTCTCAGACCCCTCCTGTCTCACCAGCACCGAGGTGGAACAGGAGGGTGATCCACTGCCCCCCAAAGGGGGGACAGTCTCAGGGACTGCCCAGAACCGTTGCCCCTTCATGACCTTCAAGCCCCGGCGCGTGGAGGTTGAGGTCGGGCGTTGTGAAGCCGACGACTGCTTCCTTACAGCGAGCCGTGGCCGGGAGGCGCAGGCGTCCGTCGTGAACTTCGGCGATCTGGTCGACGGCGGTGAGGTGGGCGCGGTCGTGGGTGACGAGGACGGTGGCGGTGGCCTGCTGGTGGGTGAGGCGCGTGATGAGGTCGAGGACGGCGGCGCCGCGTTCGTGATCGAGGGCGCTGGTGGGTTCGTCGACCAGGAGGACGGTGGGGTCGTTCATCAGGGCACGGGCGATGTTGACGCGCTGGCGCTGGCCGCCGGAGAGCTGGTGGGGGCGGCGGCCGGCCTGGTCGGCGAGGCCGACGGCGTCGAGGAGTTCCATCGCACGGTCGCGTGCGGTGCGGGGTTCGCGGCCGTCGATCTGGGCCATGACCTGCAGTTGTTCGGCGGCGGTGAGGGAGGGCAGCAGGTTGGGCTGCTGGAAGACGATACCGATCTTGTGGCGGCGCAGTTCCGTCAGTTCGCCGCGGCTGAGACCGGCGGTGCTCTGGCCGTCGATGGTGACGGTGCCGGTGTCGGGGGTGATCAGGGTGGCGGCGACCGTGAGGAGGCTGGACTTGCCCGACCCGGAGGGGCCCACCACGGCGCTCAGGCTGCCTTTGGGGACCTCCAGGCTGACCTGGTCGAGAGCGGTCAGGCGGGTGTCGCCGTCGGGGTAGGTGAGGGTGATGTCGGTCAGGTTCAGACTCATCGGACGCTCCCGAGGGCGGTCAGCGGGTCGACGGAGGTGATACGGCGGATGGACAGGGCGGCGCCGAGCGCGCCGAGGACGATGATCACGACGGCCGGGACCAGGACGCTGGCGGGAGTCAGGAGGAACGGCACAGCGGAGCCGGACACCAGGGCGCCGAGGGCGGCGGCGATGCCGGTGCCGATCAAGGTGCCGCCGACGAGCAGGACGACGGCCTGGCCGAGGGCGTCCTTGAGCAGATTGGCGGTGGAGGCGCCCAGCGCCTTGAGGACGGCGACGTCGCCGCTGCGCTGGATGGTCCAGACGGTGAAGAAGGCACCGATGACGAGGGCGGAGATGGCGAACAGGAAGCCGTGCATCAGCTGCAGGGACCCGTTTTCGGAGGTGTAGGAGCCGATCGCGGACAGCGAGTCGTCGGTGGTGACCGTCCTGGTGCCGGCCTGCTGGTCGGTGGCGGCCGTGTCGGCCTTCGAGGTGGTGTTCAGGGCGATGACGGTCGCGGTCGTTCCACGGTCGGTGCCGGTGGGCGGCGCGGTCTTCTGCCAGGTGTCCAGACTGGTCCAGATCACCGGCGTGTGGCTGAAGTGGGCGTCGCCCTGGACGGCGGCCGCCTTGAGCCGCTGGCCTGCCAGGGTGAGGGAGTCGCCGGGCTTCACACCGAGGTCGTCGGCCGCCGTGGTGGACAGCACCACCGTGCTGCCGGTGATCTTGTCGCTGTCCGGGGAGAGGCGGGAGCCGGGCTCGACGCCGAAGGCCGAGACCCCGGTGCTCTTGTCCCCCGCGGTGGCCTTGGTGGTGGTGATCCCCAGAGGTTCGGCGCTTTCGACACCGGGTGCCTTGGACCACTGCTGCCACTGCTGCTGGGTGACGGTGGAGTTGGAGTACGACGGATCCTGCCCGCCGCCGGGCGCCTGGAAGGCGATCTTGTCGGCAGGCAGGCCGGTGATCGCGGAGATGTTCTGCTGGCCCAGTCCGGCCGTCAGCCCGGACAACAGCCCGACCAGCAAGGTGATGAGCACGATGACGGTTCCCATCAGGGCGAAGCGCCCCTTGGCGAATTTCAGGTCCCTCCAGGCGACGAACACGGCCTTGGACTGTCCTTTCCAGCGGCGGAATCGGTATGACTCCACCGTCGCCACCGGCCCCCTGTACGCGCGTCTGGCGCAGGATGGCACCTGGCGGGCCGAAAGGCGGCACGCGGGTTCTAACTTTCGATGGAAGCCCCGGAGCTGCAGCCTCCGTAACCTGGGAGGCACTGTGAAGACCGCTGCTCCCGCCCTGACTCCGACCACCCGGGCCCTGACCTGGTGCCTGCACCTGCTGGTGATCGGCCTGCTCACGCTGGCCGCCGGCCGGGCCGTGACCGGCGGCCAGCCCCACGCCGGTTGGATCATCGCCGCGTCGGCCGCGTGCGGCCTGATGTACGCGGCCGGGCCCGTACTGCCGGTCATACGGCGCTCGCGACGCGCCGCCGCACTGTGGCTGGCCGCCGTGGGCGCTGGCTGGCTGGTGCTGCTCGCACTGTCCCCCGACGCCGTGTGGGTGGCCTTCCCTCTGTACTTCCTCCAGCTGCACCTGCTGCCCCGCCGCGCCGGACTGGCAGCCGTGGCCGCCACCACCGCCGCGGCCATCGCGGGCTTCGCCGCCCACCAGCATTCCTTCCACCCCGCCATGGCCATCGGCCCCGCCCTCGGCGCCGCCGTCGCGGTCGCGGTGGTGTGGGGGTATCAGGCCCTGTACCGGGAGAGCGAACACCGCCGCAGGCTGATCGAGGAACTCACCGCCACCCGCGCCGACCTGGCCGCCGCCCAGCACACCGCCGGCGTGCTCGCCGAACGCGACCGCCTGGCCCGCGAGATCCACGACACCCTCGCCCAGGGCCTGACCAGCATCCAGCTGCTGCTGCGCGCCGCCGAACGCACCCTGCCCCAGACCCCGCAGAACGCCGCCCGCTACGTCGACCAGGCACGGCAGGCCGCCGTCGACAACCTCGCCGAAGCCCGCCGCTTCGTCGCCGCCCTCACCCCTCCCACCCTGGAAGGCACCACCCTGGCCGACGCCCTGGAACGCCTGTGCACCACCACCTCAGCCCGTCACCGCCTCATCGCACGCTTCCACCTCACCGGGGAGCCCGCCCCGCTCGCCACCCCGCACGAGGTCGCGCTGCTGCGCATCGCCCAGTCCGCACTTGCCAACACCGTCCGCCACGCCGAAGCCGCCACCGCTGACGTCACGCTCAGCTACCTCGGTGACCACGTCGCTCTCGGCATCGTCGACGACGGACGCGGCTTCGACCCCCAGTGCCTGCCCGCCCCTGACCCCGAGACCGGCGGATTCGGTCTGGCCACCATGCGCGCCCGCGCCCAGGCTCTCGGCGGCACCCTCACCGTCGAATCCACCCCCGGCCACGGCACCGCCCTGGCCGCCCAGCTGCCCCTCACCCCGCCAGCCGAGAGCGAACCCGAGGCCCGCCCGTGACCGACACCCCCATCCGCCTGCTCCTGGCCGACGACCACCCCGTCGTACGGGCCGGACTGCGCGCCGTGCTGGAAACCGAGCCCGGCCTCGTCGTCACGGCCGAAGCCGCCACCGCCGAGGACGCCGTCACCCGCGCCGCCGAGGGCGGCATCGACGTCGTGCTGATGGACCTGCAGTTCGGCAAGGGCATGAGCGGCGCCGAAGCCACCGCCCAGATCACCGCCCGCCCCGGAGCCCCCCGCGTGCTGATCGTCACCACCTACGACTCCGACGCCGACACCCTGCCCGCCATCGAAGCCGGCGCCACCGGCTACCTCCTCAAAGACGCCCCGCCCGAGAACCTGGCCGCCGCCGTTCGCACCGCGGCCGCCGGGCGCACCACACTGGCGCCCACCGTCGCCGACCGGCTGATGAACCGGCTCCGCACACCAGGAACCACCCTCACCCGGCGCGAGAACGAAGTCCTCACCCTGGTCGCCGACGGCCTGTCCAACCACGCCATCGGCGACCGCCTTCACCTGACCGAAGGCACCGTCAAGTCCCACCTCGCCCGCATCTACACCAAACTCGACGTCGACTCCCGCACCGCCGCCGTCGCCACCGCCACCGACCTCGGCCTCATCCGCCGCTGACCCGAACGCACACGGACATCCGGAGCCGCCGCGAAGCACATGCCGTACCGAGCAGGGCACCGCGACGGACAGCCGTTCTCACAAACGACGACGCCCCTCGAAGGACGGGTCGCCCCGATCTCCTGGATGAGTGGCACAGCTACATCGGGCTGCGCTTCGACTGCACGGCGTGCCGCCGCCTTGTTCACCTTCTTCGCCGCCTCCTTCAGAGACGCGAGGGCGTTCTGCAGTCGCTCAATGTCCTTCCCCTCGAGGGGTCGTCGTTGCTATCGCTGGGCTTCCGCCCCGACTCCCCATTTTGGGGAGCCCGCCGAGCGAGCTGATGTCCGGTACACCGTCGCCCTTTTCTTCGGCATCGGCCTTCTCCTCCGGAGTGTCCAGGAGCTCGCGGACGCGACGGCCGACGTCGGCGGGCTTTGCGTCCTTCGGGAGGAAGCCGAGGTCGCCCACCATCTTCTCTACGAGCTCCCCTGTGACGCGGGGGCGGCATCGGGCGATGGTGTCGTAGACCGTGATCACAACCTTGTCGTTCGTCTGCCGGCTCAACTCGGTCATCGCACGGACGTGGGACTTAGGCAGCTTATGCCGGAGGTTGGCGGGAGCTTCACCGACGCGCCATTCGTCGATGAGCCGGTAGAGCTGGGATTCGGGGACTTCCCAGTTGTCCCAGACTCAGGCCGCGTAGTTGGGGTTCTCCTCACGGTGCAGCTTGGCCACGCTCATGGTCTCGAACGGCTTGCCTGCGATCCGGAAGGCGTTGCGGAGGTTGTCGACCCCGGCCTTGCAGGCTTCGAGGTCCGCACGCTCCTGGTGGGACAGCTCGTCTTCGCTGTGAGGCTGGTACGGCGCGGGCATCAAGGTGAGGGAGGTGACGGGCAGTGGCTTGACCACCACGCTCGCCGCACCGGCCGCTGCCGCAAGACCTCCGCCAAAGAGGCCGTGGCTGCATGGGTGAAAACGGGCTCTGGTCCACTTCTTGTGAGGGCTCACGGACAGTGATGTCGGTGGTGTGTGGTGGGATGGCCGGACTCTGCCGTTGATCCGCTGGGAGGCCCTCGTGAAGTCCTCGTACCCGTCCCTGACTCGTGCCTTGGCCGAGGCTTTGGTCGATGTCCTGTGGTTCATCGACGGTAGCGAGGACGAGCAGATGGATCAGGACGACGCGGTCAAGGTCATGGAGGGTGTGGGCCACGTGGTCAGCAGGCTGCCGAGTGATCAGCGGCAGGAGCTGATCGAGCTGGTCGGGGAGATGGCAGCCGCCGAGAACAACCTAGCTCGCCGCGAGTTCCTGGAAGCGTTCCCGGAGGGCTTCGGGGTGATCGACGATGTGTCCTGAGCAGCTCTTTCAGGAGTAGAGCAGGACGCGCTCGCGGAGGAGTTCGAAGCCGGCGCGGCCGAACATCTGGCGCTTCAGTATCTTGATCCGGTTGACATGACCCTCGACGACTCCGGAATTCCACGGTTGCGAGAGTCCGGCGGTGACGGCGTCGAGGTCGCGCTCCAGGTGCCGGGCGAAACGCTGCAGGCTCGGCAGGTCGGTGGTGGTCGCGGCTTCGATCCATGCTGGCAGCTGGTGGCCCTGCAACTGGGTGAGCATGTGGGCGAAGGAGCGGATGTGTCCGGCGAGTGCGTCCAGTTCGGGGCAGTTGGCCAGTACATCCTTGAGCTGGATCCGGTCTCTCTCGGTCAATGCTTCGGGACGGGTGAGGATCCAACGGGTGACGGCTCGGGCGGATGGCGGGCGGGGACCGACTGGCTGGGGTTTGCTGCGTAGGTTCCGGCTGGGCCTTGACCCCGAATCCTGAACATGGGTTATGCGGCTTGTGTCAGCGTAGTTGGTGTGCGGTGGGGGGTGTTCTCGAAGGCGATCGGTGATTGTTGTCCGAGGCGGGAGTGTCGGCGTCGGGTGTTGTAGCGGTTCAGCCATCGGAGGGCGTCGAGTCGGGCCTCGCGCTCGGTTGGCCAGCTCTTTCGTTCTTTGCAGGGTCTCGCGTTTGAAGGTCGTGTTGAAGGACTCGGCCAGTGCGTTGTCCGCGCTGGACCCGGCCGCGCTCATGTTTCGCCGAATCCCTGCTGACCTGCATGCTTGAGTGAAGGATCTGCTTGTGTACTGGGCTCCGTGGTCGGTGTGCATGATCGATCCGGCGAGGGTGCCGCGGGTGCGGACCGCCGCGGCCAGGGCGTCGGTGACGAGGTCCGCGCGCATGTGGTCGGCGATCGCCCAGCCGGCCAGACGGCGTGAGGCGAGGTCGATGACGGTCG
>NZ_JBIBZU010000031.1:0-50248 GCF_043088245.1 Streptomyces sp. NPDC014623 | reverse complement strand
GCGATCTGGGACCAGATCACAGGCGCCGCCGGCCAGCCCACCACAGCTTGAGCCTAGGCTGACGCCTGGGCCAGCCACACCCTGACACCCCGTCAAACACCCATGTCCCCAACAACGTGACAGCGCCATTAGCGGAGAAGGCCGCATGCCTCGTTGCGGGTCGCCCAGGACCCGAGCCTTCTCCTGCGCCGTACTGGTGACGTAAGACGCGGAACCTCAGCGGACGCGGGAGGCTTCGGCAGGGACCGGGTCTTCCCATGAGCGGCGCAGCTCGCTGTTGGGTGCCTGGCGTGGCTGCGGCGACCTCGTCGAGCAGGAGCGTGCGGGCGGAGCGGTAGACGTGTCGCCAGGCGTTCCGTATCCCTGGCCTCCCGGCGTGGCTCCGGCGGCAGATACCGGCAAAGGTGAAGAAATGGTTCACGTAGCTGCCCTCGCCGCCGGCTGGAGACTGAGATGCGCGTGATGCTGGTTCATCCGAGTGCCCTGATGTACTCGGAGATTTTCCTGCGGCTGGAGCCACTGGGTTTGGAACGGGTGGCCGCGGCAGCGCGTGACGCCGGCCACGAGGTACGCGTCGTGGACCTCCAGGTGCTCTCCCGCGACCTGCTCGATCGCGAACTGGAGTCGTTCGCGCCCGAGGCCGTGGGCATCTCGCTGAACTACCTGGCCAACATCCCCGAGGCCATCGGGATCGCCCGCCACGCCAAGGCCGCCTCCCTCGGCTGTTTCGTCTTCCTGGGCGGCCACAGCGTCTCGTTCATCGCCGAGCATGTGCTGGAACAGGCCGAGGGCGCGGTCGACGCGATCGTACGCGGCGAAGGGGAGCCGACCGTCGAGCCGCTGCTGGCGGCGGCGCGCGACGGCGGGCTGGTGGACGTCCCGGGTGTCGTCTGCGCGCAGGGCCGGGGGCCGGCCCCGAAGCTGCTGGACAGCCTGGACACCCCCCGGCCCGCCCGCGACCTGATGCGCAAGCGCAACCGGTACTTCATCGGGGAACTGGACCCGTGCGCGTCGATCGAGTTCACCCGCGGCTGCCCCTGGGACTGCTCCTTCTGCTCCGCGTGGACCTTCTACGGGCGCAGCTACCGCAAGGCGTCCCCCGAGGCGGCCGCGGAGGAACTGGCGTCGATCCGGGAGCCCAACGTCTTCATCGTCGACGACGTGGCCTTCATCCGCCCCGAGCACGGACACGGCATCGCCGCCGAGCTGGAGCGGCGGCGCATCCGCAAGCAGTACTACCTGGAGACGCGCAGCGACGTCCTGCTGCGCAACGAGGAGGTCTTCGCCCGCTGGACCCGGCTCGGCCTGCGGTACATGTTCCTGGGCATGGAGGCCCTGGACGCCGAGGGGCTGGACCTCTACCGCAAGCGGGTAAGCCCGGACGACAACTTCAAGGCCCTGGAGACGGCCCGCCGGCTGGGGATCATGGTGGCCATCAACCTGATCGTCGACCCCGCCTGGGATGCGGAACGCTTCCGTCTCGTACGCGAGTTCGCCCTGTCCGTTCCCGAGATCGTCCACCTGACGGTGATGACGCCCTACCCGGGCACGGAGATCTGGCACACCGAGGCCCGCCAACTGACAACCCGCGACTACCGCCTGTTCGACATCCAGCACGCCGTCGTACCCACCACACTGCCCCTGGAGGAGTTCTACCGGGAACTCGTCCGCACACAGGCCGTACTGAACCGCAAGCACCTGGGGCTGCGCAGCGCTATCGGGGCCATGAGCGTGCTCGGCCGCAATCTCGTGCGCGGCCAGACCAACTTCGCGCGCATGCTGTGGAAGTTCGGCAGCGTCTACAACGTGCAGCGCCAGCTGGCGGACCACCACAAGCCCGTGCGATACGAACTGCCCCTGCCCCAGCACGGTGTCACTCCGCCCGCTCGGCAGGACCTGTTCATCCATACCAGGGCCGCCTCCCACCCCCGCACGCAGGCCGACCCGGAACCCGACGGCGTCTGACCCGGCACGCCCCGCCGCCCGGGTACACCTGCCGGACCACGCCGCACGTACTGGAGACTTGCGCGGAAGATCGAGGGGAGCGAACCCGACATGGGTGACTGGTCAACCAGACGCCCGGGCGGGAGGCTGCCGTGAGCGCGCGGGCCGGCGTGAACGGCACCGATCGCCCTTGCCGCCGCCGGGCGTAGCCGTGCCGTCGTGGTGTAGCTCCTGGACACAGGGTGGCGGCTGACGCCGCAGGGACGACAGTGATCAGTTCTGCATGTCGATGACCACCTTGACGTCGTCCGGCTGGTCCTCGAACGCCTCGGTGGCGTGTGTGAGCGGAACGCGCCTGGTGATCAGACGTTCCAGCCAGTTCCTGTCCGCCGTGGCCAGGGCGTCGGCGGCCTGCCGGAAGTGCTGCTGGTTGGCGTTGACGGAGCCGACCACGGCGTCGTTCTGCAGCACGATCTCCCGGTTGATGCTTCCGGCGTCCACTCCGATGCGGCGGCCGGCGGGGGAGACACCGGTCAGACACACCACTCCGTACGAGGCCGTGCCCGTCAGGGAGGCGAGGACCAGGGCGTCGGCTCCGGTGGCCTCGATGATGATGTCCGGGCACACCTCCTCAATCACCTTCTCGGCGTCGTCGGTGTGGTAGGTGGCACCGAGGTCCTGGACCAGCGCGGGTTTGGGGCCGCTGTCCACGCGGTCCAGAACGTGTACGTCCAGTCCGCGCTGAGTGCCGAGGAGGGCGGCCAGCAGGCCGATCGGCCCAGCACCGGTGACCAGAACCCGCTGTGGTTCGAACCAGGAGCGTCCGCCCACCCGCTCCACCTGTTCCCACGCCTTCGCCACGACCGAGGCCGGTTCCATCAGCACACCGACGGTCTCCAGGTGCGGCTGCAGCCTGACCGCGTACTCGGGCTCGACACACCACAGCTGGGCGCCGTAGCCGTCGAGCTCCTTGATGCCGCGTTCGGAGTAGCGGCCGTTGCGGCACATGTCGAACTCGCCGTGGGCGCACGCCCCGCAGGGCACGGGATCGGGGCGGCGTACCACTCCGGCCACCAGGTCGCCGACCGAGAAGCCGCTGCCTGCTGGGGCGTGCTCGACCCGGCCCAGTGACTCGTGTCCGAGAACGAGCCAGTCACGGCCGGGAGGCGCCCACCCGTACGCGCCGTCGACGATTTCGCGATCCGTCCCGCAGACGCCTACAGCCAGACCCCGCACCAGCAGCTCGCGGTCGGTCGGCGACGGATCCGGCAGCCGCCGCACATTCAATGAACCACGTCGGCCGGGCTGTACGGTCAGTGCATGCATGAGAGGCGTAGCCCTTTCCAGGATGTATCCGTAACGGGGTGGACGCCGAGTGGTCCGTCCAGTCCTATGCATACCTGTCTGGCGGGGAAGTAGGCCGGTGCGGCGGTGACCGGCGTATGCCCGGGGTGACACGTTGGAGTGCTCCTCGCGGTGCCGGTCACCGCCGCCGTCCTCGGTGGCGCCCGTGAACTGCGCTCGCGTCATGCGCTGTCCTGCCGGTAGCCCTCCGCGTGACCGCTCGCGGGCCGGCGCGACCTGCCGCCCCTCGCCTTCTGGGGTAGGTGTAGGGAATGTTCTTCGACTCCTGGTACGACATGCTTCGCGTGGCGGTCGTGACTGTGTGTGCCTATGCGGCACTGATCGTGGTGGTGCGGCTGTCGGGCAAGCGGACCCTGGCGAAGATGAACGCCTTCGACCTGGTGGTCACCGTGGCTTTGGGCTCGACACTGGCCACCATCCTCCTCAACCGCAGCGTGTCCCTGGCCGAGGGAATCCTCGGTCTGGCGCTGCTGGTGGTCCTGCAGTTCGTCAATGCCAAGACTGCCGTTCATTTCCGCGGATTCCGGCGGCTGATCAAGGCGGAGCCGACGTTGCTGCTGTGCGACGGACGCATGCTTACCGATGAGATGGCCCGGCAGCGGGTCACCGAGAGCGAGGTGCGCCAGGCGGTCCGCTCGCAGGGGATCGGTGCCCTCGAGGATGTCACCGCGGTGGTCCTGGAGACCGACGGCAGCTTCAGCGTCCTCAGCCGGTCCCAGACCGGCTCCGGCAGCTCTCTTCAGGACATCCGCAGGCCGTTGCAAGAGCAGCCGGGCAGGTGAAGCGAGAGTGAAACGCGGGAAGTAATGTGCATCGACTGCCAAGAGCAGCGCCGACCTGGCCGACTCTCGGGCAAAGGCCGCTCCGAAAGGCCGCCAAACGCTCAGGTGGCGTTCCGCGGTGCGACGTCGGCAGCAGAGGAGCACCCAGGAGGCGGGACGTGGCTCCGCCTTCTCTGCCCGAAGGTGGAACGTTCCGCGCTACGACCGTTCGGGTGCCGGGGCGATCAACACGATACGTCGTGATCGCGGCGGGGCACTCGCAGCTACATGCTGGATATTCTGCTGACCACGGTTGGTGTCCTGGCCCTGGTGGTGGCCGCTCTTTCGAAGCTCATCCAGCGGGCTCCGCTGACCGCCCCGCTGCTGGCCCTGCTGACCGGCGTTGCCTTCGGCCCGGCAGGACTCGGTGTCATTGACCTGCCCACCGTGGTGGAAGGGCACGAGGACTTGCACGAGACATGCCGCCTGCTCCTGGCCGTGTCGGTGATGGCGGTGGCCTTGCGTTACCGGTTCCGTAACGTGCGGGCGCAGGCCAAACCCGTGATGATCCTGCTGATCGTTGCCATGGCCGGGATGGCGCTGGTGACCACGGCGGTGTCGGCCGCCGCTCTCGGGGTCGGGCTGGGCACGGCGGCGTTGCTGGGTGCGGCCCTGTGCCCCACCGACCCGGTGCTGGCCTCGAGCGTCGTCACCGGCGAGCCCGCCGAGAAGACCGTCGCGGCGCGTACCCGGCAACTGCTCTCCCTTGAGTCGGGCGCCAACGACGGCCTTGCCCTGCCCCTGGTGCTCGCCGCGATCGCGATCACCGGGCCCCTGAGCGGCGGCGGAGCAGTGCTGGAGTCCCTCTGGCAGGTCGCGGGCGCAACCCTGCTCGGCGCGGCGATCGGCTGGCTGGGCGGCAAAGTACTGCAGGCCGCCGAAAAACACCGCACCATGCAGCCGGGCCCGCTGCTCCTCTACACCCTGATGCTCGCCCTGCTGGTGCTCGGCGTGTCAGGGCTGCTGCGCGTCGACGGTGTCCTGGCCGTCTTCGTCGCCGGACTCGTTTTCAACGCGACCAGTTCGGTCGACGAACGAACGGGCGAAAACAAGATCGATGAGGCAATCAACCGGTTCGCCGTCCTGCCGCTGTTCGTCGTGTTCGGCGCCATGATTCCCTGGCGGGAATGGGGGGAGCTGGGCTGGTGGCGCGGTCTGCTGCTGGTCCTGGGAGCACTGTTGCTGCGTCGTCTGCCGGTCGTGCTCGCCCTGAAGCGCCCCCTGTCCCTCACCTGGCGCGACGCGCTCTTCCTGGGCTGGTTCGGGCCCATCGGCGTCTCGGCCCTGTTCTATCTGACGCTGGAGGCCCACCGGCTCGGTGCCGATCCGCAGGTACTGGTCGCCGGGACGCTGGTCGTCGCCGCCAGCACCCTGGTGCACGGCGTCACCACCACACCCGGACTGACGGCCTACCGCAAAGCGGGCCTACAGACGAAGAAGCCCGAAAACAGCACCTGACCCTGACCACTCGGATCCATGCCGCGCCGGCCGTCTCTTTCAGAAGCATGACCGCCGCACAGCCCCAGCCCCTGGGATGTTCGACCGGACGAGCAAGCAGAAAGGGCACGTGCCTAAAAGGTTGAGAAAACGAGGAACGATGGCTCGTGCGGTGCCCCAGGGCGTCGGCGGGTACGTGACAGGCTCAGACTCTCAAGGGGCCGAGGCCGGGAGTGTTTGATCGACAGCGGGAGCATGCCAGGTGGTACTCGTCTTTGTCTTCGGTGTGGCGCTGCTGGTGGCGGTGCTGCTGTCCGGGCTGGCCGCCCGGTCTGTGCTGTCCACCTCGCTGCTGTTCCTGGCGGGCGGCGCGCTCGTCAGCGACGGCTTCCTCGGCCTGATCCACATCACCCCCGACAGCGACATCGTCCGGGTCACCGCCGACCTGGCGCTCTTCGCGGTGCTGTTCACCGACGGCATGCACGTCTCCTTGCCGGCCCTGCGCCGGGCCTGGCGCAACCCGGCCCGCGCGCTCGGGCTGGGCATGCCACTGGCCTTCCTCGGTGTCGCCCTGCTGACGCACTTCCTCGTCGGGTTGGACTGGACGACGTCCTTCCTGGTCGGCGCGGTGCTGGCGCCCACCGACCCGGTGTTCGCCTCAGCCATCGTGGGCCGAAAGGAGGTCCCCGCACGGCTGCGGCAGCTGCTCAACATCGAAAGCGGCGTCAACGACGGTCTCGCGCTGCCGTTCGTCCTGGTCTTCATCGCGGCCGCCGCTCCCGCCGGCCACGCCGAGGACGTCGGTTTCGCCCCGATCGCCGGTGAGCTCCTGCTCGGGCTGCTATTCGGCGTGGCCCTGCCGTCGCTGGTGCACTGGCTGGTCCGCTTCCGGCTGCTGGGCGCGGAACCCCGGCTGCAGCCCCTGCTGCCGTTGGCGGTCGGAGTCATCCTGTACGCGGCCTGCCATCTCACCCACGCCAATCCCTATCTGGCCGCGTTCTCGGCCGGCGCGGTGATCGCCGCGCTCGCACCCGAGGCCAAGGACGCCTTCGAGCCGCTGGGGGGAGCCCTGGCTGAGCTGGCCAAGTTCGCGGCACTGCTGGTCTTCGGCGCCCTGCTCACCCCGCACCTCTTCGGCGACCTGCCGATCGGCGGCTACGCGGTGGCGATCCTGTCCATCGTCCTCATCCGCCCGGCCTCCCTGCTGCTGTCCCTGGCAGGCACCGACTTCAACCGCAAGGAGAAACTCACCGCGGCCTGGTTCGGCCCCAAGGGCTTCGCCTCGGTGGTCTACGGACTGCTGGTACTCCAGGCCGACATCCCACAAGGCGAGAAGGCATTCACCCTGATCGCCGTCACCATCGCCTTCTCGATCATCGCCCACAGCAGTACCGACGTACCGATCGCACGGATCTTCGACGTCGAGGAACTGATCGGCCTCCCCGATGACGACAACACGCCACAGCACCGGCCACCACCCCACCACAGCGAAACCCACAGGCACGGCAGCAGGGGGCCCGACGGCCACCATGGCTGAACTCGGGCCTCGGGCCGCGCTGAGTGGCCTGTCGGGATCGCGCAGGTGGTCGCTGCGCGGATGAGGACGGCGGCGGGCACTGTCACGTTGACCGACCGGGTGGGATGATCTTCGAGTTGGTCATGCCGGGGAGGGGGCGTCCGTGGACAGCACGCCGCCGTCGTACAAGGGGCACCGGTACCCGGTCGAGGTCATCGCGCACTGCGTGTGGCTGTACTTCCGGTTCCCGCTCAGCTTCCGTGAGGTCGAGGAGCTGATGCTCGAGCGCGGCGTGCTCGTCTCCTACGAGACGGTCCGCCGCTGGTGCGCCAAGTTCGGGCTGGCCTATGCCGGCGCGCTGCGCCGCCGACAGCCCCGGCCCGGTGACAAGTGGCACCTGGACGAGATCTTCATCAAGATCAACGGAGAGCGGAAGTACCTGTGGCGGGCCGTCGACGCCGACGGAAACGTGCTCGACATCCTCGTGCAGAACCGGCGGGACACCGCTGCGGCCAGGCGGTTCTTCCGAACACTGCTCAAGAAAACCCGTACGGTGCCGCGGGTGATCGTCACGGACAAGCTGCGCTCCTACGGCGCGGCCCACCGCGAGGTGATGCCCTCGGCCGAGCACCGTGCCCACAAGGGCCTGAACAACCGGGCCGAGAACAGTCACCAGCCGACGAGGCAGCGCGAACGCGCGATGAAAGGCTTCCGCAGCGTCGGCGGAGCCCAGCAATTCCTGTCCGCGTTCAGCGGCATCTCACCCCACTTCCGACCCCGCCGCCACCTGATGACCGCCGCCCACTACCGCACCGAGATGACCACCCGCTTCGCCATCTGGGAGCAGGCCACCGGCGTCGCCGGCCGACCCGCCGAAGCCTGAGCACCAGCCCGAAACCCGGCCCCCACCACATCCCGACGCGCCGTCAGAGACTCACGCAGTCAACAACGTGACAGCGCCCGGTGAGCATGTCGGCCTGGAATCTCTCTCGCGCCTGCATTTTCGCCTGAAAACGTCGGTTGCGGACTTCGAGTAGGGGCGAGACGTAGCGCCCCGAGACGATCAGGGTGAGAAGGGACGTCGCGATGGCGATCAGCGCGGTCGTGCCCCATGAAGGCATCCAGTCAGGCATGAGCAGATTGTGGTGCCTTGCAGGCGGGCCCAGGGCCGCGATGGCGTCTACGTTCCGCCGCCGCGTGACGAACACCTCTGCGCTTCCTCGAACGGCGGCCGCCCCTCCAAGCTGACGCCGGACCTGATCGACGCTCTCGCCCGCGCCGTGAAGACAGGCAAGAACCGGGAGAACGCCGCCAAGTCCGCCGGGATCTCCCCAGACACCTTCGCTGTCTCTCTCACATGACCAACTTGCCTGACAAGCCCTTGGATACCTGCCAGACAAGCCCTGAATTCGGTACTTGACCTACTTGCCTGACAGTTAATCCGCACCCGAGATAATGCACGTACGCGGTGGCGTAGCTCTGGGCGGGGCGCGGTGTCGGGGGATACTTGAGGTAGCGGCGCCACGGCCCACGTCTTCCCGGTCTTCGAGGGAAAGAGGGCTTCTTGTTCTTCGAGGGGAAGGCGCTGGACCGTCGCTCTTGAACGAGACGGTCTCTGCCGATTGGCGGGGCCGCTTCATGTGTCTGCGCAGCTCAGCAATAAGGCTGCTTCATGGCTCCGACTACTATGCGAAGCGCCCCTGTCCCTGGCAGCTCCAATGCCAGGGACAGGGGCGCTTGTGTCTCTGCTCAGGCGGCCCAGCCGATGGAGGAGACGTTGGCGTACGCGTCGTACTCGGATCCGAGGTCTTGGATGATGTCGTCCCAGATGGCGTCGAGCTCCTGGACGTCGTCGTTCATCCAGGCGTCGACGGCGCGGTCCCAGATGCCGCTGCCGCGCACGTTGATGCTGCGGTTGGAGAGGTCCCGCTGGTGCCTGCCCTCTACGCGGGACTGGTCCACCGGGTTGATTTCGATGCGGGTGCCGCGACCGTTGTTGTTGAGACGCTTCTTCAGATCGGCGGCCACGTTGCGGCGGCGCAGGTCCCAGTACGCGGCATCCAGCCGGGACCGGTTCGCCTTGTTCGGAATGCGTTCTTCGGCGAGCCAGGCCATGAGGGTGCGGGGTGAGACGTGGATGCCGGCGCGGTCCATCGCCTCGTATCCGGCATCCGTCTTGGTGAGGTAGGACAGGCGGGCGGCGAGGCCGCGTTCGCTGTCGACGGGTGAGGCGATGCCGGTGACCATCTGCTCGATGGCGATGCCGAGGGCGTCCGCGCCCGGGATGCCCCGGGCGTTGAACATGCCCAGGTCCATCCAGCGGCCGGCCATCAGCGGGCCACCGTGCCGACGGTGTACTCACCGGAGGCTTTGGCGTCACTGTGCTTGACCTTCATCTGGGCCACGCCCCGGCCCTCGGGGAACACCTTCCGCCAGTCGCCCGTGACGTGGAGCTCGTCGGTGCCCATCATCGCGATGACATCGAGCCCGGCCTGGTGGGCCTTGTAGGCCTTGCCCCACAGGTTGGCGTAGGCCTGCGAGTGAATGATGTGCATCCAGTCAGGGCGCACCATCTCCCGGTTGTGGATGGACTCTCCCATCGTCGAGATGAACTTGCTGTACATCGCCTTGACGTACTCCAGGGTCAGCGTGTCCCGGTTCTCGATCGCCTCGTCCCGGGCGGCCGACAGCAGCTTGCGCAGCGCGTCCAGGAAGTTCTCCGTCGCACCGGAGGTCCACGACTCGTGGATGACCGGAGCCTCCGTCAGGCCGTACTTCGGACCCGACAGGCGCTGGAGCAGCCGCAGGGTGCTGTTGGTGACCCACAGGGCGCCGGGCTCATCGCGGTCACCGATCGGGTCCGGCAGATGCGGGTGCGACCACTCGCCCGGGGTGACCAGGTGGACCCCGGAGCGCTTCGGCTCGACACCGTCCGAGCCGGTGCTGTGCTCGAGTTTTCCGATCGGCAGCCAGCACTTGAGGGCGGACAGGTAGGCGGCGTTCACGTCCAGGGCGGTGACCTTGATGTCGCCCGGGGCGCGCAGGGAGTAGCCGGGGTGGTGGAAGCGGGGGCGGGCTTCCCAGATCTGGTCGGGGCCCTTCTTGGAGCGCTTCTTGAGGATGTCGGGGAGGGCCGGGTAGGCGGTGTAGTCGTAACGGCCCGTGGCCCGGGTCTCGTTGAACAGGTGCATTACATCGGGAATCGCCCGCTTGATCAGCGCCTTGAGCGCGGCTTCCTCGTCCCCACCGGCTCGCTCGGCCTCCTCCTGGACGGCGCGGCTGATGAGCAGGGTGGTGTCGGCCTGGGCGCGGGCGGCACTGCGGGCGCGGCGCTGCGGCCTGTTGGGCACGGGCGCCGGAGTCGGTGAGACGGGCGGGGGCGCAGGGGCGGCCGGAGCGGTGGCAGCGGGGCCGGCGGGCTGGCACATCGCTCCGGAGTGCAGGGGGCGGCCGTCCGTCGACTGATAGGTCGTCTCGATGCCGCACCGGATACACGGGCCGGGGTCTCCCTCGATGGCGCGCCCGTCCGGGCCGCGCAGCGTCTCCGGGGCCGCGACGAACGCGGGTGGGACGGGGGCGGGATCCGCAGTGGGTTCCGGGATGGCTGCGGGTGCGGGGGCGGCCGGGTAGATCTCCGCGAGGCCCTTCAGTAGGCGCAGGTACTCCAGTCGTCCGGGCGGGGTCGGCTCGGAGTGTCCGGTCTCCCAGTTGGCGACCGTGGTGCGCCCGACACCGACGGCTGCGGCGACCTGGGCGCGGGACAGGTTCGCGGCCTCTCGCAGGCGCTGGCGTTCGGCGGGGGGCGGGATAGAGGCGTTCAGCCGTGCTTCTTCGAGGAGCGCTTCGACGCTGTTCTCTTGGCTCATGCCGCGACCCTAGCGCATTTGGACGACTTCCGGCATCAGATTGGACGTCCAGTGACCAAGTTTTATGCGAGCGCGCTACGGTCGTTATCAGCACAACGAAACGGCGATGCGGCAAGCAACGGCGTCCGGTGCTTCGGATGCCGTTGATCTCGGGGAGTGGTGGATATGCAGGGCGCGATCTCGCTTCGGCCGCATCAGGTCGAGGCCGTGGACTCGATCATCGAGGGCCTGGCCCTCCCCGTGGACGGCTCCGTGCCCACCCAGGGGCAGCGCGGGCAGGTCCACATGTCCACCGGCTCGGGCAAGACGATCACAGCGGCAGTGGCCGCGCTGCGGATGGTTCCTCACGGCATGGTCGGCGTGCTCGTCCCGACGCTGGACCTGCTGACGCAGACCGTCGAGGCGTGGCGGGCGGTCGGACACACCGCCCCGGCCGTCGCGGTGTGCAGCCTCGGCGCCGATCCGCTGCTGGACGCACTCGACGTACGGTGCACGACCAACCCCACCCAGCTCGCCCTGTGGACCGGGGCGCAGGACGGGTCGGCGCTGGTGTTCGCGACGTATGCGAGCCTGTCCCCGCAGGGCCTGGACGACGACCAGGACGACGAGGAGGACAGCGCGGCACCGGGCGTGCTGGAACGCGCGCTGCGCGGCTCGTACGGGCAGCGGATGCGCCCCTTCGACCTGCTGGTTATCGACGAAGCCCACAGAACTTCCGGAGATGCCGCGAAGGCGTGGGCGTCCGTCCACGACCAGGCGCGCATCCCTGCGGAGCGACGGCTGTACATGACGGCCACCCCCCGGTTGTGGGAGGCCGCGCCCAGCAGTGCCGGCGCGGACGAGACCGGCGGGCGCTTGGTGGCGTCGATGGACGACGTCGATCTGTATGGCCCGGTGCTGTTCGAGTTCGGGCTGATGGAGAGCGTCGAGCGCGGCGTCCTGGCGCGGTTCGAGATCGACGTCCTGGAGATCCGGGACCCGCAGGCACCCGGACCGGACGCCACCGTGGAGGAGCGGCGGGGCCGGCGTCTCGCCGCGCTGCAAGAAGCCCTGCTCAAGCACGCGGACGAGTCGGGCGGCAGGTCATACATGACGTTCCACTCCCGGACCCTGGATGCGATGGCATTTGCCTGCGCACTGCCGGAGACAGCGGCCGAGCTCCACGCGACAGACCCCGTCGCCTACCCGGGGCGGGTCGGTGCTGACTGGCTGTGCGGCGAGCACCCCGCCGCGCACCGCCGACAGGTCCTGGGCCGGTACGCGGACGGTCTGGACGCGGATGGGTGGGTGACCGACCTGTCGTTCCTGTCCAGCTGCCGGGTGCTCGGTGAGGGCGTCGACATCCGGGGCAAGCGAGGTGTCGGCGCGGTCGTTTTCGCCGACACCCGCAGCTCGCCCGTGGAGATCGTCCAGATCATCGGGCGGGGCCTGCGCCAGGACCCCGGCGAGGGCAAGGTCAGCCGGATCATCGTCCCCGTCTTCCTGGAGCCGGGCGAGGACCCCTCCGACATGATGGCGTCCCCCAGCTACCGCAGCCTGGTCACTGTTCTCCAGGGGCTCAGGGCACATGACGAGCGAGCCATCGAGCGCATGGCGCTGAGCACCACGACCGCCCGGGGCCGGGCCACGTCCGTGGTCGCACTCGATCCGGTCCGCGAGGAAGGCGCCGACAGCGACGACGTCCAGGAGGAAGACGCCGACCACGACATCGAGGCGGCGGCCGGCACCAAGGGCCCCACGGGCGAGGAGACGGCAGAGGAAGCCGCAGAGGCCGGTACGGACGACGACGCGGCCGAGGGGGAACACGCGGGCGCCGGGGTGCCGTTGCTGCGGTTCCTCCTCCCCCGCGATCCCGGGGACGTCGCCCTGTTCCTGCGGACCCGGGTCCTGCATCCCGACTCCGAGGTCTGGCTCACCGGATACAACGCCCTGCGCCACTGGGTGAGCGAGCACGGCGACGCCCAGGTACCGCTCGACGTGTCCGTGGAGCGGGGCGAGGACGGCATCACGTATGCGCTGGGCGCATGGGTCAGCGAGCAGCGCCGCGCCTTCCGGCTCGGCACGCTGAAAGCCTGGCGGGCCGATCTCCTGAACGAGCTGGGCATGGTGTGGTCGGTCGCGGACGCCGGATTCTGGAAGAACCTCACCGCGGCTCGCGCCTACCACGCCACGCACGGCAGTCTCGCCGCTCCGAAGGACGCCGTGGTCCAGGGGGTGGCGGTCGGTCAGTGGCTCGCCAATTTGCGCAAGGCCGGCGGGCTCGGCAAGGACGAGGAGAGGGCCGGGGAACGGCGGGCGGCGCTGGAAGCCATTGACCCGGAGTGGAACCCGGGATGGTCGGTGGAGTGGCAGCGCCACTACGCCACCGCCCGCGCCCTCCTGACAGAGGAGGCCGGGCTGACCGAGGTCCTGCCCGGTGTCGTCGTCCACGGCTGCGACGTCGGCGCCTGGATCAACCGGCAGCGCGAACACACCGTGTGGAAGGCGCTGCTGCCCGAGCAGCGGCAGCGGCTCGAAGCGCTGGGGCTGACACC
This sequence comes from Streptomyces sp. NPDC014623, assembly GCF_043088245.1. Classification (NCBI taxonomy): domain Bacteria; kingdom Bacillati; phylum Actinomycetota; class Actinomycetes; order Kitasatosporales; family Streptomycetaceae; genus Streptomyces; species Streptomyces sp. NPDC014623. Next base: position 36,765 of record NZ_JBIBZU010000031.1, on the reverse strand, counting down.
GCTGCCCGCGCCGGCCGCCAAGAGGAAGACGGCGGTGGCGGCCGGGGCGTTCGAGCGGGGTGTCCTCGCGCTGGAGCAGTACCGGGCCCGGACCGGAAGTGTGACCGTACCCCGAGCCCACATCGAAACCGTGGTCGTCGACGGCGAGGAACACCCCGTGAAGCTGGGGGTATTCCTCGCGAATTCCAAGACCCGCCGGGCCAAGCTCACCGCCGACAAACTCGCCGCGTTGGCCGGCCTCGGGCTGGAATGGGCGGCCGCGGAAGGAGCGGCGTCATGACCACGCCCGCACCAGCGCCTTCGCGGAGGCGAAGAAGGTCATCTCGTTCGTGCTGTCCGACCCCGGGGTGCAGGAGGCGCGGGCACAGGTAGAGGCGGCGGAGACAGAGCTCGGCATGGAGCTGCGCGCCCGCCTCCAGCCGTTCCAGGACCGCTACGACCAGGCCCGTGGCGGAAGGCGACGCGGGCCCGGCTCACCGAGGTCTGCGCGGGCAAGCACGGCCGCTGGGGACGGATCTGCGTCCTGCCCGACGGGCACGAGACCTCGATGGAAGAACCCCACTGGGGCCGCAACAGCGAGGGCCTGCCGATCGCGTGGGTGGGCAGCGCACCTGACGACTGGTGAGCAGCGGCGCGATCGCCTCACCGCCCAGCAGCACGAGCAGCTCGCCACACCCCACGATTCGGAGAACTGATCATGCACGACCACCCCAAGGCCGCTGAGTACCTCGCCACCGCTGGGCGGGAACTCGCGGACGCCCGAGCCGCGCTGGCCGCAGCCCTGGCCCAGGGCACCGCACAGGACCTCGTCGACCGGTACACCGGAGCCCTGTTCGACGCCATCCGGATCTGGCAGCTCAGCATGTGGGGGCCCGACTACGTCGACCCTGTCGACGGACCGCCCGCCTACCTCACGGCCCTTGCCCCGCCACCGGGAGAGATCACCCCGCAGACCGTCGCGGCGACCCTGGACGAGATCGCCCGCCGAGAATTCCCGGACCACGCCTGATGGGCACCCATCACTTGCCCGCTGCCCTCGTCATCGCGTCCACCCTCACCGGGGGCTACCTCCTGGGCCGCTTACGTCCCTGGCAGCGCCTCGGCTACTGGGCTGAGGACCAAGTCCGCTACACCGGCAGCTGGGCGCGGGGCGGGCGAGGCCGGCAGGCCGTCGTCGTCCTCACCGCGCCGCGCACCAGCTGGCGCATCATGCGCACGCCCCCGGCCGGCCTGCGGGAGCCCACCCCCGTACGCGACCCCGACTGGGTCACCAGTCGCACTGACCAGGGAAAAACCACGTGACCACCAACGACACCGAGCAGAGGAACGACATGATGAAGAGCCCAGCGATGCCGAGATCCGAGTGGAGGTGCGCCGGGAGGTCACCGGTCTGGCCTACGAGCAGTTGGGCGAGCTGATCGCTACCGAGGAGAACGAGACACCGGCGGGTCGCGGCGGACACCGGACAGCGGTACGAATGACGGAGCTACGGCGTATCCGGAACCTGGTGGTTCAGCAGCCCTTCACCTACGACGACGGGTACACCCCGGCCGGAGACCCGGAGGAGCGCGAGCAGGGCCACCCTGCGTCCGGCTGGGTACGGCCGCCCGAGCGGCGGGGATTCTACCAGGTTCTGGCCCGGTGCACCCGCCCGGAGCACCCCGGAGCCTCCGAGGTGATCAGCCTGACCGCCGCCCGCTCGGTCGAGGAAGCCGCGGAGGAGGTCCGCCGCGCGAAGGAGGGCAATCTCTAAGGGCCGCCGGGCCTGTACCGGATCATGGAGGTCTTCGAGGACACCCCGGCGACCTCCGCACGGCACATGCAGGACGCGCGCTCACAGGCAGCCGCCGAGATCGGACAGGCTGCGGCTGCCGTGGCCGACGCGTACGAACCCGCACCCGAAACTGCTGACCTGTACGCGGTGCTGAGCGACTTCTTCTACCGGACCGTCGTCCACTCCTGGCACCTCGCGCACCCCGGCGACCCGGGCGACGAAAGCACACCCCGGCAACCAGCCGGCTGCGACCACGCCCGCAACCTGGCCCGCCTCCTCCTGGCCCACCTAGACGCCCTGGACACACCTCTGACCACCCCGCCCGGAAGGAGCGCGCACCGTACGCATTCCTGAGGCAGCATCAGGGCAGGTCAGCAAGCCGCAGCTTCCCGCCGATCGGCGGGAAGCTGGCGAAACTGAAGTGTTCCGTGCGCCAACCGCGCTCTGGGCCACCGCACGGGAGATTTCAGTTCCCAGGTCGCGGAGGCCGGGCCTCGCCCGTGACCGGCCCCGCAGCCGGTCGTTACCCAGGCAGGCACCTGCCCGCTCCGCCCCCATGAACGGCAGGACCCCCGAATGCCCCGCACCTTCAGGTGCGGGGCATTCGACGTACGAACGCGTCTGGACCGCGTGGGGCGGCGAGAGCGGTGTAGAGGCCGAGTACCACCACATCGGCGAGCCGGTCCTGCCCGCCTCCGGCTGACCTGCTGGGCGCTATAACGGCGTTGCCCGCCCCGGAGGGCCCCGGGGCGGGCAACGCCGTTGCAGGTGGAGCGCTCAGCGCTTGATGGTGACGCAGGGCCTCCGGTCGTGGCCCCTGAATTCCACGCAGAGCTGGGAACGGTGCGGGAAGTTCTGGTTGATCTTCCATGCCGCGTACTCGTGCCGGTAGCCGCGCGCCTCCTTGGAGGAGGTGTACTTCCACGCCCGCACCATCCGGACGTAGCTACCGCCCTTCCAGAGACTGACCCGCGCCCGCGCGCCGGCCTCCCAACCGTCCAAGGTCGCCCGGACCTCCCGCACCCGGAGCCCTTCCCCGATGACCCCGATACCGACCGGCCCGTCATCAGCGGTCCCACTGGCGTTCGCGGGGGCCTGCCCCAGACATCCCAGAGCCATCACGGAGACCGCAGCACACATGATCTTTCGCATGACGTGCCCAACGGACCTCACCCCCGCGAGGCAACGAGGGTAGGTCGTTCTCACCCGTGAGAGCGACTGCCCCGACCACACCGGCCGGAACAGCGGCGAGGCATGATGTGCGGTGCCGGACCGGCGAACACTCCTCGCCGGTCCGGCCTGGCCCCTCCCGGCCGATCAAGCTGAACGACTGCCCCTCGTGCCAGCGTCTCCAGGTCTCGTTCTGCTGAGCTGGAGAAAACCCGTAATCACGCACCTGCGCCTCCACGATCATATGACGGTGTCCCCTCCAGCTCTGGAGGGGACACCGTCATACAGATCACATATAGCCGAAGAACCGCGTCCACCAAGTGGGCCGCGCTTCGAAGTGCTCCAGGGCGGTGGGGCCCTCATAGTCGCTTTCCAGCAGCCCCTCGGGGACGCTCACGTAGCCAAGTTCGGCTAGCGCCCGCTCCACGATGGCGAGGTCGGCCAGGTCCAGCGCACCTTCCTCTCGGGCGTCATCCGTGCCGAAGTAGGCCCCCGGGTTGTCGGCACAGACCTCGGCGAGGGAACCGAACTTGCTCACGCAGACCACGATCCGCGTCCCGCAGATTGTCGCCTTCGCCGGCACGCGAACACGCCCGTACTCGCTGGAGCCCTGCGTGTCCTGCTCGAACTCGCACTGGACCCCGAAGTCCGTCTCGAGCCGGCGCACCAACCCGCCGAACGCGAGGCTGGCCGCGGCGCGGTCGTAGTTCAGCGGCCACTCCAGCCGCCCGGGGTCATCGAGTTCACGCAGAAGGGCCAGCAGTTCCGTCTCGCTCATCGCCATTCACCCATCCTGCCGCTCGGCGGGTGTGTCGTTCTATGAGCCGGGTTGCGCGATATTCCAAGCAGGACTCTTCTACTGTCCCTATCGTCATCCGGCATGGGAAAAGATGCCTGGGGTGAACTAGCCCGCTCGTTGAACGGGCTGCGCGCTGCGTTCAACGAAAGTTATGAAGCAAGTCATCTTAGATTCAACCGGTCAAGGCAACACTCTCGGCTGGCGTGCGGAACCCCAGGCACTTGCGCGGGCGGTTGTTGAGCTTCGTCACGATGGCATCGAGATCGTCCTGGCTGAACGTCGACAGGTTCGTTCCCTTCGGCAGGTACTGCCGGAGGAGTTTGTTCGTGTTCTCGTTGGTGCCGCGCTGCCAGGGGCTCCGCGGAGCCGCGAAAAACACGTCAACACCCGTAGCGGCGGTCAAGCCCTTGTGACCTGCCAACTCCATGCCCCGGTCCCAGGTCAGCGTGGCGCGTAGACGGGAGTCCATGCGTTCATAGGTGTCCGCCAGGGCGGGAATGACCACAGCAGTATGACGGCTGGCGAGCTTCACCACAGTGAGGAAGCGCGTTTGCCTGTCGACCAACGTGGCGACCTGGCTGTTGTTCGAGCCGATGACCAGATCGCCTCCCAGGTGTCCTGGCTCGCTGCGGTCCTCCGCCGCCTGGGGCCGCTCGTCGATCGGGCGGGCGTCGATGATCTGCGAACGCCACTGACCTTTCACCGTGTGGCGCTTGTTCTTCCGGATCGGGCGGCCTGTACGAAGCCGCTTGCACAGCTCTCGCGGAACCACCTTCCAGCGGGTGGTGTAGATCGACCGGTAGATCGTCTCGTGAGTGATCTGCATGTTCGGATCGTCCCCGTGGTGCAGCCGAAGGTGTCCGACGATCTGCTCGGGCGACCACTCCTCCTTGAGAAGGGTCAGCACCGTCTGCCGCAGTACGGGCTCGCGGGCGAGGAGGCACTGTTTCGGTCGACGGGCACGGTCAAGTGCCTTTTCCTGAGCGGCAATTGCCCGGTAGGCGTCACGTCCGCCGTTGTTGCCGACCTCGCGACTGATCGTCGACACCGCACGTCCCAGGAGGGCGGCCAGAGATCGGTAGGACTGGCCGGCGCACAGCCCGCGTGAGATTTCCTCGCGCTCGCCCAAGGTCAAGCTTCCCGCGCGGGCCTTGCGCGAGCCGGGAGCGATCCCCCCGTGGTGCTTGAGGACCGTGAACACCGAGCCAGGCGGCTTGCCGAGCTGCCGAGAGATGACACTGATCGACTCCCCAGCCCTCCACCGCCGCCACAAGTCGGCCTTCATCTCGTCCGACATCCCCGGCCGACCCATTTTCGCCATGCATACCGTCCTCAACCAGCACTGTTGCTCTGACCGGTTGAATCTAAGATGGCTTTCTTTCGGGATCGCCGGCGAGTGCGGAGTGCCAACGGGACTCCCTCGGCGGGGCATGGGGCGACATGCCTGCCCGAGATGCCAACATCACGCCCCTGACGTCCGTGTTCGTACTTCTCGACCACATGGAGAGTGAGCTTGTTCCGCTTTGACGGACACCATTGGTGTGGTGATCAGGCTGCGAGTGCGGTCTCGTACTCGGCGGGGCTGAGGTAGCCGAGGCTGCTGTGCAGTCGGTGCAAGTTGTACCAGCCTTCGATGAAATCGAAGATCGCGGTGCGGGCGGCGGCCCGGCTGGGCCAGGCGGAGGTGCCGAGCAGTTCGCGTTTGATGGTTGAGAAGAACGACTCTGCGAGCGCGTTGTCCCAGCACTGGCCGGTGCGGCCGACCGATAGCCGGACCCCGAACCGGGCTGCCAGGGCGGCGAATTGCTGGCTGGTGTACTGACAGCCGCGGTCCGAATGGAAGATCACGGGTTGGGTGGGGCGACGCTGCCGGCAGGCGGCTGTCAGCGCCTCGGCAACCAGCTCGGTCCGCAGGTGATCGGCGGTTGCCCAGCCGACCACGCGCCGGGAGGCGATGTCGATGACCGTGGCCAGATAGAGCCAGCCCTCCTCCGTCGGGACATACGTGATGTCGCCGCACCAGCGGGCATCGAGCCCGGTGCGGTCGGGCCGGAAGTCCCGGACGATGAGGTCAGGACGGAAGGCAGCCCCGGGATCGGTAATCGTGGTCACGTGCCGTCGTCTGCGGTGCCGGCCCCGCAGCCCGGCGGCCCGCATCAGTCGTGCGACACGACGACGGCCGCACCCGGCACCCTCACGCTTGAGCACGGCATGCACGCCCGGGGCGCCGTAGGTCCCGCGTGATCTTGCATGGACCTCGGTGATCCGTTCGGTCAGCTCGGCATCCCGCACCGCACGGGGGCCGGGCATTCCGGAGCGGCGGGCATAGAAGGCGGTCCGGGAGACCTTCATCAGCTCACACGCCCGTTTGACGCTGTGACCTGCCTGCTTCTCCGCCTCGATGAACGGGTGCACCGTCACCGGGTCTCCTTCGCGAAGAAAGCTGTGGCCCGCTTGAGGACGTCGACATCCTCACGCAGCCGGCGGTTCTCCCGCCGCAACGCGGCCAGTTCCTCGCGCTCACTGCTGGTCAGCCCGTTGCGCTCGCCCGCGTCGACCTCGGCCTGCTTCACCCAGTCCCGCACCGCGGTCTCGGTCAGTTCGAAGTCTCTGGAGACCTGGCCGACCGAGCGGTCACCCCGCTGGCACAGCCCGACGATCTCGGCCTTGAACTCCGGCGTGAACGATCGACGAGGGCGCCGAGGCTTCTTCTTCCCCATGCTCTCCATGATGGACATCCTCCCGGGGACGAACCCCTGATCTCGAATGTCCGTCAAAGCGGATCAAGCCCAGCCGCGTCGTCGCCCGCGACAGCGGTCACGGTGGCGGGCAGCTGGTAGAGCGCGCTGGTGGATGTGCGACCCAGGCGTAATCCGTGTTGCGCCAGTCGTCCACGAGGTCCCGGCCGAGGATGACGGGGCGGTGGCCGGCCAGGTCCACACCGGTCTCTTCGCGAAGCTCACGCACCAGGGCGGCCGGGGCGGTCTCGCCCGGATCGACCATCCCGCCGGGGATGGCTTCCACCAGGATGTCGTCGCGGGTGATCAGGAGGACCTGGCGGTGCCGGCCGGTGCCCGCGACGACGATCGGGTCGGCGGCGGCGTTCTCGCCCCACCGGCCCAGGTTCCGGCCGGTGCGGCCGGTGCGTCCGTGCGGGTTCAGCGGCCGTCCCTGCCCGTCGAGCCGGTAGGGGACAAGCGCGTCGGCCTGGCGCCGGTCCCAGTCCGGGACGTCGGCCGGGGTGGGAGCGGCCTCGGCCCAGTCGGGCACCTGGTGGGCCAGGGCCGTGGGGAGCAGTTCGGGAGGCGTGACATCGGTCGGCACGTACTGCGGCCAGCTCACCGACCAGCCGCGCAGGGCGGCGGGGACGGCCCTGATGGTCTCGGTGGTCTCGCTCATGTGGGTTTCTCCGTCAGTCGTTGGCAGTGTCCTGGGCGGTAGGCCGGTAGCGCTTGGTCTGCCGCAGGATCTGGTTGCGCTTGATACCGAGCTCGTCGGCGATGTCCTGCTGGGCACCGTGGTACCGGGCCTGCAGGCGGTCGATCTCCTGCCAGAACTCGGTCTCGATCCGCTCGCGTTCGGTGTCGCGATGCTGGGCTGCTTGGGCGACCAGGTCGCGCAGTTCGGTGCGGGCCTGCTCATCGGGTCGGGGGGGCATGGCTTGCTCCAAGTGGGATACGAGGGACGATGTCTGTGCCCCCCGCTCCGTTTGGAGTGGGATGGGAGGCCCGGGGCGGCCGGTGAGTTTGGCGACCTGGCGGCCGCCCCGGGGCGGAGTCACCGGCGGCGGTGCTTGCCGGAGACGGTGCCCACGCGCTCGCGCAGGTGGCCCGTGCCGCGCGTGGTGACGTTGCCGGAGACCGTGTTGGCGTCGATCGAGCCGGTGGCGGCCGGGGTCGCGCTGACGTGGACGTGGCCGGAGACGGTGTTGGCGCGGAACTCGGTGCCGCTGTAGGCGCCGATCTCGATGTCGCCGGAGACGGAGTTGACGTCGACGCGGGCGTCGACCCGGTCCACCTCGAAGTCGCCGCTAGTGGTGTTGCCGCGCAGGGTGTGCACGCCGCGCGCTTCGATGCCGCCGGAGACGGAGTGGACGTCCAGGACCTGGAGGTCGCCGTGGACGGTGATGTCGGCGCTGGTGGTCTCCAGCCGGACCGAGGACTGGTCGCTGGGCAGTTTCACGTCGACGGTGATGGTGCCCATCCCGCCGCCGGAGACGACGGTGCCCGCTTCGGCGACGACCATCCCGTCCGAAACGACCTTGTGGCCGCCGATGGTGATGTCGCCGTCTGCGATGGCCATGCCGGTCACGGAGCCGCGGATGACGCCGAAGTTCTGACGAACCACCATGTTGCCGCCGCTGAAGCGGTAGGTGGAGTTGCCCATCGTCATCGTGTTTCCCTCGGCCTCCGGCACGCGGACGGTGACGCAGTCGAGGTTCTGGTAGCGGCTCTCGCTTTTGGTCGCGCCTCGGACCGCGTCGGCGAGCGGGCCGTCGTCGTCGTCCGTGCTCACCGTGATGACGGCGTGCTTGAGGGTCGGGTCGACGCTGACGTTGACGGTGCCGACGTGGCTGATGATGTCGGTCCACACGGCGCCGGCGGCGGTGGCGGTGAAGGTCTGGGAGGTGGTCAAGGCAGGCTCCTTGGTCGGAGAGTGCGGGGGCCGGGCGGCCCCCGCACATCCATAATGCATCCTCAAAGGATGCATTTCTAGGGCTTGGCATCTTTTGAGGATGCCTTTTTCTGTTCGTGCAGGTCAGGCGGCCATGGCCGGGGCGGGGGAGTCGAGGCCCACGCCGCGCAGCGCGTCCAGGACGTACGGCTCGAAGCGGGCCTGGTACTGGGCGGCGACCGCACAGCCGGTGGCGCGGCTGTAGGCGTAGCAGCGGGCCATCATGCTGGCGTCGGTGCCGGCGAGGGCCTGGTCGACGGTGTTCTGCGCAAGGTTTTCGATCCAGGTCTGGGCGGCCGACTCGCGGTGGTTGCGCGAGACAGCCAGGGCGAGAGATTCCGCCCACCGGCCGCTGCCGCGGGTGCGGCCGCCGCACTGCTCCCAGTCCCACTTCCGCTCACGCATGCCCTCGGGGTCGGCGTCCCAGTCGGCGGCCCAGCGTGCGGCCCGCTCGGGGATCTCCTGCTGGATGACGTTCAGGACGTCGCGGCCGGCGGGGCCGAGCGCGATGTGGGCGTCGGTCTCCTCCAGCACGCGGATCTGGTGGGAGAGCAGCCGGTAGGGGTAGTAGCGCTGGCTCCAGTTGCCGGTCTCTCCGAGCGGCTGGACGATCCACAGCCGCACGGGCCAGGTGACGGGCCAGATACCGGTGTCTTCCAGTGCCTCGCCGACGCGCTTGACCATGCGGAAGTACGAGAAGGGGCTCTCGTCGAACCACAGGTTGATGCAGGGCTGGGGGTGGTCGATGACCTCGCCGACGGACGCGGCGAGGTTCACCAGGGTTCCCGCGGCGCGGGACCTCTCGATGATGCCGTCGGCGGGGGTGGCGATGTACCAGGTGACGGGCTTGGGCTTGCGTGCCATGCGGTCCTCCAGGGAGAGGTGTCGGTTGCTGTGGGGAGGGTGTGCGGTGCGGATCACTGGCTGTCCGCCTGCTGCCGGTCGGCGAGGGCCAGGAGCTGTGCGGCGAGTTCGGGTGCGGCCAGGATCGTGCGCAGGGTCGAGGCGAGGCCGTCGCGCTCGGTGGGGTTGAGCCGGCCCCACACGGCGTGGGCGCCGACGGCCTTGAGGTAGTCGGCCTCGGTGGTGGCGGTGTGCTCCGCCCCGCACCGGCCGCACCGGAAGACGGCCCGGTCCCAGCCGCACGCCGGGGTCGGGGCCGTCATTCGCGGATCGCTTCCATGGCCTACTCTTCGAGGTCGGCGCGGCCCTCGGGGTCGTCGTCCTGGTCGTCGTCGCCGTGGTGACCGTGGATGGTGCAGCGCACGTCAGGGTCGTTCATCAGCTCGCCGGTCAGGGCACGCAGGAGGTCGGTGACGTTGTAGGCCGGGGCCCACGCCTGGCCCTCGCATTCGTCATCGAAGGCGCAGCCCACCAGGACCTCGAAGCCCACGTCACCCGTCCCGTCGACGTCGGTCCGCAGGGCAAGAACGATGCGGTCGGCTCCGAGCCGGATCTTCGCGACGCGGTCACCACCGGCAAGCGGTGAGTTGTCGCGCCAGCGCCACATCCGCAGGATCTCGGGGCCGAAGATACGGCGGACCAGGAGCAGGTCGCCCAGGCCCGCGCCGTCGTCCCAGCCGAGCTCCGCGCGCCGGGCGTCGCTGAGCGGTTGGAGCAGCGCTTGGAGGCGGTAGAGGTTCTCCGCGACGACGACGTGGTCGAACCCTTCGGCGGGCAGGCCGGGGAACGCGTCGACCATCGCGGTGTGTTGCGCGCGGACGACCGGCTCGGGCACGCGCCGGTTCGCGGGCCGGCCTTCCTGGCGTGCGACGCACACGGAGAGCGGAGTCGGGACGACCAGGGCGACCGTGGGAACGCCGTGGCGGCGGACGGTCGCGATCAGGCCGGCCCGCACGGATTTCTCGCTGTTCGTCGCGTCTACGACCGTCATCCTGCGGCGGGCGAGTCGGGCCTCCAGGACGGCCTGGAGCGCGAACACCGCGTCCTCGGTCGACTCCTGGCATCCCGCGTCGTCACTGACCAGGGCCCTGAACCTGTCGAGCTCCAGGACCTGCGTGTGGGGCCAGGTGGCGGCCCACGTCGACTTGCCCGAACCGGCCGCGCCGATCAGGCAGACCAGCGAGGGCTCCGGGATCGTCGTGTCGACGGGCAGTGCGTTGTCCAGGCGGAAGGTCTTCATGCGGATTCTCCCTGCGGGTCAAGGGCACGGGTGGCGTAGTAGGTCTGGAGGCTGGCGTTCTCGGTGATGAGGGCTGCGGCCTCGTGCAGCGGGCACGACATCTCACCGTCGCCGTCCGGCTCGATCCGTCCGGCGGCCTGCGCCGCGACGGTGAGCAGCTGCGCGAGGGAGCCGAAGACGCCGTCCTGGCGGTGGCCCTCGTGGTGAAGCTCGCGCAGGACCTGCGCGAGCTCCTGGGCTCCGATCTCACCGGTGAGGTCGTCCTCGATCTGCTGGAGGGCGAGCTTGGCGATGCCGGCGGCAGCGCGCACTCGGTCCAGGCGGGTGCGGGTCACCGGCGGGCACCGGGGCGGGTGGTCAGCCAGACAGTGACGGCGGCGGCGCCAACACCGATCGCGCGGTGCAGTGCGGCGTCCAGCTCCATCCACGCGCTGCCGGGCCCGGTGACCTCCTTGGTGGCCGTGCCTTCGTCGTCGAGGCGGACCGCCTGGCAGTGGTCGATGTACCCGGTCTTCCGGGTCTTCTTCGCCAGTATCGGCAGGTTCGGATATTCGACTGTGCGGAATAGCGTCTGTGAGCCCACCGCGGGGCAGTCGAACGACGCGGGGGCGGTTCCTGGTTCTGGCATCAATACACTGCTCTCATCAGCACTTACGTTCGGGTGCTGCATTTGAAAGCAGGGGGGATGTGATGTCGACGGTCGACGTGCAGAGGGTCTGGAAGCCGTCCGTAACGGACCTTTGGGCGGGACGACGCCCTCTGTGGTGGACCGTTGGCCCGGCGGGGGAGCTGGCTGTTCTGCTCGTCCATCGGCAGTGCCTACGCCGAAGCCGCTACGTGAAGGGTTGGGTGGGATGGGGCCCGCAGGTCCCCTTCGATGCGGTGCTCGTGATTCGCCAGGCTGACGGGTCGCTTCAACGTCGACTGATCAAGGACGTCCCGGTCAGGCCGAGCCACATCGCTCTTCTCCCGGAGGCCCGGCTTCTCATCGCAAGCGGTCGAGCGGGCAAGGAGGAGTCGGGAGCATGGAGCCCGAACGCCGTGGTGTTCTCTCTGGAAAGTGGTGACCAAGAAGCCACCTTCTGCATCGGCGACGACATCCCTGCTCTGGTGACCGATCGCGAGGGATCGATCTGGACGGCTTACGGAGACGAAGGCATCTATGGAGGGCATCCGGAGTCTGCAGCCGGTCTTGCCGGCTGGAGTGCCGATGGTCGGGCAACCTGGGCTCCGGGAGGTCGCCTTCCTGACGTGCCTTTGGAGGGATGCACCGCTGCCACCGAGGGGGACCAGGTCTGGCTGATCTGGTATTCCGGCAGTCGGCGGGGAGGCACGTTCTTGACGCGGATCACCCCGTCGACCGGTGAGGTGACCAGTTGGCCCAGCCCCGTACGTGACCCGGACGGTTTCGCCGTGCGCGACCATCGAGCGGTCCTGACCAAGCGCGTTCACAACCAGAGGTCAACCGAAGTGGTGCGAGCCGAGTTGGACGGTGATACCTGGAGTGTGACCGAGCGGCGCAAGATTCGAGTGCCCGGACGGGTAGTCATGCGCTGCGGTCAGGGTCGCGACGGTCTTCTATGGCTTCGCGCTGGCGACACGTGGCTTCGCATCGAAGCCTGATAGCGGCCGAGACGTGCAGCTCACGACCGACGGGCCACCTCGGCTGCGTAGGCCATTCTGACCGCGCCGGCAGACCATCGTTCGGCCGCCATAGGGCTGATACCGAGCAGCCGTTGCAGCACAGCTGGCGGCATCTGTGTGCAAAGGTCGAGCAGGGCGGCGCATCGTCCGGCTTCGGACGGGAGGCCGATGTTCCGCAGACGGCTCGCGAGCCGGGTGCGGGTCAGTTCGACGGCCTCGGGGTCCTCGGGCCGGGCGGGAACACCGCGCGGCATCGCCCGGTAGACCGAGGCGTGCGCGTTGGCGGCCTTGGCAGCTTCCGCCTCTGACATCAGGTTGTGGGCGGCGGTCACGTCCGCGCGGTAGGTGCAGCCCAGGCACGCGGCGGCGTAGTGCGCGGTGCCCCGGTCGGCGTCGGCGGTGTAGACGAGCACGATCGCGCCCTCCAGCGCCCGGTAGCGCTGGGGGACGAGCGTTCCCTCCGGCGTCCAGGTCTCGGGGGCAGGGAGGGGAGCAGGGGCGGGGGTGGGGGCGGTGCGGGTGAACAGAGCCACGGTGACTCTCCTTCGAGGGGGTCGTTGATCAGGCGGCCAGCCGGTGGATGACCGGGGCCGTGGAGACGAAGTAGGTGTCGGGGCTGGGCTCGTAGCCCCTGGCACAGGGGTCGCAGCAGCCCACGGTGCGCAGCGGTACTGGCGCAGAGCATTTGTTCTTCAGCTGCTGTATTCCTTGGTGAGAAGGCACGTTGGCCCCTTCTACGTAGCTCTGAGCTGTGGCAATTCGCTGGTCGAAACCGGGTCGGTACGGGATGCTGCACGCGTGATCGAGCGAGAAGCCGCCGTTCGGGCAGTCGAGGACCAGCTGGAGCGCGACTATCAGCAGTGGCGGGCTGTGAGCGCGGACTCGGTGAAGATGGTTGTGGTCCGTGTCGAGGAGCACGAGCTGGTGTGGATCGTCTCCTGGCAGTCCGAGGACTTCGTACGCGCCCGGAACTCGAAGTACGCGCTGGTTGGCAATGGGCCGTATCTGGTCGACCGCGTCGACGGGGGGCTGCACCAGATCGGTGTCGTCTCCGCGGTGACCGGGGAGTGGGAGACCGACTACCGGGCTCGGATACGCGGCCTGACGGTGCGCACTGCAGTGGACGATCTACACAATGCGCTCCGGGGAGTCGCCGCTACGGGCGGACGGATACGTGCTGTGCGGACATTGCGCCAGAGGCTGCCTGTGTTCTCGCCCGCGAAGGCCCTTGAGTACGTGAGCGCGCTGCTGGAGGGTGATGCACCCGCCCGCCTCGTGGCCGTCGCCACCAGGGAACTCGTGGAGCCTCTCAACCCGGTACTTGCGGTGAAGACAGTTCTGAGCGGGGTGGCGATCCGATCCGGTCAGAGGCCCGAGGGATGACTGGAAAGCCAGTCGGCGTGCCGATTGCGTATCCGGTCCCGTTCTTCGGGTGTGGTGAGGAAGACATCGGCGCCACCGTCGTAGGGGTGGTGGATGCGCTGCACGCGGGTGTCGGTGATGAGAATTCCCGCCACCCTGTCGTCGGCGGTATCTCGGAGCAAGTCGTCGATGCAGCCGCGCTGCCAGGGCCGGCGGGTGGCGAAGAGGTGGCAGTACGTGCGGAACTCAGGGTCGGGATCGTCCTCCACCAGCAGGCTCTGCCAATACCCCGTCCAGGGTTTCACCGCCGGAGCCTCGGCTTCGGTCGTCCAGAGCGGAGTGATGACGTACACGTCCGCACCAGCGAACAACTCGTCGAGGACGGTGTTGTAACGCTCCAGGACGACGGCATACTCGCTCTCGTCCTCCGGGTACCGCTTCGACTCCGGCAGGCTGTGAAAACGTACCCAGACATCCCGATACGGGTCGCGGAGCTTGTACCCGACCGGAGAGCAATGGGGCCAACGCTGCTGCCACAACTCCGTCAGATCTGTCTGCCAGTCTCCAGGCACCCGCTGCACTCGTCCTCTCGCATGAACCTACCGAAGACCATGATGTCGGGGCTCACCCACGAGAGAAACCGAGTTCTTGGCCGCCGATTCGCCGGCTGCTGATGTAGCCGGTCCAGTCGCGCTTGGCCAGGGTCGTCCACCGGGTCGCATTGTTCACGCTGGTGCCTGTGACTTCAGCGAGGATTGACGCAGGAACGTTGGCGGCCAAGGCGAGGCGGGCGGTGTTGCGACCGGCGAGTCCTTTGAGGTCGTGCTTGCGGAGTTGAAGCTGGATCGACTGCAGGCACAGCGGACGAGCCGGGTTGTGGCCCGGGAAGAGCCACGGGGTGGTGCTGGCGGAGCGGTTGTTCTCCCAAGCGGCTTCGGCCTTCTCCAGGCGCTGCCGGACGAGAGTTGAGATACGGGGCGGCAACTCCACGTAGTGGCCGTTCAGATGCAGGCGCATGGTGCTTCCGTCCACCGAGACATCCTCGGTGGTGAGCCGGAGGATCTTGCTGATCTGCAGGCCGAGGAGGAGGACGAGGCTGCCGACCACTCGCGCCGGAAGCGGGATGGTCTCGTCGTGCACGCAGCGTCGGAGCTGCTGCAGGCGCTCATTGTCCTCGATGAAGACGCTGGGCTGCTCTACCCGGCGCTTGGGAACGTTCAGGTCGCGGGTCATTTTATGGCGGTGTGTCCACTGCAGGAACTGGCGGATGTCCCCGCGGTGGCGCTTGCCCTGGGACAGCCAGCGGTCGAGGGCCGGCTGGTTGAGGTCGGCCAGGGCGATGCCTTGGTCGTCCAGCCAGGCCAGCAGTTCCAGCGGACGCTGGATGAGGGAGCGGGTCCGGGCCAGGGACGAAGCGCCCAGCCCTTGGCCGCGGCGGCTTCGGTCGCGGTGGCGGCGGATGACATACCAGTGCGCGAAAGGGCTGACGATCTGCCGGTGCCCTGCTGGGGCCTGCGCGAGGGCCTGGTCGGCCCAGCGAGGCAGACGTTCCACCTCTTCATGGCGGATCGGCAGAAGACCGGCGGTCGACAGGAGATCGCGGGCGTATGCGGTGATCAGCTTGTCGGGCAGGGCATCCAGGTCCCGGTGTGTGATCGTTGTCCGTCCTGTTGCCAGGGCGGCGAAGAGGTCGGCGACGCCGTCGAGGTCGAGCCAGTGGTGCACGGTCACGGGTCGGCCTGCGGCCAGAAGCGCCGCTCGCACAGGGGCAAGCTGCTCCGGGACGCAGGGTGCGTCGGAGGCCAGCAGGCTGATTAAGCGCTGGTCGAGGGCGCAGCGGGCGCAAAATCCGCGGCGGTAGAGCAGTCCGCTGTTGCCGCAACCTTGGCATTCGTAGGCCGGGCCGTCCCCGGAGCACGGACCGCAGCAGGCAGTTCCGTCCAGGCGGCGGCCGATCAGTGGGCGCTTTTGGCTGCATTCGCTGCACGTGGCCGGTGCGCGGCGGACCCGGGTGTAGCAGGTGTTGCAGACCGGGCCGAGGGGCCATTCAGCCTGCACCTTGCGGGACAGGTGGCAGATCGCGCACGACCGTGGTCGGCTTTCGTGGCAGCCCGGGCACAGCGGCTTGCCGCGGACGATCGCCGCCACGCAGCGAGTACGGCCGCATTGAAAGCACGTGCGGTCGGGCACGTGGTAGCACTGGGCACACAGGTCGGGTTCGTCCCCGCGGGCACGCTGCATGATGGACCGCGCCTCCCCGCACCGCCCACACTGCCGGGTCGGGGAGCGATAGCACCGCCGGCAGACTGGGCCTTCGGCCGTGATCGATTGAACGGGCGCCTCGGTTCCACACGAAATGCAGGCGCGGGCGGGTCTGGGCCTGCAGTGGTGACACAGCAGCGGACCGTCGGGAAGGCGGGCGGCGCCGCGTACCTCCCGGCCGCAAGTCGTGCAGTGGGGCATCGCCGCGGCGCGCTTGCAGTTGGGGCACACCGGGCCGTCCTCAAGCGCGGTGGTGCGGCGGGCTGGGCGCGCGCATCGTACGCAGGTCGCGTAGTGAGCCCGGCTGAAGCAGTTCGGGCACAGGCTTCGCCCCTGGTACTGCCGGCCCAGTTTTCGCGAAGGTTTGCCGCAGTCCGCGCAGACCGGCGCAGTGACACCGGGAATGCCGTGGTCGAGCAGCGCGTGCGCGAGCCGGACCAGCGCGAACGGCGCCGCCGTTCCCGGGCGGATCAGCGCGTCGGGGTGCTCAGCTAAGTGCCGGTCGAGGATGCCGACTGCAGCGCCGCGAATGACCGCCTCCTGCAAGACCTCCTCCAGGACCCTGCCGTCCAGGCCCGGTAGAAGCACGCGCAGACGTTCCCTGATCCGGGCCAAGCCGCCATGGGTTTTGCCCTGCCGGGTCACGTCAGGTCAGGGCGTCGGATCGTGGTGCGACGCGCTCGTGGCTGAGCTGGCGCCGCCTCGCCCGAAGTCTTGCGGATCTCCGCGTTGACGACCTTGACCTCCAATAGGTCGTTCGGCTGGCAGTTGAGGATGTCGCACAGTGCCGCGAGAGTGTCTACCGACAGTCGCTGAGGCGGCTGCGTCACCAGCCGGAACACCTGCTCTCGGGACAGGTGAACACCCCGCTCCGCGAGTAGCGGCACCAGCGCGGAGGTCTGGAACATGCCCTTCTCCGCCATACGCAGCCGTAGGTGCCACACCACGCCCATTTTGCGGATCACGCCGGCTCCTCCCACAGATCGCCGTGGCGTTCCTTCAAGGCCCGCTCCAGCAGCCGGTTGCGGTAGTCGTCCGAGACCCCGGTGTAGATCGCGGTGGTGCTGGCGTAGGCGTGACCGACCTGCTCCTGCACGAACCGCTCCGGATAGCCAAACTCGATCAGGTGAGTCACGTAGCTGTGCCGCAGGCTGTGCAGGTCGAGTTCATCGGGCAGTTCGGCAAGCTCACGGGCCGCGGTGAAGGCGCCGTTCAGGCCCCGTAGGGAGACGCGGCCCCGACGCTCGGTGACCCACAAGGCCGGGTGCTTTCCCGGGGAGAACCCGATGCGGGCCTCGCCGAGGTAGTCAGTGAGGATGCCGACGATCCAGTCCATTTCCGGAACCGTCAGCACGGTGCGGCGCTTGGGCGGACCGCCCTTGGACGCCTTGCCGAACCGTACGAAGATTCCGCCGAACCGCCCGTATGTCGGGACCTTCGGATTTCGCCGCAGGTCGACCAGGTCCAGTCCGCACGCTTCCTGGCGGCGGAGCCCGTACGCGTAGACGGCCTTGAGCATGACCGCGTCGCGCAGTGCAGCCAGCGCTCCCTTACGTCCGCGCTCGCGGATCGACTCCACCCTCTCGTCAGCTGCGTCGAAAAGTTGCTGGACCTCGTCGTAGGACAGTGGACGGCGCCCTGGCGAACCCTCGTAGATGCTGGTGTGGGTGATCGAGTTCCACTCGTGGAGGATCTGTGCTGGCTGTTGGCCGAACCGGTCGATACAGACCTTCGGCCACTCGTAGCGCTCGTCGGTGACGTACTCGCAGAACATGCGGATGGCGTTCTGGTAGTTGCGAGCCGTGGACACCGCGAAGTTCGGCCGCCGCGCCCGCAGGAAGTCGAAGAAGGCCTCAGCCTCGGCAGGCTGCCACTGCCAGGGGTACTGGTTCGAGAACTCCGCCAGCCGTCTCACCGCCGACAGACGCGGCTTGATCGTCGACTCGTAGTCGAGGAAACGCGTCCTTTGCTGCCGGGCCCAGCCCTCGAGCATCGCGGCGAACACGGCCGGCTCCGGATCGAGGTGCACCACCCCCCGAGCGAGCACCAGATGGGCAGCGCCTGCCAGATCCGTCGATTCGGTCACGTTGCTTCTAACGCAACAACGTTGAGACGGTTACGGACCGCAGGTCACAGCCCCTCGAAGCGGCACCGTGGCAGGTGTAGCGTGGCTCCCTCCCAGCAACGGCCGCCCGTGTCGTCCATGGCGAATGTTGCATCCGATGCAATATCGCCCACTTCAGGCAGTAGTGGTAGCGGCGGCGGCAGACCGGGCAGGTGCTGCGGGCGGCCATCGCGGCGTCGAGAGCACGCTCCTTGGCCAGCGTCATGACGATCTTCGGGAGCGCGGTGGTGGTGTCCCAGAGCCAGGCGCGGGTCGGGTGGATGCACGCCTGGCCGGGGCGGTAGGCGCAGTAGCGGCAGCGCAGGACGGCGACGGGGTCGTGCCCGCCGGGGCGCAGGCCTCTGTCACGGAGCTGTCTGCGGGTAACGAGGTGCGGCGGGCAAACGGCGCGGTCGAACTCGGGCAGGCCGGCGGCGCTGCGGGGTGGCGGTTTGCGTAACGGGTCACGGCGGCGGCGTGTACGAGTCCGGGGCATCAGGTCCACCAGGTGCCGGGCAGGCGGCGCGGCGGGAGCGGGCGGCGAGGGCCGGGCAGGGTCGGGCGGGGCCGGCCGATCCGGCGGCGCGGGCGGGGAATGAGCACGGGTCCTCCAGGGGGAAAGCGGCTGCGCCCGGCCGGAGACGTCCGGCCGGGCGCAGCTGGTGGTGGTGGGTGTGGTTCAGCGGGGTGTCGGGGCGGTGGTGGCCGGGGCGGTGTGGCCGGGGCGTGGACGCTGCGGCTGGTGTTCCGAGGCACCGCTGTGGACCTCGGTGCAGAGCATGAAGCCGAGGACCAGGCCGAGCACGCCCCAGACCCGGTGCTTGTTGATCGCCCACCAGGACGGCGGGGTCGGCTTGGTCAGCACGCCTATGACAGCCACGGAAATGGACTCCTATGTACGTCGGGGAAAGGCCGGTCGGCCTGCTCAGCCCTCAGCCGACCCCTGCGGGCGGGGAGTTGAGGGCTGGGCGGAGCGGCCGGACAGCAGTGAGCCCGGCCGAAGAACTTCTTCGGCCGGGCTCACTGCGGGTGGTGAGTTGGTCAGCTGAACCGGGAGGGCAGTTCCTCACCGGTCTTCGCATCCGTGAGCGTGCCCTCGGGTGAGACACGCAGCAGACGTGACGGCGCTGTGTCGCCCTTCCTCCAGTCCTCGTCTCCCAGCGCCACCCGAACCGTGATCGCCGCTGGCGGGTCCTCGATGGGCAGTGTGATCTCAGCGGGGTCCGGCCATGGGATGTGGGACAAAGCCTCCTGGCTGTCCGATTCCGTCTCGGCGCTGATGTGTACGTACTTGGAGGGAGCGGCGAGGGTTGGATTCAGGCTGATGACGATCTTGTCCTCCTCCCACTGCCAGTCGGCTGTGAGATCGGCTTTGGCCTTGCCGAAGGTGAGTTCCGACGTCATGTAGGACTTCCGGTCCGCGGCCGCCGCTCTGCGCTCGTCGGCTCGCTTTTCGCGCTGCTGCTCACCGTCTCGGGGGTTGGACCAGACGAAGGCCAGAGCGAGGCCGAGCGCGGCGACGGTCGCGATGACAGGCCACACGCGACGGTGTTCCTGTTCAGGCCCGGCCGCACGCCGTTCACCGGGCGGCGTGGGCGGGAGCCGGTCGGTGGGTTGGCTCATGCGAGGAGTCCTCCGTCGTGGGTTCGGTGATCAGTGATCGTTGAGCATGGTGGCGGTGCCGGTGACCGGGTCGAGGCGGATCATCTGTGCGTATGCACGCATGCCCTCTGTCCAGGTCTTCCCGCCAACGGACACGCGGACGGTGACCGGCGCGGCGGGATCGGCGACAGGCAGGCTGAGTTCGGGGGTCCGGGCGACCTCCTCGCCCGGGGTCCGTGTGGTGCTGGCTTTCGCTTCGCCGACATCGAGGCGAAGGAACTGCGCGGACGCTCCCTCCAGTCCAATGACGACGGTGCCGCTGGTCCAGTCGGCGTGGACTCGGGCGGTGACGCCGTCGATGGTCACAGGCGTGCCCGCCCGGCCCTTCAGCTGGCTGACAACGGTCTTGGTGTCCGTGGTCTGCGACGGTGTGTCCTCGCCGCCGCTGTTGATCCAGACCAGGCCAGCGGTGAGGCCGAGAGCGGCAACCGCCGCAGTGGCCATCGCCCGGCGGCGTGGCCGCGGCCGGCCCTCCTCGTCGTCCTCGTCGTCCAGCACTGCCGCTTCTTCGGGGTGCGGAGACGACGACGGGTGCGGCTGTACGGCCGGGGTGGCGGTGTGGCCCATGTGCGCGACGGTAGCGCGTAGCCGCGCTGCCTGACTCGGGGTTCCGCACAGATCAGCCACCAGGGCACGGGTGCTGACCCATGCCATCGCCTCGGAGGAGTTGACGCCGTGGCGGGCGATGTCCTCGCGCTCTCCGAGGGCGGCGATGTCGGCGGCCTCGGAGCACCGCCCTTCCTGTGCGGCTCGGAGCGCCGTCTCGTGCCGTACGTCGAGCATGTTGGGGGGCATCTCCCACCCCCACTCCTCCTCTTCCTCGATGTCGTCCAGGTCGCCCAGCAGGGTCTCCTGCTCAACTCCCAGCTCCACCACGTCCACCAGGTCCTCCACGGCCAGGGCGGAGTCCTGCTCCTGTGCGTACGCCTCCTGCGCCGCCCGGCGGCGGGACGAGGTGTCCGTCAGCCGCGCCTCGTCTTCGGACAGGGTGGTCTTCACGATGTCGATGTAGACCTCATCGCCGTTGGGCACCCGCCAGACGGCCTCACCGGGACCGAGCCGCGGAATCCGGTCAATGGCCCACTGAGGCAGTCCGAAGAGGGCGCCGACGACGGCGGCCTCTTCGGGGCCGAGCCGTCCGATGTGCACGACTTCGCAGAGCTTCAGCAGATCCCGTGCCACGCCGTCGCCGGTGTCGCTGACCGTGTGCATCAGGACGTCCAGCGACAGCGAGTTCTTCCGCGAGTTCTTCAGCAGCCGCTGAACCAGGCTGGCCGTGGCGGGAGACAGGAGGATCTGCCACGCCTCCTCCAGGACCAGGTGCCGGTGCACGGCGGTCGACTGGGGGAGCCAGATGTGCTCCACCCAGCACGTGATCGCGGCCATCAGGCTCGGAATGGCCGGGCTGTTGCGGTCGAGTCCGTTGAAGTCGAAGCTGATGATGGGCAGGTCGGCCGGCGGCAGCCCCGCGTCCTCGCCGTCGAAAAGCCCGCGCAGGCTGCCCTCGGTGTAGCGGGAGAGGGCGATAGCGACGCCGACGCCCCAGTCGGCCAGCCGGTCCGCTGGCCACCGCCCGTCTTCCGGCTCGGTGAGCGCGTCGGTCAGGCCGACCAGCGACGTGGCCTTGGGGCTGTTCATGGCGTGCTGGAGCGCGTGACCGGCCTGCGGTGTGAGGACGTCGGGTTCAACAGCGAGGATCAGCGAGCGGACCAGCTGCTCACGGACCGGCTCCGGGAGCTGGGTGGAGCAAGGGTTGAGGGTGAAGGTGCGGGCGTCGATGACGAGCCCGTCCATGTCGCGGGTCGTCGCCGCCCATTCACCGACGCCGTGCTCGCCGAAGCAGTCGATGACGACGTACTGGTGACCGTGGTGCAGGTGCTCCCGGCGGGACCGAACCTTGCCGGTGGTGCTCTTGCCGCTGCCCAGCCCGCCCATCCCCAGACTGTTGGTGGCGGGCAGCTTCTTCATGTCAACCAGGACGGGGGAGAGGCTGAACGGGCGCCCGTCCAGGAGGCTGACGCCGATCGGAATACCGGGGAACCGGGCACTGGAGGCGACAAGCGGCGCGGTGATCGCCACGTGAGTGCTGGGCAGACGGATCACAGGATGGCCCCCTTCCGGGTGCTGACGCCGTGGGCGGTGGTCATGACGTGCGCGCGGTGCTGCTGGCCGGTGAGCCAGTCCAGGCGGATACGGTGCCGGTCGGTGACCAGCGCCGCCTGGTGCTGCGCGTCGGCGACGGTGTCCGGGCAGGTGCCCCAGACCGTGAGGTAGGCGTCGAGGTCGACGAGCGTCCCGCCGTCGACCAGCACCGCGTGCGTGGTGCCAGAGGTACGGGCGTGTTCATCCGTCTTGACCTGGTCGGTCGTCGCGGCCAGTCCCAGCATGGTCTGCCACTTCGCGGAGCGGCGGGCAACGGCCACGGGAAGCGGCCGGTAGAGAGTAGCCAGGGAGCGGTCCTGGTCCTGGTTCAGGAGAAGCAGGGGCATGAGGTCGCCACCCGCCTCCGAGGGCCACCCGGTGATCCGGGCCGTGGAGGCGTAGCGGCCGTCCTCCATCGCGACCCAGCCGGGACCGCGCTCGATGACGACGGGCGGCGGATCGGGCGTGTGGGGGATCAGGTCGCCCAGCATGGCCAGCTCGTGCTCCAAGGTGTCCAGCACACGGGCGGGGGCGAGGCCCCGGGGGATGTGCACGGAGATCGTCTGGTGGTGGCTGGTGCCCTCGCGGACGGTGGCGTGGTGGGTGACGTGTACCTGGATTCCGGCGGCGCGGGCCTGATTGCCCGCGAACACGAGCGCGCGGCTGAAGGCGTCGTGCCATCCGGCGCGCAGGTAGGCGTCCTGCATGGTGCCGTGCTGCGGGTACAGGGTCCAGGTCTGGGTCGTGCCCGGCTGCCGGGTCATCGCCTCCGGTGCGGTGCGCTCGCGGACGCGCCGGTATCCGACCGCCGCCCACCGGGCGATCGAGCGGGGGCCGGGGGCGAAGTTGAGGACCAGGGCGGCGGCGCCGACCGCGCCGAGCGCGCCGAGCGGGGGCGCGGAGACGGCCAGGCCGGACAGCACGACACCGCCGGCAGCAAGGCCGTTGGCCTTGGTGAGCGCCACTTCAGTTGCGGAGAGGCCGCGTTGCAGTGCGGGGATACGAAAGCCGGGGGTGAGCGAGTACATCTGGAGACCTCCAGGAGGAACAGGGGGAAGGGTGAGCGGGCCGGGCCCCGCCGTGGTGGCGGAGCCCGGCCCAGGTGTGGATTGCTACGGGTTGGGCTGGGGGCCCGGGGCCGGAGGTGCTGCGGCCCCGGGGGCCGCTCCGGCGGGGGCGGTGCCCTGGGGTCGAGGCCCGGCCGGTGCTGCCGGAGGGCGGGTGCCCGTCGGCGGCGGTCCGGCCGGCCCCGTCTGTCGGGGTGCCCCGCCAGACGGTGAGCCAGCAGCGCGTGCCCGGCGGCGGGCCGCCGCGATCTGCGCCGTGCGCTCTGCGTTCTCCTCGACCTGAGCAATCGTCGAAGCGGTCGTCAGGCGTCCCGGCCGGTGCTGCCGCTTGAGCCCGTACGCGCCCGCGAGCACGTTGCGGTCCTGGTGGACCGCCCGGCCCGGGGTCGGCACCGTGCGCCGGCCCCGGGGGCTGGACTCCTCCTCGTACATGTCCGGCACCCCGGCCCGCATGACCGCGCGGGCGAAGGGGTTGTCGGTGCGGCGCTCCACCGCGCCGCGTGCGGCCAGCGCGATCCGCGGTCCCACCCACGGCACGCCGTGGACGATCATGCGGAGCATCAGGGCGTCGGCCACCAGGAGCAGCACTGTGTCCAGCACCAGCGACTTGTTGGTCAGCGTGGTGAAGGGCGTGATGAGCAGCAGGACGAACGGGGTGAAGATGAGGCCGAGGAGCCGGTTCATCCACAGCAGCACCGCGCTGTTGTTTCCCTCCCGTGCCAGCGAGGCCAGCACGAGCGGGCTCATGCACACGAACACGAGGATGCCGGGGGTCCGTGCGAGGTAGACGAGCCCGGCGAACGCCATGGTGACCACGAGCGCGCTGAGGATCAGCAGTTGCGCCAGTGGATTTCCCGCATCACCGCCTGATTCCAGATGTGCCTGGATGGCGCCGAACAGGGTCCCGGAGCCGTCGCCAAGGCCCTTCTTCATGGCCTTGGCGACGGCTGCGTTGAGGAGGTCGACGACGACGGGGACGGCGCCCATGATGGCGATCGCCACAATGGAGTAGCCCGTCGTGTGTCCGAGCTGCTTGAGGCGGGGCATGCCCTGCCATGCGGTGAGCCCGCACATCACCACCACGCAGATGAAGATCGCGATGGTGATGTGCTCGCCCAGCCAGAGCATCGGCTGGTACAGCTCACTGTCCTTGGTCGCCGGGGCGGACAGGGAGCCCGGGGCGACGAGGTCGGTGATGTTCTCGCTGAGGTTCTTCGCGAGGTCCTTGACCAGCTGGGATGCGCTGTCGACCATTCCGCCGCCCTGGTGCTCGTCGGGGATGGGGCGTTCGCCGCCGTCCCAGTCGCAGTACTCGCGGGCGGTGCCCTTGATCTCATCGCAGGGGTTGTCTGCCATCGGGATCAGACCTTGGCGTTGGTGACGGTCGAGAAGAGCGTGTCGCCGTACATCGCGAGGACCACCGCAACGAACAGCGTGCCGATGGCCAGACCGCCCTTGCGCAGCGCGCCCTTGGGGTCGCTCTGGAGCTTGAGCATCATCCCGACCGCGATAACCGCGATAACGGCGGCGATCGCCTTGGTGATCAGTCCGACCCCGGTCATTCCGATGGAGTCGAAGAAGTCCTTGAAGCCGCCACTCATGTCGGTACCGGCGGCGATGTTGAAGAGGTTTCGCATGTCAGATCTCCTTGTTGGTGTTCGGGGTGGGGCGGGTTACTGCGTAGAGGTCGGACATCATGTCCATGGGGTCGTACCGGACTTGGGTGCCCGGCTTGGGGGCGTTGAGGATGTAGCCGTTTCCGACGTAGATCCCGACGTGGTGAATGGTCTCGGCACTGTTCCCGTAGAAAACGAGGTCGCCGGGTCGGATCCGGCCGGGCTTTACCGGCTCGGATGCTTTGTACTGTGCGGCTGCCGTGCGGGGCAAGGTAATCCCCGCTTTGGCATAGGCGTAGAGGGTGAGGCCGGAGCAGTCGAATCCGACGATGCCCACGCCAGTCTTGCCGTTGGGTGAGCAGCAGATTCCGGTGCTTTCGCCGTTGGCGTTTCCGCCGCCCCATGAGTAGGGCTTGCCGATCTTTTCTTCGGCTGCGTTGATGACGGTTACGGCCTGATCGGTTGTGGTTGCCGTGCCTCCGCCGGGGTTTGAGTCGGCGGCGGCGCTGATGGTCTGTACGTAGTTCTGTGTCTCTTTGTACGGCGGGACGCCGTTGTATTTTTTGACGGCCCCGCTGCCCGCGTTGTAGGCGGCCAGCATGTTGCTGCGTTTGTCGCCGGGGACGTCTTTGACGTCTTCGGCGATGGTGCAGAGGTATTTCGCGGATGAGGGAATCGCGTCTTCCGGGTCCCATACATCGCGTTTGCCGTCGTTGTTGCCGTCTATTCCGTGGGATGCCCACGTGGACGGCATGAACTGGGCGATGCCCTGGGCTCCTACCGGGGACTTCGCTTTCGGGTTGAAGCCGGATTCCTGTTTGAGGAGCGCGGCCAGCAGATTGGGGCTGACTTCGGGGCAGGCATTGCCTGCTTCCTCGACCAGGTCCCGGTATTCGGCGGGCACGGACGCACCGAGTGCGGCGGTGCCGACGGGGCCGCTGTCGCCGCCGGCCTGGGCCAGGGCGCCGACCACGACGGCCGTGGTCGCCCCGACCCCGGCCAGGACGACTGTGGAGGCTCTCACAGGGGTTTTCTCCTTCCTTCGTGCTGGCTCACGCCGTCGTGGACGTTTGTGCAGCTCAGACGAACTTTTGGGTCCGGCTGATCGTCCGGTAGAAGTCCGGTAGGAGTCCGGTGGGGCTCTGGCGTGAAGCCGGTTCGCAGCCGGACTCCGCCGGACCGCCACCGGACCCGTACCGGACGTTCCGCCGGACTCTGCGGGGGTGTTCCGGGGGTCACGGGCGGGCACCCAGGGCGGCGGTGAGGTCGGCCAGCCTGTAGCCGCGCGGCCCGGTGTTGCCGTCCCTTTTCGCGCTCCTCACCCCGAGCATTTTCGAGAGCTTTTGCCCCGCCACTGATGGCTTCTCTTCATCGACTTCGACGTCCAGAAGTGGGGCGAGGTCGACGGTCGGAATGAAGTCGAGCCCCTTGTCCTGCATGATCTTGATCGCCTTTGTAAGGGGAGTTTCCGGGGCGGCGACAATTCGGTTCTGCTGGCGTGCGTGCGCTTCGTCGATGACTTTCCATACGAAGCTGGACGGGAAGTTGAATCCTCGGATCAGGGTGGATTTGCCGTGCGAGAAGAGAACGGCTTGACCCTTGATCTGCGGGTTCAGGAGCTGGGGCTTGATCGGCGACGTGGTGGTGAAGTAGGAGTCGCCGAGCGATACCTTTGCGGTGCCTTCCGAGTCGACGTAGAGGCAGATGCGGAGTTGGAGCTGGGACCTGACCAGAGTGGGAATGGCGTCCTTGTCGGGGCGCTGCGTCATCATGATGACCGCGACGCCGCATTCCAGGCCCTTTGATGTCACGTACCGGGATTTTTCCTCGACGCGGTGGAAGAGCTTTTTGGCTTCGGGAGATCCGGTGTTGGCGTAGAAGTCGGCCGCCTCGTCGATGATGAAGAGGAGAGGGCGGAACTTCGGCGGAGGCTGGCGCTTGAACTTCGCTTCCCTGCCTGCCTCGTACCGCTTGTCCACGATCGGGATGAGGAAGTCAAGAAGCTCTTCCAGGACTTCCGGATCACTGGACGACTCGTATCGCAGGGCGATCTTTGCGAAATCTGCGAGTCCGAGGAACTTTCCGTCCAGGAGGACCATGTCGAACTCGTCGCCGTAGGCGATGAGGAGGCAAGTGATGATCCCGCAGGCGAGGGTGGTCTTTCCCGTCTGCGACATCCCCGAGATGAGTACGGCCGTTCCTTCGAGCGTCGGCACTCCGGCGAGTTCGCCGGTGACGTCGTGACCGAAGGGAATTCCGTTGAACGCGCGGATGTCCTCCCGGCTGGGCTGGTCGAAAAGGTGGCTGAACGGCGGCTCCTTGAGGACCAGGAGCGTGACGTGGCGTTCGTTCGTCCGCGAGGTCTCCAGCTTGAGGTGGAGGCGGGTGACATCGAGCATCGAGGCGATCGGTCCGAGCCGGTCGGCGACCCTCTCGTGCGTTTTGCTCCTGGGCAGGAGGAATTTGTACTGGGTGCCGACGTCCAGGTGGCGTGTTTCGACATCGCTCAGCGCGATGATCTGGTCCTTCTCGATCGCCCCGGTGCGCACGAGCGCACGGGTCAGCTCCGGGTGGGCAGGGACGGATTCCTGCTCCTCCTCCAGGCCCTCGGACGGGGACGCCTGCTCGACAGCCGCAGACGTCTCCTTCCCGGCCGTGGACGGCTTCGCGGCGGGCTCACTGGCCCACCGGCGCTTGACGCTGTTCTTGATCCGCCAGGCCGCGTAGCCGAGTGCGATCAGGGTGCCGACGCACAGTGCGAGGGTGGCCGGCCAGGACAGGCCGAGCTTGTCCTTCACCGCGGCCAGCCCTCCGGTGACCATGACCAGGACGCCGATTCCGCCGGCGGCCTGGCCCCACATGTCGTCCTCGGCCTGGGCCTTGGACTTCCTCTTGCTCACGTTCCCCTCCCATCGTTGTGTCGTTGTATGTGCTGGTGAGGGTGCTCGCCGGGTCTGCTCTCCAGGTCTGCGCAACGGTCGTGCGCTCGCTGGGTCACTCGCCGGGTCTGCACCGGGTCGACTGCGTGCGTGTTCCGGCAGTCGCGACACAGCCCGGCCGCACGGGGCGGCCGGGCTGTGTCGTGTGTGCCGGAGCGTGCTGGGTCCCTCACTGTGTGAGGGTCGCTGACCAGCCACAACCCGCTTTTTCAGCGGGATGGCTGGTTCTGGGCGGTCCACCATCCTTCGTGATGAGGTGTCAGGTATTGCACTATTTGGTGACGTGCGGTCAGACCGCGCTGTCCTCGGGGTCGTCGGCGCTCTCGTCGTCGTGGTCCTCGGCACCCTCACGCTTGAGGAGGTCACGCCACGTGCCCCGGACCCGCTCCTGAGATGCCCTGAAACCGGCCTTGCGGAGATCGCGGTCGGCCTGGCGGCAGGAGGAAAGCGCGGGGTCCTGGTCGTGGCGCAGGTAGCGCAGCACGAGGTCGAGCTGTGCGTCGGTGAGCGTCACCCCGCGCCGGGGTGCGTCGACGCCCGCAACGGCTGCCATGTCCGCCAGGGTCGCGTCCATCGCCGCGTTCTTGTCCGGTGCGTCGCCGTCCGCGCCGGATGCGTCGGTGTCGCCGCTGACCTGCGCTGCGTCCCCGTTGCCGGGGCGCGCCGGGTCGAGGGCGGGTGCGCCGGTGACGCGGTCGAGTGCGGCGGTCAGCGCGGGCGCGGCAGGTGTCCAGCTCTCCAGGTCCGGGAGCGAGATGGCGGCCACGGACGCCGGCAGCGGCTTGTCCGTGAGCGTCTTCTCGGTGGTGGCGGCCTGGCCGTGCAGCGTCTCCGTCGTGGACTGCTGGGCCTTGAGTACGGTCTCGCGGTAGTGGGCTTCGGCCTTGGCGACGCGGGCGTCCAGCTCGGCGGCCACCTCCAGCAGCTCGACGCGGTGCGCGGCGTCGGCCTCCATGACCTCCAGGCGGTCCGCGACGTGCTGGCGGCGGGTGGCGATGGCCTGACGGGTGTCGGAGGAAACCGCCCGCCCCAGGGAGGGGAGGGCGATCCACCACGCCGTTTTGGTCGCGACGATCGCGACCGGGGTCAGGACGACCGCGAGGTCGAGCTGGGCACCGCCGCTGTTCGCGGCGAGGACCAGTTCGGCGGTGGGAATCGCGGCGTTAACGGCGGTGAGGACGAGCCCGGCGATCAGGACTCGCCGGGCGCGCTGCTTGTGGTTCCGGGCCAGGATCTCCGTCGCCTGGAACACCACCCACAAGGCGTCCAGCGCGCCGACGGTGGGTACCGCCCACCCGCCGAAGCGCGGCTCCAGGATGTCGTAGGACACGGCCACGGACAGGATCGCCACGGCCAGCGTGACCACCCCGAGCACGGCCAGGACCAGGCCCCGCGCGGTGACGCGGCCCGTCGTCTCCTTGACCTTCTCCATGTTCTCTCCCTAGGTGATGGTGTTGCGGGCGGCGTCTCGGACGTCCTGCTCGGCGTTGAACTGCGCGTACTCGGCGGCGTCGATGGCCTCGAAGTCGGCGTTCATCTGGTCCAGGTCCTGCTGGCGCTGTTCGGCGCGGGCGAGGATCTCGTCAAGCGGTTCCATGCCGTTCCTTCCGGGTCACGCGGGCTTGGGGAGGGCGCGGCAGGTCTCGGCGTGCTCCTGCGCCCAGTGGCGCCCGGTGCGCAGGTCGCGGCCGACGTAGCCGCTGGCGTCGAAGGTGCTCTCGCACCCCCGGCAGACGCCGCCGCCAAGGACGCCGCTGCACTCGGGGTCCTCGCTGAGGTCGACGGTGATGGTCGGGTCGGCCAGGGCCTTGCCCGCGTCGGTGAGGTAGCGGGCGATGACGCCCGCAGGCCAGGCGTTCTGAGTCATGGTGTGTCCTTCTGGGTGCGTGGGTGGGGCCGAGGCCAGGTGTCCGAACCGGAGGGCCGGCGGACCGTGACCCCGACGGGGGGGGGATCGTCAGGCGCCGGTGCTCAGGACCAGGCGGGCGATGCGGGCGGCGGGGAAGGCGAGGCGATAGCCCTTGCTGAGCTGGACCTCGATCCGGCTCCCGGCGTCCTCGATGCTCCGGACGATGACGGGGATGTCGGCCTGGCGGGCGGTCGAGATGGTGCGGTGCGGGGCGTGCTCGCCACGCCGGTAGGTCGTGCCGTCGGTGAGGAGCAGCTCGGTGATCTGGCTGGACATGGTGTGGTCCTTTCAGGCCGCGAGGGCGGCCGGTCGTTACCGCTTGTTGCGGTTCAGGTGCGCGTCCTGGAGGCGGGCGAACTTCTCCCACAGGCGGGCGCCGTCCGGGCAGGCGGGCTGTGTGGTGGTGCAGGTGCCGCAGTCGGCGGCGTGGTCGGCCCAGGCGCGGTGGGCGTCCATGTAGCGGGTGTAGAGGTCAGCGGGCACGGCAGGCTCTCTGTACGGCGGGCGCGGGGTGGATCGCGTCCACGGGGTGGCCCCGGTCCCACGCCCTGGCGGCCGCTGTCGAGGCGGCCGCCAGGAGCGCGAGGGTGAGCGGGTGCGCCAGGCCGTGGACGGTGAGGGCTCGGACCGCGAGATGCTGAGCGGTCCGAGCGGCGCGTATAGCCACTTACTTCGGGCGGTTCTCGCTGCGCTTGTTGGCCTCGCCGACCTTCTTCGACAGGTCCTCGCGGTCCTGCTGGTCGGAGAGGTCCTTGCACTCCGGCCTGGTCGCGGTGACGCCGGGCGGGCAGTCATGCCCGCCGCAGTTGAACCGCAAGCAGAGCGGGCACTGCTCCATCGCGGGCGGGCTGAGGAGGTTCAGGACCGGCTGACGCTTGTAGCCGGGGATCATCTCCTGGAGCGTGCGCCGCGCCCGGCGGCCGGCACTCGCGGCGCGGTCGTCGCCGTCGTCCACCAGCTGCTGCACGAGCCGGTGGAAGGTGTCGGTCTCGTCGCGCTCGAATCCGCGGCGGTTGTCGCCCTCGGTCATGTCGTCGGCGAGCCCGGCGCGGGGCGCGGTGAGGGTCGATGCGATGCTGGTCATGCGCTACTGCCCTTCGAGAGAGGGTGGTTGCGAAGACGCACCCCCGGGCTTAGGCCCCCGGGGGTGCGTCGCTGTTCGGGGCGGTCCTGCTGCCCCCCGCGAGTCGCCGTACCAGAGATGCGGTACGGCGGCCACGGGTAGCACAGGGCTACGTACATACGGTTCGCGGCCTCTTCCGCCGTGAGCGCCCGCCTTGTCGTGCTGTGAGGGAGGCGGGGTGCCCTCGGTCCCGACGCGGGCTCTCTCCTCCGGGTGGACCACATCCGAAGAGTCCTGGAGCGCGGGGCGTCGGTTCTTTTTCGTCGCGCAGGGTGTCCACCCTCCGTACTAGCCCCCGGTGATGAGCACCGGCCGTTACAGCACCAGTCGCAGCTGACGCTGCGCCCGGGGGCCTACGTGTGGACTGCCACCACCCGTGGTGATGGCTCCTCGCGACGGTTCTCCACTCACCTCCGGCCGGTGTCATCACGGCCGGTACTGCGGTGGTGGATCCACTGTGGAGTTCTCAAGCAACAAGCGCTTCCTTTGGCCCCTTCGCAGGGGACACTCCGGGCGCCCTCAACTTCGTGTCCGAAGTTGAGGGCACGACAGTAACCTCGGACACGAAGTGAAGTCAACTACCTCGGACACGAAGTGGGCCGCCCCGTGCGGCCCCTGACGCCGCGCCAGGCGCGAAGACGCACCCGTGCTGTTACTTCGGACACGAAGTTGGTAGGGTCTGCGCCATGTCTCAGTCCTCCGCGGAGCCCCAGGCGCTCCCACCGATCCGGCGTATCGCCGATGACCTGCGGCGACGTATCGCCGCCGGTGAGTTCATGCCTGGCACCCGGTTGCCGAGTACGAAGCAGCTCGCTGATGCCTACTCGGTAGATCCGAAAACGATCTACCGATCCGTCGCACTGCTGAAGGAGAGCGGCCAGGTGGTTAGTCGGCAGGGTGCCGGCGTCTACGTGCCGGAGCCGCGCGCCGCGATCCTCCGTGAGCCGCAGCAGCGCTACCAGTGGGAAAAGAACCGAGCGCAGCTACCGCTGGCGGAACGCCAGGAGACCGGCACCGGCGAGTACGACACGGGACGGCGGCGCGACGAGCTCGACTTCCCGGCGCAGTTCTCAAAGGTCGCCGCCTCGCCCGACGTCGCAAAGCGCATGGAAATCGCCTCCGGCACCGAGCTGCTGCGTCGGCTGTACCGGACGACAGTCCGCGAGGAGAAGGCCCCGCTCTCGCTCATCACGTCGTACATCCCGTACGACCTCGCAGCGAAGAACCCGGATCTCCTGGACGAGGGGCGGGAGCCGTGGCCTGGCGGGACGATGCACCAGCTCAAGACTGTCGGCGTTGAGATTGACCGCATCGTGGACGAGTCGCACTCACGGCCCCCCACCCTGGAGGAACAAGCCGCACTTCAGCTCACCAGCGGGTGGCCGGTGGTGGAGCTCCACAAGCTCTCGTACTCCACCGAGGATGTGGTGGTGGAGTACAGCCAGGTGATCCTCCCCGGCGATCGCACCACTCTGCGCTACACCGTCCAGCTCGAAAGGTGGACCCCATGAGGATCTCCATCCTGACCGCCGTACACCCCGGCGCCCTGCCCTACCTCGGTGCGGCGTACGCATCCCTCAATGCCCAGGCCCTGCCGGACGGCTGGGAGTGGGAGTGGTGTCTCCAGGAGGACGGCTCCGGCGTCGCCGCGCGCGAGGCGCTGCCCAACCCGGACGACCCGCGCATCCGCATCGGAGCGTCTCGCAAGGGCGGTCCGGCCGTGGCCCGCACCATGGCGTTTGCTCGGTCCTCGGGCGAGCTGGTCAAGGTGCTGGACGCAGACGACGAGCT
Source organism: Streptomyces sp. NPDC014623 (assembly GCF_043088245.1). Taxonomy (NCBI): domain Bacteria; kingdom Bacillati; phylum Actinomycetota; class Actinomycetes; order Kitasatosporales; family Streptomycetaceae; genus Streptomyces; species Streptomyces sp. NPDC014623. The sequence goes on along the minus strand of NZ_JBIBZU010000031.1, from coordinate 4,584 downwards.
GACAGTCGGCGCACTGGCGCGGGACATCGGCGCGCTGAATGCTCACCCGCAGATCGGATGGACGACAAGCCGCGTCCTCGACCTGATGCCGGACGGCTCGCTGCTCGGATTCGAGGGCGACCCCCCGGCGGGGCTGATGGCGCGGGGCGCGGTGCTCGCCCACTGGCGTGAGCATCACCGCGCCCAGGTGCACCCCGCCACCCTGTGCATGCGCCGGGACCTGGTGATGCTGCTGGGCGGCTGGATGGCGCTCCCGGCCTCCGAGGACACCGGACTGCTGACGGCTCTCTCCGTGCTCAGCGAGGGCTATTTCACCCCGGAGCCGGGGCTCCGGTATCGAAAGCACCCGGAGCAGAGCACCGCCCACCCCGATCACAGCAAGGGTGCCGAGTGGGCGGCCCGCATGTCCATCATCGAGGCCCGCGCCGATGCCCTCGCCGCTCTCCTCGACCGGAGTTGACGCACCGTCAGATCTGCTCCACTCTCGGCCCTACCAGCATCCAGCAGAAGGAGTGCACATGACGACCAGCACCCCGACGCCCCCGCCCGGCGCACCACGATTCGTCGCGATGAGCACGGACGGCAGTAGGACCGTAATCGCGGATTCCCCCGCACGTGACGCAATCACCCTCGCCCTCGGCGCAATGGCACAGACCGTTGCTGCCGATGGAAAGGAATTCACGGCTGATCTCTGGGCCCCCTCGGATGGCTCGCCCGCAGAATGGCGGTACGACGGCCCCAAGGTTTTCGGCGGGACGACCAATTCGGCCGTGACCGAAGAAATCGACCCGGCCTTCTCTGCACGCGATCAGCGGGAATTCGACCAGCGGATGCAGGTGCTCTCAGCGGCCCTCGGCCGCGCGGGGATCACCGCAGCCGCTGCGGAGGTCGCCAGCGTCGCCCGGCCGCTGAGCGGCGCCAGCACGCGGCAGATAGTGCAGTGGCTCGACTCTGCCCGCCCGCAGTGATCTGACCACCGTCAGTGACAGGATGGACGCCATGATGCCGCCCTAGAAAACGCGAAGCGGGTCCCGTCGCCACAACGGGACCCGCTCCCAAGCAATCGACCCGCAAGCCACCAAGCAATTGAGTCGTGTCCGGTGAGGTGACCTCGCCGGGGGTGAAGCCCGAGGCCCCATCAGGGGTCCGCGTGGTCACCTCTACCCACAATACGGGTCCCGCCACGCGGGACGCCACCACCAACAGGTCACATCTGCCGGCCACGACTCCCCGAACAGGGGAGACCCACCCGCCATGCACCACTCGCCCCACCCTCGCCGCCGGCCCCCGGCGGTTCGTAGGCAGATCATCGAACGCCGCTCTCAGTCGGTGACTCGATGAGCACGCAGGATGAACAGCAGGTTGAGCTGCACCCGCCCGTGGATGACGACGGGTGGCACGCGTCGCAGGTCCGCGACTGGATCGCCGTATCGCCTGAGCTGAGCGATTCCGCGATCCGCCTGTACATGATCTTGCGCGCCCTGGTGATCGAGAAGCGCGGCCCGGTGCGCAAGCTCACACTGTGGGAGCTGTGCCACCTCTTGCCCAAGAAGCCAGTCGGGCCGGGGGAGAGGCCCGAGCCGTCGAGCGTGTCCCGCATCAGGAATCTGCTGCGCGAGCTCACGAAGATCGGGCTGGTGACGACCCCGGAGGGCCACCGTCTGACCACGTCGTCCCGCGCTCTGGCGGCCGGACGCGGTCTGCGCATCCGCATCAACCTGATGCCGGTCAAGAGCTACCAGGGCCCGCGCAACGTGTTCGACGTCCTCGACGAGATCCGGGAAGCGGCCGAGTCCTCAGCCCGGCGGGCACGCGCCCGGGAGCTGGAGCTGGCCGCTGCAAAGCGGGCGGAGAAGGCGGCTCGAAGTGCGGGTCAGATTTCTAACCCGGGGGGGGCGGGTCAGATTTCTGACCCGCTGGGTCAGATTTCTAACCCGTCTGGTCAGATTTCTGACCCGCACTTGGGCGCTGACCTCGAAGATCGCGTCCTCCCGCTCAGTCCTCCCGCTCAGTCCTTCCGCTCAGACGTGACACCTGCCTCCGTCCGTCCATCCGTGCAGGTAGAGAGCCCGCGCGATGCGCGGACGGACGGACGGGGCGGCGGCATCGAGGAGGACCAGGAGGACGGGCCCGTACCGGCCGTGGGCGGCACGGCGGACCACGGCACGGCCGGTGCCCCCGTTCCGGACGTCGGGCCGGAGGCAAAAGGCGCAGCAAGGGCGGGGGGTGGTCCGGCCGGTGGTGTGGTGCGGGTCGACTCCCGGGGTGTGCGGCTGCTGATGGAGGCGGCCGACCGGGAGACCCTGAACGATTTGCGGGTGCGGGGGACCGCGCTGCGCGACCAGGGCCTGATGGTCGACGGGCTGCTGGAGGCCGGGCACAGCGTCTGGACGGTCCATGAGGTGATCGCCCTGCCGATGCCCGACCCGATCACCACCTCCCGCAGCGCCGTGATCTCCGGCCGTCTGCGCAGGCTCGCCGGAATGCCCCCGGCCGTCATGCCCCTGATGAGCCCGGGTGCTCCTCAGCAGACGATGCCCGCTCAGCAGGCGCCCTTGCCCCGGCCGCGCTGGGAGGACGCCCCCACCCCGACCCCGCCGGAGTGGTCCGACCGCCAGGCCCAGACAGCACCGCAGACGGACTGCGCGGGCGACGACGGCTTGTGCCCCAAGCTGGCCGTCGTCGGTGAGACCCTGTGCGCCGCCCACCTCGACTGGCCGTTGTGCCCTGGCCACGACGGGCAGACCTGCACCACCCGCACCCGCACCGGCGACCAGTGCGCCATCTGCGCCCACGACTCCCTCTACGCCCGCATCGACGCCGAGCTGCCCGTCACCGAGACCGACGACGGCACCTGCCCCGGCCACACCGGACCCTGCGGCCGACCCGTCGTGGCGTCCGGCCTCTGCCGCCGCTGCCGCGTCGCCTCCCAGGCCGACCGCGACCGCATCGAGGCGGAGTGGCACGCCGCCCGTACCGCCGCCGTCGCCGCCGTCGCAGCACACGAGGGACACACCGTCCACCAGGAGCACCAGGAGCAGGAGCACCAGGAGCAGGAGGACCAGGAGGGCCAGGACCTCACCGAGCGGCACAGGGCGGCGGCACTCGCGCTCAAGCTGGACGAGGAAGCCGCCTACCAGGAGGCAGCCGACCGCGCCGAGCAGCACAGGCAGGATCTCGACCGTGCCGCCCGCAAGCAGGCCGCCGACGAGGAAACAGCCCGCATCCGCGCCGAGCTGGCCGCGCAGTACCCGGACCTCGCAGCCGTATCCGCATCCACCCAGGAAGCCCAGGAAACCCAGCAGCACGCCTCCGCGCCGTTCTAAGCCGCGATCTCCCGCCCCGGACCCCCAGGTCCGGTCCGGGGCGGAGATCGGCTCTCAGCAGCCCGTACAGACGATCACCACCTGAGAGGACCCCGTCGTGGGAGAGATCGAGGACGCCATCGAGCGCGCCGGCCAGGAGGCGTTCACCCGGCCGCCGCCCAAGACCCTCCAGGGCCGCATCAACTACCTGATCCGCCAGCTCGGCAGCGCGCGAGCCGTCGCGGCGGAAATCGGCGTCACCGCGGACTCCGTCAACCGCTACCGGCGCGGCGCCCGCAAGCACCCCCGGCCCGACGTCGCCGCCCGGATCGACGCCGCCGTACGGCAGCGCTGGCAGCCCCAGGTACGAAAGCGCCGGCAGCGCCAGGCCGCCACCACCGGCGGAATCACCGTCGAGACCCGCGCCCGATTCGGATATACCGCGCCCGTGGGAACCACCGACGACGGACGGTTCCGCCGCCTCACCGTCAATCTCCCAGCCCCGTACGCGCGACGGCTATTCGACGCCCACGACGCCGGAGCAGGCGAGCAGCAAATGAAAAACATCATTGCCGAAGGGTTCAAGGACGTCTATTTCCAAGACGGCGGAAGCCGCGCCACGGGAATTTCAGACGTCGCCATTAGCGAGATTGACTATCTCGATCTCGGTTACTGAAAGAATTCCCGACCCTGGAATTCGAAGAACCGGCGACAGGCACCCCGCACCTTCGGGATGGGGTGCCTGTTCGTTCGGGATGCTACCCGTGCATCAGTTGATGCACCGGGCCCGGGAGGGGGTAGCCGTCCGCTCGTGATCCCACCCGCGCATCACGTTGATACACGACCCCCCAGAGGGTGTCACCCAGTTCCGCCAACAGCACATGTGCATCAGACGAATGCAGTCGGCCGTGGCGCCCCCAGGGCTCGTTACCGCAGTACGAGCCGACACCCGGTCAGGCCGACAGCCCGTCACCCCCCGGCCGGGGGAGGGGGGTGAGCCCGAACCCCAGCATCCACACAGGCCAGGCCTGTGATACACCGCCACCCTGACCCCTAGCCAGCCCGGCGGAGCCGGAGGGCGGGAGCGCAGCGGACGCCCCGCCACGGAGCGCAGCGGAGAGGCGCACAGAATTCCCGCTTGCGGGAATTCAATTCACGCGAAGCGTGAATACCCATAAACCGCGAAGCGGTTTATCAAAGGCGCGAAGCGCCTTTAGAATTCGCGAAGCGAATTCCCTCACTTCCAGGCGCGCCAGCGCCTGGTTACCCGCTCCGCGGG
>NZ_JBIBZU010000030.1:0-56629 GCF_043088245.1 Streptomyces sp. NPDC014623 | reverse complement strand
GAGCTGCTGGAGGGCGCGGCACTCATCGCCGAACTCGGTACGTACGGGCCGGGCGGACGAACCCACTACGAAGGGCGCTCCGGTGACCCCGACCGCCTGCACTGGACCGGCGACACGCCCTGAGCCGACCAGGTCACCCACCCCATGGCAGCACTCGGTGCTACCACGCGTCCTACCTACGCAGACACCCCCGGCTCCCCCCGACGCACTCGGGCATTGCAGCGTGGCACGGTGGCGGGACAGGCCGGGGCGGTGAAGAACTCCCCGCGCCGGCCTCACGGGCCGCTGCTACTGGCGGTGGTCACCGGAGCGGCGGAGAATCGGCCCGGTGACCACCTACCGCCGCCCGTTGGGCACCGGACCCGCTCCCGCCGACAACCCCGGGTTGTCGCCCGGCCCGGACGGGGCGCCGCGCGCCGGCCTCGCCGCGGAACGCCTGCCGACCGTCCCGGTGGCCAAGGTCATTCCCAGAGCCTGAGTTCCCGGTTGGCCACGTTCAGGTGGCGGGTCTCCGGCGGGTAGCTGGTCGGGGCCTGAAGTCCGAGAGCCCAGACTGTCACCGCGTACTCGTACCCGTGCCGGTGACGGTGGTAGTCGCCCGCGGCACCCTTGAGGAAGCGGCGGACGGCGGGACTGTAGGGCTCCTGGTCGTCACCGGTGTTCTTGAGCCGGGAATCGGTGAGGAGCCGGGCGAGGGCGTCATGCCAGCGGGTCAGCTCCTCGGCCCGTCGGCGGAAGGCTTCGGCGGTTTCGTCAGTGCCGGCGAGCAGGGTCTCCAGCTCGAAGTACGCGGGGACGGGGACCTGGTCGTCGTACTCCTCAATGGCGTCGATCTCGGGGCCGGTGAAGGCTCGGACGTTGTACTGGCACAGGCTCATGGTGTTCTGCATCGACTCGCGGAAGTAGCGCATCAGTTACTGGCCTCCATCTGACGGGGAACACCTCCGGCGCGGCCGGCGCGCCGGAGGATGTGCGGATGAGGATCTACGGGAACGAACACGGGCTGCGCATCGACGTCACCGGGTGGAGCGTGCAGCTGCTGCACGGCGCGGACCGGGCGGGCCGACCATGAGGGGCAGCCGGGTGAGCCGGGTCGGCGAGAACGCCTGACGCACTGTGCCGCATCGAGGGGTTAGCCCTGCAAGCCCGGCTAAGGCCATGCCGGCCCTCTGCCGCGAGGACCGCCACCCGCGCCCGTTTTGACCGGAATGAAGTGGACCAAAGCAGATGCCACTGGATCCGCACGGACAACACCAGCAGGCGACGGCGCAGCGCGACGCTGCACCCGACACGAAGTCACCCGTCACAGAGCACTAAGTTCATGTGCTCATGGTCAGGTGCTCTATTCGGAGGGATGCATGGTGACAGTTTCAGCGAGCAGGAGGCGGTGGATCTGGGCTGCTGCGGCGGCGTCTGCCGTGGTCCTGGTCGGGCTGGTGCTACTGGCAATTTTTGTAGATCTTGATACCGCAGATCGGGTGGCCAGCATCACGGGCGCGGGGCTTGGGGCAATTGGCCTCGTTATTTCGGTGTTCGCTCTCTTTCACGTCTCCGAGTCGCCCGTGACTGGCGAACGCGGGGTGCAGGCTGGCCACAGCATTGGGCTGGTTGTGACAGGTGACAACAATCGGCGGTCTGGGCCTGCGCCGCAGCAAGCTCCCCATGATCCGACCTTGCCGGTGCGTGATGTACCGGCGGCAGGCAATCGAGGGGTATCTGCCGGTGGCTCGCTCGGTGAGGCCATCACTGGTGACGGGAACCAGCAGTTGTGACTTCCTGGTGGCGCCGAATCCGCTCCCCTCGGCCTAGACCGTCGGAATCCGTTACCGAGACAAAACAGAAGAACTTGCCCACCAAGTCGGCGGGAAACTCGGGCGAGGAGGCGGTTGTCGACCGCTCCCTGGGGGCGGTCCCTACCTCTGACGATCAAGCAGTTCAGCAGGTGAACGGAGGCGCTGGCCGGTCAGTGACCGCAGGAGAGAATCTGGGGCTGGCGGTCACTGGGAACAACAACCAGACCATCGTGCAGGGAAATCTCCTGGTCGGCACACAGCCTGCTGCGGGCCCAAGGCCGGAGTACGCATTGGAGAAAATCTCGAGCCTGCGGTCGGCCGACGCTCTCCGTTTCGAAGTACATCCTTCTCTCAGCGTCGAGGACAACAAGCAGTCGCTCTCCAAGCTGCCCCCGTACGTCCTCAGGCCTGACCGTTTGGATGATCTCCTGCGCAGCGAGGTGCGTGCGGCCAAGGATGAGAGTCGCTTGGTGATGGTCACCGGCAGTTCCTCGGGGGGGAAATCTCGAGCTTGCTGGGAGGCCATCAGGGCTGAGCTGCCCGAGTGGAAGGTACTTCATCCTCTTGTGCCAGATCGGCCGCGGGGACTGTTGCAGGCACTGGAGCAGGGTGCAGTAGGTCCGCACACAGTGCTATGGCTCAATGAAGCGCAATTGTACTTGCTAGGAAATGACCAGGTTCAGAAAATCACGTCCGCTTTGCAAGACTTGCTATGGGATCGCAGTCGGGGCCCGGTCCTAGTGCTGGGGACCATGTGGCCTGATCTGTGGGACCGCTTCTCGCAGGCCGATGTAGCAGCCGATGAGCTGCTCGACGGCGCCTCGCAGCTCGCCGATCTGGCGATTACGGTGGCGATGCCCGTTGCATTCACCAAGGATGAGTTGACAGCAGCTGCTCACTTGATCAACTCAGATCCTCGTCTGGTAATGGCTCGTAAGCAAGCCACAAGCGGACGAATATCGCAGTTTCTTGCCGGTGCGCCACAGTTGTGGCGCAGGTACGAGAACGCGAGCCCCGCCCCTCAGGCCGTGCTGCATGCCGCGATGGATGCACGGCGTTACGGGCATAGTCCTCTCTTCTCTCCCGGCTTTCTGTGCGCGGCTGCCGAGGGATACATCGACGATGCGGCCTGGCATGCACTCGATGACAACTGGTTCGGTGCCAGCCTGGATGGCCTGCTCTCACAGCATCGTCAGCTACCCGGGCCTCTGCAGCGCTACCGGCCCCGCGCGGGAGAGACGGGCCCTGCTGAACCTCTGTACCTACTGGCTGACTACCTGCATGACCGCAGTCGAGACCTTCGGGAGAAGGTAGTCCCCCCTGCTTCTTTGTGGACAGCAGCAGCCAAGTACGCACCCACAGAAAGTGATGTCCGCGCGATGGCGCGCGCCGCCCATAAGCACAAAGAACTCGGCTGCGAGCCTCTGTACATTCGGGCTGACGCGACGGGCTGCTCCGGCCCGCTTCACTGGTTCATTCGCCAGCTGATCGCTGCCGCAGACTACGCACGGGCGCGGCATCTGATCGAGGCACACTGTCCGAGCAATAGTCACCTGCTGGGTGAGCTGGCCGCTGCCCTCGCTTCTGCTGGACGGCGCCGTGAGTACGAGGAAGTCAGCCAGCTCGCCCGCTCGGCAAGCGGCGACCTGCGCGGTATTCGCCGCCTTGCCTACCATCTAGTGACTGCGGGGCTCGACGAGGAAGCTGAGCGCCAGTACTACTGGGCTGCGGAGCGAGGTGACGCGTTCGCTGCTGAACGGGTCACCTTGCGTGCAGCGAGGCGCGGTAGTCATGCGGAGGCGGAACAGATATCAAAACAGGCCTTGCTGAAGCACTACAGCCACGGCCCTCTCCTGGCACTTGCGCGACATCACGCTGCGACAGGTGCCGTATCGCAGGCGGGCGACTTGTGCAGAACCCTGGCGGAATGCGGCTTTGCTGACCAGCTTGTCGCGGCGGCCAAAGAGCAGGCTGATCGTCGCGACCACGCCAGCGCTCAGGTCTTCTATCAAGCTGCTGCTGACGTATCGCACCCTGCAGCTCTGGAATGGCTATCGCACAGAAGTGAAGGGAACGGGGACGAGGAGCTTGCTGAGCGCCTTGCCCAGGATGCGTCAAGGGCTGGCAACAGCAGTGCTCTACACGCACTCGCACACCTCCGGATGGCGAAGGGGCGGTGGGCCGACGCATACCGCCTCAACCAGGCAGCAGCGGAAGCAGGATCTTCGCTCGCTCTTGGCTGGCTCGCGCGCCATCCGCCGCCGTCAACCTGCAACTCCCCAGATGTCTGAGCCCCGCTGTGAACAGGCACGCCCATGGCAGCCGGCCACCCTCACTATGGGCATCCGGCGGCAACAACTTGGTCACCGCGCGACAGCCATGATCACTACTGTGGTGCACTCTGAGCAGGAAGAGCTCTCCCATCCCTGCTGATGCCCATCCGATGTCACCGGCGCACCCATTCACAGGCGGGGAGTGCCGGAGGAGAGCGGGTCCAGTCTGGTAGCTGGGCCCGCTCCTCTCCCGAGGGCCTGCGTCCATCCAGGTTGGCGGCTGGCAGTCCTGGCCGGGTCGGCGGTGGGACACTGCGGCGCATGTCTGGTTTCGCGAGAGATCCGAAGTACTACGGCGACCGGCTGGTGTACGAGCCGCTGGAGCGGAAGTGGGCCGGGTATCACGCCCGGCACTGCGGATGCGGCCGGGACTGGCTCCAAGCCCATGCCCTCCCGGCCGGCTTCACGGTGATCCCGCGGGGCAAGACCGGCTCCTACGGGCTCGTCGGCCCCGGTCTGACCGAAGGCGTCGACGAGGAGAAGCTGACTGCGGACGCTCTGTGGGAAGCGGTGACCGGCAAGCCGGGCACCCAGACCCGGTACGAGAGCGTGCACGTCACCTGCCGCACCCCGAAGGCGGAGGCCGCTCTCAAGGAGCACTACAAGCAGATTTACGCCCCCGCGCAGGAGCGGCGGAAGCAGGCGAAGACCCAATCGGCCACCGAGGCGCAGGTGAAATACCTGACCACGCTCGCGGAGAAGGTCGGCAAGGAGCGGTTCGACGCCGAGTTCGCCAAGGTGGTCAAGGGCAGCGACATCGCGCAGAGGGCTCCCCGGCAGCGGTGCGCGACAGCCGCGAAGCGGCTGACCAAGGAGAGGGCCCGCAAGCTCATCACCGCCCTGGTCGGCCACTCGTAGCGCTGGCCTGCAATCTCACGGCAGACAGCGGGCACGGCGGGGTGGCTGCTAGAGAGCAGCCACAGGCGCGGGGCAGGCGTACGACGGCGCCGTCGTGAAGCGGTTCTGGTCAGGGCTTTACCTGGGGCCGCGCGGTCGGGTGGTACCTGGCTTCCAGCCCGTTGAGTCTCTGTCGCGAAGCGCTCTTGCGCGCACCACGGTTGTGGGTCACCTTGAGCGGATAACGACGGGTCAGGGGCACAGCGTGGTGCCAGGGGTGGGGGACGGCTCTTGTCGAACGGACGTGTGCGGCTCAGTGGCGGGGCAGAGTGGCAGACCGATTTCCGGCGCCGGACGACAGGCCGCCCGAGTTTGAGCGCGATGGATATCGCGATGATTCGTCGCTCGCTGAACGGCACGCTCACCGAACTGCAGCGTGCGATCGACCGCTTCGACGTAACCAAGGCAGCGGACCTGTTCGAGTGGGCCTGGCATCAGGCCTCGCAAGCCCCGCCGCGCGAAACCCGGGAGCAGCGGGCCCAGCTGAAGGATCTCAAGGAGGTGCTGGGCTCTCGCCGGTGGCGGGAGGAGGAGCGGCGCCGGGCCGCGCAGGAGCCGCGGCCTCAGCCGGACAAGGCCCCGCCCGCCCCTCGTCAGAGGTCCACGAAGCGGCCGGTATCCGCACAGGCACCCGTCGTCCGGCCGAGAACGGTGTGGTCCTCCGACGCACCTCGCGCCCCCGCGCCCGACCCGGTGCAACGCACGGTGCGGACGGCCCCGCCCGCACCGGTGACCCGCGACGCTTTGCCCATGCATGCTCAGACACGTCCGGCTCCTCGGAAGGGTCAGCCAGGGCTTCTGGGAGCGGGACGGCTCGCGGAACTCGCGACCGACCTACGGCCGTTGCTGGAGCAGACCGCCCGGGCCGGTACCACCACCACGTGGACGGTGATCCGCAAACGCCTGCCCGCCCTGACGAGTCTGCACCGCGATGACGAAAGCGTCCTGCTGTGGCTCGTCGACGACGACCGCGACCAGAGCGAGCCACTGCTCTCAGCGCTGGTAACGGTCGGCGACCGCCAGATGCACCCCCGGTTCCCCACCATCGCCGAACAACTCGGAGTCCCAGCCGGCCGCTCTTCGACGCAACAGCGCTCCACCTGGAACTACGAGGTACTGAAAGCACACCAGCACTGGCGCCACCGGCACTGAGTCTGTCAGGCGGCCCAGCCGTGGGCGGCCTGACCACACGCCGACGGCGCCCGTGACCCGCCCTCCTTGCCAGTGGTTACCCGGACAGGCACCTGCCCACCTCGCCTCACCCTCGGAGAGCCGCACTCGAAAGCAGGGACCGGGGCCCCGGGACCCGTCAGCTCGAAGGGCCGCTTCGCCGCCATCCCTGCCACCACCGCCGCCACGCAGGACGAGCCGCCGCCGGACCCAGCTGACGACGAGATGGCGCCCTGTCCTCCCTCAACTTAGGCAGGAACAACTCCAGCCTTACCTGCTCGGCGGCCACCACCTCCTGTTGCTCGTTGTACTTAACGGTCAGGGAGAAGTCGTGGATGGCGGAGCGGTCAGAGGCGATCGTGACAAGGAAGCGGTCGGCCTCACCGCTCTGCACAAACTGGGAGAGTGGCACTGTGACCCTGTAGGCGCTGCCGGAGGAGGGAAGCACCGTGGAGTACCGGTGAGCGGGCGGTAGGTAGCCCCCAATCAAGGGCGAGCCGTCGTCGGTCAGGGCCAGGCGTCCCCGTACCGGGTTCGCCGCACGGACGGGAGCGCCGTCCAGGCCTGGGTGGGTGTACTCGAGGACCCCCTCGACGAAGGCCACGCCGCGTTCGGCGAAGGGGCCGAGGGCCGCGTCTAGCATCGCCCGGCTTTGGGCCGAAGAACGGGCCGGACCGATCAGGTAACTGATCGCCGCCGGGTCGACGCCACAGGACCGTAACGCGTCGGCCACGGACCACTGTGCGCGGCGCCGTCCGTTGCGCCCGGTGCCCTCGACGAGACCTGCGGAGGGCAGGACGAACGGACCTCCGACTGGCCGGGACGCCTTCGGGCCGGCGAAGAGCGAGAAGGTGAGGGTGCAGTCCTGCATCTGTCCCCACCCGTCGTTTCGCAGAGCGATGTTCATGCGGTCGTAAAGGAGGACCGGGACGGCCCGCAGGTCCGGTTCGGAGGACGTGACGTGCAGGACCGCTTCGTGGAACAGCACCGCTTCCGCGGTGTTGTTGACCACCTTGACGTCCAGGACCGGCCACCGGTGGGACTGCCAGCAGCCATCCAGCAGTTTGCCCACGCGCACGTTGTCCAGGTAGTCATCGACCGGCCGGATCTTCGTGCTCCGCGCCTTTCCTGACATCTCGTAGGACAACGAGAACGGAGGGGCCCCATCGGGGGTGATGCCCAGGACCACGGTCGGCTGGGTGGGCCTGGGCGGTTCGGGTGCGAGATGGATGCCACCGTGGACCGTGGTGGCGTTGATAGTGACGGGGCCGGTGGTCCCGGAGCGGTTCAGCCCTGTGTCCGCTCCGGCGGGATAGGGGAGTTGACCACGGCGCCTCCGTTGATCACCCCGGCGGCAATTGAGCCCGGCATGCTGCGGATCTCGGCGTCACCACCCACTGACAGGCTCCCATCGCCGCTGGAGGCACCGCCGCCACCGGATGGGGTGCCAGCCAGCAGCACCCTCAGATCCTCTGCCGCCCGCTCGCGCTGGGCGTCGTCCTGCGCTGCCGTCAGCGCCGCTTCGAATCGGGCCCGCCAGAGGGCCTCGTGGTGCGCGGCCACCTCGGCGAGTTGGTGAGGCGCCGCCCGCCCGAGCGCCCGCGCGGTCTCGTCGAGGAGTTCGAGATCGCCTGGCTCCCGCGAGCCGTCCGAGCGGCCGAACCATCCGGCGACCCGTTCCCTCGTCCCGGTCCATGCATCGGTGGCAGCGGCCTGCACGACCGCCGCACCTCCAGCTGCGGCCAACGCCGCCAGAGCCTCCGTCAGCACCGCTCCTCCTTCGATTGGGCGTGCGGGGGCAGGTCCGCACGGCGGTCGCGCGGGCAGTGACTGGGCTACTGCCCGCTCTTCCTTCACGGGCCGATGAGCCTGTGCAGGGCTGTCATGCGTTGCCTTCCAGGTGCTCAAGGTATGTGAGCACGGCGCTCCTGTCGCCGGCCCTCGCCCCAGCTGCGCTGACAACACGCCACCACGAACGCGCGGCCTGGAGCGGGCACTAGGTGCCTTGCCCAGTGGCCAAGGCGACGTTTACGAGTCTTCGTGCATGCGCTAAGTACGTGCAGTACGCCCCGTGAATGATGACGTCCATCCCCGGACGGTCTCTCACCTCGGAATCAGAGGCGCCCTGGGGACACACTCCCCTTCTGTCACGCTTTGCGTAGCTGCGTGGCGACTTGCTCCAAGATGACGGCCAATGCAGCCCTGTTCTCTGAAGTCAGATCGCCGTGCATGTCGGCGACTACATCCTCAACGCCGCGGCTGATCTGGAAGTACCGGAGAATGAAGGCGCTGCGCTGGGCAGAGTTGAGTCGAGCGAAGACGGTGTCCATGAGGGCGGCTCCGTCGGCCCATGGCATGTGGTCGGCGCCGAGGTCTTGCTGCGCAGGCGTCGAGGCTTGGTGACTGTTGCTGATGGCGGGCGGGGCTGCCGGTGCAGCCGTCTTCGCCGGGTCGGCTGCAGAGTCGGCTGGGGTGCTTACGGCGTAAGCACCCTGCTTGCGTGCTGCCCTCTTCTGCTCGCGCTTCGCGAGGGCTGCTTCCGCGGCGCCACCCTGCTGTTGTTCGGGAAGCTGGCCGACGGTACGGGCAACCTCTACCGGCAGCTTCTTGTCTTCGACGGCTTGCTGCAGATCTGGGGTGAGCTTAAGCAGTGCCAAGCGCTGTGTGACCCAGCCGCTGGATTTGCCGAGGGACCGCGCGACGGCGCGCTGCGATCCGTGAACCTCGACGAGGCGTTGCAAGGCCTTGGCTTCGTCCAGCGGATCGAGGTCCTCGTGCTGGACAGCCGCGGTAAGGGCTGTCTCAAGCAGGGTGTCGGCGTCATCTGCGAGGGAGTCGTCGATGTGGACAGGGACATCGTCTATTCCGGCGACCTTGGCACCGGCGAGGCGCCGATTTCCGTCCACGACGACGTACTGGGCTGTTCCGAGGGCTTCGTCCTGGCCGGGGTGGGCGGCGAGAAAGGCGCTGCGGGTGACAACGGTGAGGGGTTGGATGATGCCGCGTCCGGTCAGGCTGTCGGCCATCTCTTCGATGGCTTTGAGCTCTTCGCGAGGGTTGTAGGGGTTGCGGGCGATTGCGTTGATCGGCAGCCGGGGGGAAGCCGCCGGAGTTTCGGTTCCCATGTCGCCGGGCGCGGGAGGGGCGTCCTGCCCCGCAAAGCGGGCGAATGATGCTGCACGGCTGCTGAGTGGCTGTGCCACGGCTTCGAAGGTGGCGCTGCCACCGAGTGCGTCGGCCTTGCTCATGTCTACTTCAGTCCCTTTGCGATCTGGCGCATGGCATGCGACTGCTCAGAGGTGGGTGCATACGACAGGAGTGCCTTCTGTAGACGCACTGCCTCGCGCTGCTCCTTGAGGTCAGGCACGACAGCCAGGACGGGCGGGGTGCCCAGCTGCATCCACTTGTCTCGGGAGGAGGTGGCGATGTAGCCGCGGCGAGAGTCGAACTTGTTGACCACCAGGCCGAGCTGGTCGATCTGGATGTCGTAGTCCCGCGCAAGGGAGTCGACCTGGTTGATGAGCATGCCGTAGGCCTGTGCCGAGGTGTCTTCAGCCTCTACAGGAATGATCAGGCCCGAGGCTCCGGGCCTTTCGTCGTCGCGCTGGCGCCCGTAGTAGAGCCCGGCGTCCATGGAGAGGCCCAGGCTCGGAGGTGAGTCGATGACGATGACGTCGAAGTGTTCTTCGACGGGTGCCAGCGCCCGCTCGAGTGCGGCGTGCCGGGGGCCCCGGAAGATGGTCAGGCCCGAGTCGAGCAGGAAGGCGTCGAACGCGGCCGGGAGGATGTGGAGTCGGTCGCCGAAGCGCTCGCCGTCTATGGGGATGGTGAGCTCGAGCAGGGACTGGTGCGCCTGGTCCCGGTGGAGCATGTGGGTGACGAGGCTTTCCTCGCCGGCGGGGATGGCTTTGAGCCCGAGCTGGTGAGAGAGGTGGCCCTGGGGGTCGTAGTCGATGAGGAGGACACGCTGTCCGCCCGCATGGGCCAGCGTTTGCGCGTCTTTCTTCGAAAGGCCTGCGGCCAGGGACGCCTTCACGATGTGCTCAGACCCCTCGGCCAGAGCCTGGGCCAGGCCCGCCGCGACGGAGGTCTTACCGACGCCGCCCTTCTGATTGCAGACGACGAGGCGTCGGACTGACTGGGCCACATCGGCCGGGTTCTGTGTCAGCCAGAGGGCCACGGACTGGGCCAGCCCTTGGATGTACGACACTTCGCGAACGCGGCAGTCCGCCTTGAAGTCGTCATAGAGGCCCTCGGGCAGGTATGTGCCGAAGGACTCTGCGCCGGCGGTGTCGACTGCGGGGAGCTGCTCGGGGTGCTCTCGCCAGGCGTGGATGCCGGCGGCGACAGCGTCTTGGACGTCTGTGCTGAGCTGCGCAGCACGGACTTTGAGCGCTTGTCGGAGTGTGGCGGGCAGCTTCGAGACCAGCTTCTCCCGCTCACCCCCGGGGTACGGAGATGCCATGACGGCAGCTTACTGCCATGCCATCCAGTTTCTGTGCACCCTTGCGCACGTTTCATTCCACATGTTCGTTAGTAGATGCAGGTGGGGTGCTTACGCCGTAAGCACCCCACGGGTTCCTCATGGGTGCTTACGGCGTAAGCACCCATGAGGCGCGGTCCGTTCCCAGTAAGAGTGGCCACGTCCGCTCGATCTGATCGGCGAACTGTGCCGACTCGAATCTCACTTTTGTCCTCTCCCTGACGAGCTGTCTCAGATCGCGGCGGTGCGTCATCGCTTGACGCGGTTGCGGACGGCGAGGACGGCGAGCGTTAGAAGGACAGGTTCGGTCAAGCGGGAAAGCATCTCGATGTAAGTGCCGGAGGTGGTCAGGTCCTGACCGGAGGAACGGAACAGCACCGAGTTGAGCGTGACGTTCAGGGCCTTCTCTGCGCGTTCCCCGGTGAGCCGGTTGCCGGTGGGGTTCTTCGGATCGTTCTTGTCGATCTCGAAGGTGACTCTGCCTCCGTCGGCGGGGACGGTGCCGGTCGCGGTTTGCTTCGGAGTGTCCGTGGGGAGGCCGACGGCTATCAGCATCACGATGGTGAGAAGCATGGCGGCTCCGAGCCAGGCCAGGGCCCGGGAGGCGCGCATGCCGTAGCCGGACAACGCCCAGTACGCGGTCAGCAGCCTCCGTTCGCTGCGGGGGATGTCCTCGGCGCGCCGGCGCATCTCCATCTCCCCGTAGTAGAAGTCAGCGGCCCCGGGTTCGTGTTTGCTGTCCTCGAGGGCTTTGCGTAGCGCCCGGTACACCGGCGCCAGCTGCAACGGCCCGGAGCGTCCGGCGCCCAGGACGGCTACGTTCCAGCCCCGGACTGCCCCCGGCTGGCTGGCACGCCAGTGGTGTTCTTCGGCGAGGGTGCGGCGCTCGGTGAACCGCACGGGTGGCCAACGTCGCCAGTGCGCGGCGGGCGGGACCGCGTCGAACGTGCACGCGCCTTCCAGGCGCAGTTGGTCCAGGTGCACTGTGCCGATGAACAGGCACCTCGACAGATCGACGTCGGCCAGGACCAGGTGGGCTGCATCCACGCCACGCAGCGACGCCAACCTCACCTCAGGACTCAGCTCACCCGCGAGGGAAGTCTCTGCCAGCTGCTGGCCATCGGCGAGCACGAACGGATCCGGCTCTGCGGCGATCGTGAGGGGGTACTCAAAAACCGCATGAGCGAAATCCACTGTGGCGTAGCGCAGGCGTACCTCGGCTGTGGACGACCAGCGAGTCCGACGGCACTCCAGATGCTGCGTAGTAAGGGAGAGGGTTACCGGGCTACCGAAGGTCGCCCCGGACATCAGTACCCGCCCGGCACATACCAACGGCCCAATGCTGCCCGCCTTCTCGAAGGTCGCCGACACGAACGAGGCATCGTGCTTGAAGATCGCTGCCCCGAACCCAGCGGCACCTGCGAAAGTCGCGGAGCCGAACCCTGCGAAGCCTTCGAAAGTCGCCGACTGGAACCAGGCGCCGCGCTCGAAGGTAGCGAACCGGAACTCGGCGCCGCCCTTGAAGGTCGCAGACTGGAACCCGGCTCCGCCCTTGAAGGAGGCCATCCGGAAGCGGGCGGAGCCTTCGAAGGTACTCGAATCGAAGCGGACGCCGTCTTCGAAAATCGTCGACTCGAACCTGGTGGTGCCCTCGAAAATTGCCGAGTGGAACGACGTGACGTCCTTGAAGGTGGCTGTCCTGAATACCGCTTCGTCCTTGAAGGTTGCTGACTCGAACGATGCCTCGTCCTCGAAAACCGCCGACTCGCAACCGACGCGGCCCTCGAAGGTTGCCAGCTCGAAATTGGCGACGCCCAAGCGAGGGCTGCCGGTTGCGGGGTCGCGAAGTGCGTTGAGGAGAGCAGCGAAGAGGGATTCGGTGAAGGTCGTGCCGCGGTGGTCAATGTCAGCGCCGGGGGACAGGCCAGCAAGGTAGGCATCGCGGTCGGGGTCGATCAGGTGGGCGAGACACTCGGTGTGGCCCGGTACGCGGATGCCTGGACAGCCGAACCTACTTTCTTGGCTGGTGTCCTCGCCGCAGCGCGGCCGGGTGAGCGGTACTGGAGAAGGTCCTTGCGGTGGCTGAGGCATAGCCGAGAGACGAGCGAGCACAGCCCATCGGTTGCCGATCTCATCACCGTGCATAAGAAGGCTCCGCACGCCCCGATCGCAGAGCAAGGGCGGAGCCGTGCATCGGGACTCAAGCGCTCAGGCGGGAGGCGGGCTCCTCGTCACGTGGTCGCGAGGCGAGGGACTCTTTCGTAGCGACGTCGCCTGATGCTGAAGAGCCGCCTCCGGCGCTTGGGGTTGGAGCTTGAGCTAGTGGGCTGTGAGCCATGGAGTGTGCGTGGAATCCAGCGGTCGCGGAACGTCAGCTCTCAACTTCCAGGGCTTGTGGCCCTCGACCTCGCAACGGACCCACAGACGGAGGTGGCTGGGCTGATAATCCGTAGACCACTGTTGAAGCCCTCCCCCGTAGTGGCTGTGAGGGTAGGAGGGGTCAAGCCCAACGCGGAACTCCTCACCAGCGTCCAAGGCAATGGGTGCTGTAGTGCGGCCGATGGAATCGCCGTTGGCGGGAAACCGAAAACGGTAGGGCCCCCAGATCGTGTTGTCGCGCTCCTCTGCTGACAGACCGCCGGCAAGGACCGCATCGTTCGTTCGGTCCCGGTCGTCGCGAATAGTCAGGTCGAGCCGGTCGAGCCGTCCGATGGACGAGGGCCCTTGGAACCGGATGAGCAGTTCGACGCTGCCGCGTTCGTGGGTGAGTTTGAAGGCGACGATAGGCGTCAGATCTTGGTGCCAGCGATCCCGCTCGATCTGGGCAACTGAGGCCGCGGTCTGGTTAGCTGCCTCGGCTGTGCGATTCGCCTGCGCGGCGGTCTTGAAGGATCCGAACGCTGCGACGCCGCTGAACAGGGCGGCTATGGCCGCGATGCTGGTGTCTGGAATACCCATGGGGGAATCTACCGCGGCGTGCAAGGAGCGCTCGGGCACCCCGGCAGAGGCCGCATCCCTGGGACAGCGACGACGTCCCACGGATGCTGGACGCAGAGTCACCCGAGGCAGATGTGGCCGCCTCGATCGTTAACGGCGGTAATACTTCAGCTCAAGGCACACCCCGGAAGGCCCCCTGGAGCGACGAACCTCCTAATGCCTTTGATGCGCTCCCTGCGGAGACGTCCGGGGCGGCATCCTCAGCGCAGACCGTTAACGCCGTTAATGGTCAGGGCTTGGGATCCGCTCAGGCTGAGCTGGTGCTGAGCGATTCGGCTTCGCCGAATGACGTGGTTGAGGCGCTGGTTGCCCGGCTCTCAGCAGCGGAGCTGGTTGTGGTCGCGGAGCTGCTCGTGGATCGCCTCGGTCGCGCGCAGTGTGAGGTGGAGCAGACATCTGCCGTGTGACGCAGGCGAACGCACCAAGCGGCTCTCGTACCGAATCTCTCTGGCGAGAGCCGCTTCACTTGGTCGAGGCTCGAGCATTAGCGTCCGGGGCCTGGGCCGGCGAACAGGCTGACCACGGGCCTCGGGTCAGCTCGGCCGGAGGGCTCAGAGCAGGTGCCTGGTCTGCTGGTTGATCAAGTTGCTACTCACGCCGCGTGCGCGGTTGGCGACGGCCCGATGTAGGCACCCGTCAGCCGCAACCCGGTCCCGTTGGACGCGGACAGACTGCGGGCCCTAGCCACCGCTGTCCGCGGTCAAGCGGGATTTAGCTGCCGTCGGCACTCTGGGCAGAGGGCGGCAGTGCCAGGTCCAGCAGGCTGTTGATGGTCTCGCGGTCCATTTCGCTGTCGAGGTGGAGCGATCGTCGTAGGAGGCGTCCGACCTGCTCCGGCGAGAGTTCAAAGCGCAGGCGGGCTAGCAGGCAGATCTCGCCGAAGAGCCCCGGCGTGCGGTCCGGCTCCCGCTGGATGTACCAGTCGAGGAGCTCCACCACGTCTCTCCTGATGTCGCCGAGGGAGACTTCGCTCTTCTCACGCTTTTGGGCGTTGTCGACGTCGCTCGAGAGGCCTCCGAGGACGGCCTCGATCAAGACCGTGCGCACGGCCGAGATGGGGATCAGGCTGTTGGGGCCTTCGGTGAGGGCGACCGCGGGCCACCAGGCGAGGGTTGCGGCCGTCCTTTCCAGGTCTGGCTTGGCGAATCCGAGGCGGCGCTTTCCGTCGTTCCGGTCGTCCTCCAGACCGTCGCGAATGATCTTCGTGAGGCGGTTGTGGTCGGCGACGAGTCCGAGTGGTTGATCCGTTCCGAATTCTGTCGTCTGGCCGGAGAGAAGGGCCCGTGGACCGTGAGTCCTGCGGCGTTGCTCGGCCCAGTCCTGGGCTACCGGTTGTGACCAGAGCGGGCCGGCGGACGTTTCGGTCTGAGCTGGGGGCAGATCGCGGTGTCCTCGTTCAGGGTGCGGCATGTCATCAGGGGACACATCCGCGATCTTCGCCAGGCCCTCCCGGTCGACGAGACGAGCAGGCTCAAGCTCCGGTGCGCGCAGGTCAACAACGCACTGGTCGAGCGGCCGGGAGTCACGTGGCCGTCGTGCGGCCCACAGGGCTAGGTGGTCGTGCCAGTCGGACAGCGGCTCCTCCAGCGCGGTGAAGGCGGCGATCTTCACGACGTGGGCATGGTCCGGTGCACCGGGGCGGGTCAGGAGGTCGGCAGCGGTCACGGTGAGGGCGTCTTGGACAGGGCGGGCGTCGTAGCCTTCGAAAGCGTGGTCCACGACTTGGCTCGGCCGGTGCCAGGCTGTGCCGTCCCACCAGTAGCCGCCCTGCCGGTAGAGGAATCCGCTGTGCCCGTACATCCAGTCCTGGTGGAGACTGCTCATGTCGTCGTCGTGAAGCAGCAGGACCGTACGGCCGTGGTCGGGGTGGTGGTGAACGGCCCAGGCGTAGGCGGGGTTCTTCGGTTCGGTGGTGAACGCGACCCAGCCGCCATCGGTTAGGTCGTCGGTACGACCCCAGAGGCCTTCGCCCTGGTTCCGACCTGTTCTCTCGATCGCGTCGGGGTTGTCCAGGGGCAGACGTTCGTCATTGATGAATGGCAGGCCCGGAACGGGGTGGTCGGTGCGCAGACCATTGGCAACCGGATGAACGCGACTCATTGTGTTCCTCCCTCACGGCACTCGGCCCTCAGGCGGGCAACCACCCGGGGTGACTCTGAAAGTCCCGGCTACGCCCCAGCGCCGTATTGTGCGTGGATTCGGGTGAGCAGGGATTGAGCGTCGGTGGCGGAGAACGCGGTCACCTCGTCGGGCTGTGCCCCGGCGACGGAGATGTTCAGCTCGCCGTCCCCTGCCGCAGACACCTCGATGGGTGGCTGAGCCATCCACATCACGTCGATCCCGCGGCGGACCACCACGGCCAGGAGGCCGGGCAGCAGCACTGCTGCGCCGTTCGCGCCGCCGGGGCCCATCAGCAGGTCTGCGAGTGCCTCGGTCGCGTCGTCCCCGCGCACGCTCTGCGTGTTGAAACTGATCTGTCCCCCGCCTCCATCAGCGACCAGGACAGCCATGTGTGTGCAGTCCTCATTGCGCTGCCACGGCGGGGTCTTCCAGGTGAAGGTCATCTCCCCATCCTGAATTTTCGTCCGTCCGCGGCCGGAGGGTTCGGCAAGACTTGGCGCATGCGGCTTTCTTATAGGCCGAAATCAGCTGGAGAACACCCGTACGGTGATCAGCCGCGGCACTGCTTCCAACGCGCGCCATGCGCTTCCCTGACGGGACAGTCGCGGGGGCAGCGCAGGAAGCCGAAGTGGCCGTTCTCCGACCGTTCGTGGCCAGACGCCATCCAGCACCGGCGTTCGCTCCAACGCTTGTGTCGGGCGGAGACGAGCCCGAACGCAGAAAAGCCCCGCTCTGCGCCGCCTCGGAGGGCGGTGCAGAGCGGGGCTTCGTGTCGTGACAGGGTGGCGTGGCCCGGGGCGGGCGGCTGGGGCCCGATGCCAGTGACGGAACGTCCACCCCGGGCTTCTGCGTTGCAGGCGTGGGCGCCGGCGTCCTTGCGTCGGCGCGGCCGGTCGTCGGACACGAACCGGACCTCACGCGGGTTCCGGGCGTTCCAGATTTCGGCCGCAGACCTTGTGGACGACCTCTCCTGCGCGCGAGCGAAGCATCGCGGGCTTGCTGCACAGGGCGCAGGGTGCGGGCGTGGAGCGGAAATGTGAGTGGTGGCCCCAGTTGAGCAGCGTGGGCTGCTCGGAGGTGGTCATGGGCGTGTGGTGGTGCGTGCCGCGGTTCCGGGGCGGCCCTGCCTGCGCCCGTTGATGCTGGGCGCCCGGGTGTGGTCGGGGCGAGGCGGGGCGGCCGGGGACACGGAGAGGGCCCGCCGGTGGCGGGCCCTCTCCGGTGGTGCGATGTGTGGTCAGCCGTGGAAGTTGCCTCGCTTGAACACGGCCTTGCGGATGTTGACTGTCGTGCCCGGGGTTGCGTTGCGGGTGCGGCGGCCGGCCAGGAGCACGGCGGCCAGGACGGCGAGGACGGCGATGGACATGACGGCCTGGCCGAGGGCGGCGAGGATGTCGTCGATGACGGCCAAGCCGGGGGCTGCGGCGCCGATGCCGTATCCGGCGAGTGCGGCGAAGCCGCCGGAGGACAGGGCGAGCGCGCTGTACTGCCACACCCAGCCAGGTGCCCCGGGCACCGGTACCGGTGCGGCCGGAGGCGAGGGCGGCCTGACGAAGGTCGCAGGGACCGGGGCCGGGGCGTCGGTGGGCCGGACGGGATGGCCGGTGCGGGTCTCTTCCTCGCGACGGATCAGGGACCAGACCCGGGCCATGTAGAGCTCGTCGGAGAGGAGGTCGCGGGCGTCGGCCGGGTCGAGGGGGAGCCGGTCCGGGAGGACCGGCGGGACCGGTGCGGGGGTGAGTGCGCTGGAGGTGTGGGTGGTGTTCATGGCGGGCCTCCGGGGTGTCAGGCGGTGATCTGGGCGATGGCGGTGGCGAGGCTGGAGAGGGCGTTGTTGACGGCGGGGGCGATGCCGGTGGAGGCGAGGAAGAAGCCGAGGAGGACGGCGGCGAGGGCGGGTCCGAAGCGGAGCGATCCGGTGCGCAGGAGGATGGCGACGACGACCAGGAGCAGGACGACGGCGGAGATGGTGATGCCCATGAGCGCGATGTTCCTTCACGTTGGGTGACTGGTTAGGGGTGTGGTGTGGGCCGCCCACGGCGGAGCCGGAGGAGGGCCGGAGTGCCCTCGGGGGTGGGTTTCGGGGCTTCGGCGGGGGGTGTGGTGTGGGCGGCCCACGGGTCCACATGCAGGTC
This sequence comes from Streptomyces sp. NPDC014623, assembly GCF_043088245.1. NCBI lineage: Bacteria > Bacillati > Actinomycetota > Actinomycetes > Kitasatosporales > Streptomycetaceae > Streptomyces > Streptomyces sp. NPDC014623. The sequence goes on along the minus strand of NZ_JBIBZU010000030.1, from coordinate 38,700 downwards.
AGGGGCTCCCACGCGCTGTGGGGGGCCCACAGCGCGTGGGAGGGGTGTGGTGGGCGGCGTGTGGGCCGCCCACAGCCTGAGTTGTGGTTACTGGGTGTTGCGGGTGGCGTAGGCGTGGATCGCGGCGGCGAGGGTTTCCGCGAGGTAGCCGGCCTTGGACTCGCCGTCGTTTCCGGCGCGGACGCTGCCCTTGCCGGGGCGCTCGACGCCGACGGAGCGCAGGAGCCGGTTGAGTTCGGTGCCGAGGGCGACGGGGTCGGTGTCCATGCGGGTGGCGAGGTCGCCGGTGTGGATGCGGCCGCCCGCGGCGACGATGTGCTGGTGCGCTTCGGTCAGGAGCTGCGGGACGGGGTTGGGGCGGTCCTGGGGTGCTCCGGCCTGGCGGATGACGCGGCCGAAGTCGGCCTCGATGACGGTGGCGTCGCCGGGCGCGGCCTGGTCGTGCTTGCCGTCGATGGTGCGGGCGGCGGCGAGCATGTCGGAGAGCAGGTCGGAGCCGAACCGCTGCGTCTTCGCCGATGCTTCGGCCGTGGCGGTCGCGGCCGGTGTGGTGGAGCTGCTCGCGGCGCGCGGGCTGGCCGTGCCGTCCGCGTCGTCGTCCACGAGCCCGGTGTTGGGGATGCCGGTGAACTCGTCGATCGGCGGGTGGAGGATCTCCATGTCGGTGTAGGGGTGGGTGGTGTGGTGGAGCTGCTTGCCCTTGTAGATGCGGGGGAGGATGCGGCCCCAGCGGCTGGCGTAGTACTGGGCGGGTTCGGTGTCGAGGAAGACGTCTTCCAGGCGGGGCCGGCGGTCGGCGTAGGTGACGGACAGGGCCCGGATCTGCTTCGGGGTGATCCGGTATGCCTTGAACGCGGTGGGGTCGGAGACGACGTCGTCGGCGTCCGGTGAGGAGTAGAAGCCGCAGCCCTTGTACGGGGCCGACTTCGGGTTGATGCGGGCCCCGCCGGTCGGGAAGAGGTGGGAGAGTTCCTCGGGGTCGGAGACGCGCATGCCGACCCGGACGCGGGACTGCTTCTTCATCGCGGCGGTGATGACGTCCTGGGTGGCGCGCAGCCCGCAGTCGACGACGCGGACGCGGGCGGCGCGGCCGGTGTTGACGATGGTGTCGAGCTTGCTGAGGAGCTTGGGGGTGAGTTCCGCGATCTCGTCGACGAGGATCAGGATCTCGGGCAGGTCGTGGGTGACCTCCAGCTTGTCGTCGTCGACCAGCTGGTCCTGGTGCCCGGACTTGCGGGCACCGATCCCGGCGATCACGACGTCGCACAGGATGTGGGCCTCTTCGATGGTGTCGGCGGTCCAGTCGATGAGCGGGACGGCGGCGTTGCCGTCGGTGGCCCAGGCGTGGAGCCAGGGCAGGGAGATCCCGGCGCCGGTGACGTCGATGTGCATGACGACGGTGTCGTTGGTGCGCAGGGCCCCGGCGTTGGCGACGTTGACGGTGTTGGTCTTGCCGGAGCCGACCTGGCCGACGATGAGGGCGCAGTCGTCGACGACGGCGATGCGGGCCTCTTCGGCGTCAGGCTTGAGGCCGAGGGGGATGCCGTCGTAGATGCTGGTGACGGTGGTGTCGCTGGGGCCGTCGGGCAGGTCGATCTGCTGGGCGAGGACGTCCTCGGCGGTGACCCGGATGAGGATCTGCCCGTACGTCTCGCCGTCGCGGACCTCGATGCCGCCGCCCTTGGGCAGGCGCAGGTCGACGGCGAGCTTGCGCACCGCGTCGGCGGGCAGTTCGGGGGTGTCGGAGGGCATGGTGACCAGGACGGTGTAGCCGACGCCGCCCTTCCACGGGCGTACGCCCTCGACGGTGTGGTTCTCCAGGCGGAAGAGGCGGTGGAGGCGGTCGTGCCATTCGCTGGCGCGCTTGTTGGCCCACTTCTGGAGCTTGCGCTGGTGGCGTTCGGTGCGGGCGGTCTCCTCGGCCTGGACCAGGCCGCGGGCCAGGGTGATCCCGGCGGCGGCTCCGGCGGCCCACCAGCCGGCCATGCCCCAGGTGAGGGGGGTGTGGTCGGCCAGGGCGGAGGCGGTCCACCCGCCGGCGGTGAGCCAGGCGGCGCAGCGGGCGACGGTGTGGCCGCCGGGGCGCCGCTGGTAGAGGTCGGCGGCGGCCTGGGCGGCGGCTCCGGCTCCGGCGACCAGGAGGGCGTGGGAGGGGGGCAGGCCGGTGACGGAGCCGGTCGCGGCGACGGCGTAGGCGCCTCCGGCGACCAGGGCGGCGGAGGTGGCGGGGGAGTGGTGCCAGCCCCAGTCCAGGGCGGCGGAGGTCGAAGTCGTCTTGGCGGCCATCGGTGCGGGCTCCTTCGTACGGGCAGTGCGAGGCGGGAGAGAGGCGGGCGGGCCACGCACGGTGGAGTGCGCGGCCCGCCCGGGGCAGTGCTGCCGGCCGGTCAGACGTCCCACATGGCTTCGCCCTGGTCCCCGTTGCGGGGGTCCTCGTGGCGGGCGATGTCGGGGGCGTGGAGACGGCGGAAGGACGGCATCAGCTCCTGAGCCGCGGACGCGGCCTGCATGAGGAGCTGGTGGACCGTCGCGAGGGCTTCGACGACCGTCTTGTCGACCGGGTAGACCTCGTTGGAGCGGGTCTGGAGCAGGCTGATCGTGGCGGCGATGTTCTCGATCCCGGCCGGGACGCCTTCGTACTCGGCGGCGACCTGCTTCATGTGGCCGGGCTCGTAGCGGGCGTAGACGTGGGCGATGTCCTGGGTGACCGCGACAAGCCGGGAGGGCTGGCGCTGGTCGTAGCCGCCGTCCGCGCGGCGCTCCAGGATGTTCCACATGTGCTCGCCGGGCCGGGGCTCCTCCAGGCGGCGCAGGTCGTGCTCGTGGACCTTCGCGAACAGGGGGCCGACTTCCTGGGCGGCTTCGGCGGCCCGGTGGAGCAGGGCGTAGACCTGGGCGACCTGGTCGGCCATCCGCTTGTCGGCCGGGTACTTGTCGGCGGTGTTGACCGCGAGCTGCCGCACCGCCTCACCCACCGAGGCGATGCCCTCGGTCAGCCCCCAGTACTCGGCGGCCACGGCCAGCATCATCGGCGGCTCGTAGGCGGCGTACGCCTCGCGTACGGCCTCGGTCTCGGTCTCGAAGACGGACACGCAATCTCCTCCGAAGTGGTCGCTGCCGAACGGGTCGGCGGGGGTGGTGGTGTGGCCGGGCTCGTCGAAGTCGGTCAGGGCGTCGGGGCGGGTGTCCTTGGCCCAGCCGTCCTTGGCCCTGGCCATGAGCCGGGTGTGGAGCGTCTTCGCGAGGTGCATGGCCCAGCGGGTGCAGCGGACCCCCCACTTGGTGCCGTTGCGCGGTGCCAGACGCAGGAAGCGCAGCAGGCCGCCCGTGGCGGCGGCGATCCCGCGTCCGAGGAGGCCGGGGATCATGGCGAGGGCGCCGACGGCCCCGGCGGCGACCTTCGCCGCCGCGCTGCGCAGCAGGTACCGCATCCCGGCCCGGCCCTTCTTGACGGCCGCTGCCCAGGCGACGCGGGCCCGCTTGCGGGCCTGGTTGGCGGCCTTGGCCACACCGCGGCGGGCGGCGCGGGCCTTGGTGCCGGCCGAACGGGCGGCGGCAGACCCGGCGAGGGCCCGGCCCGCCTTTACGGCGGCGGCCGTGCCGCGCATCCCGGCCCGGCCCGCCCGGCGGGCGGCGGCGGCCAGGGTGCTGCGGCTCTTCCCACCGGCCTTCCCGGCTGTGCGGGACCCGCCCGTACCGGCGGAGGCCGCACCGCCGCCCGCGCCAGTGCCGCCCGCGCCGTTGCGGCGCAGGCCGAGGCGGCGCAACAGACCGCCCTTTCCGGACCCGCCAGGACCGCTCCGGCGGCCTCCCAGGCCCCCGGAGGCACCAGCACCCGTGCGGGCGCCTCCAGCGCCGCCCAGGCCGCTGCTGCGCAGTCCGGGGCGGGTCTGTCCCGTACCGGCGTTGGGCCGGGCGTTCTTCGTGAGCGACATGCCGCCCCGGCCGGTCCCGGCGCGGGGCGAGGGAACGGCGCCGCCCCGGCCTGCGAGGCCGCCGCGCCCTTGTCCACGGCCGCCGGAGACGCCAGGAGCGGAGCCGCGGCCGCCGGAGGTGGAGCGGCCCGTGCTGCCCAGCGCGGAGCGCTGCCCGCCACCGCGGCCCCGGCCTGCGCCGAAACCGCTGCCGCCTCCGCGGCCGCCGCGACCGCTGCCGAGGGCGCCCTTGCGCGCCGCGCGGCGGGCGGCGACCGCAGCGGCGAGGGCTCCGCCGCCGGCCACCACTCCGGCAGCGGTCACCAGGCCGAGGGTTCCGGCCGCCCCGTACAGGGCGGCCCCGCCGGTGGCGGCGGCCTCGGTGCCGAACAGGGCCAGCGGCAGTGCCCGGACCGGAGCACGGGAGGCCTTGCCGCCGTCGTTCGTGGTGCTGGTGTCGTCGGCGGGGGTCTGGTTGAGGGTGATCTCGATCGGGGTGGTCTGCCCGTCCGGGTCGGCCACCACCGTGGTGGGCTCGGGCGGTGCCTTCGTGCTGGTGTCGGACACTGGTGAGGCTCCTTCGGGAGTAGGGCCGCTCCCGGCCGGGCCCTGAGAAAGCGGGCCGGGAGCGGCTGGCCGGCCTGACGGCCGTGGCCCGCTACCAGAGCCCCGCCCCGGCCGGCCCGGTAGAAGAGCCGGGCGGCAGGGGCGGGGAGCTGGGTGCGGCCATGCGCGGTCAGGACGTTCGGAGGGCGGCAGCGGGTTCGCGAACCTGCGCTTCTGGTTCGCGAACCCGGGTTCGCCTCAGCCCGCTGCGCGCTGGTTGTAGGCGTCGCGGGCGTCGTTGAGGCGGTGGTAGGCGGTGGTCTTGGTCATGCCGGTTCGCTCCTGGACGAGCGGGAGTTTGACGTTGTCGTAGCCGAGTTCTTCGATGAGGTTCAGAACCTGTTCGACCTGTTCGGCCTGTCGCTGGGAACGCTTGGTGAGGTTCGCGGTTCCGTCCCGGTCCGGTTCGCTGTTCGCGTTCTGCTGGTTCGGAACCCGCCCGTTGTCCGGGGCACCGCTGGTTCGTGGTGCGCCGGGGGGAAGGGGGGTTCCGTTGTTGCCGAACCGGTGGTTCGCGCCGGAGTGGTTCGGGTTCGGCGGCGGGGGAAGAGCGGGGCGGTTCGGGTTCAGCTCACCGTTCGCCTGGTTCGGCAGGTCGGTTCGGACCAGGTTCACGAAGAGGTTCGGAACCTGCCCCGGGTTCGGCGAACCGTTCAGCGGGAGAACCCGGTAGGTCGCCGGGAGCGGCGAACCCCGGCGTGCGGAGCGCAGGTTCTTCCGGTGGGTGAGTTCGCGTTCGGCGGCGTACCAGGTGTGGTTCAGGGTCGTCAGGGACGCGTCGGTGATCGCGAGGGACCACGCGGTGAACGCGTGGCGCGGGTAGCGCAGCCAGCGCACCATGCCGATCGAGGGGCGGGCCTGGGCGACCTTGCCGCCGGCGCGGAGCGTGCGGCGGTGCAGCAGCGTTGCGTAGAGCTCCCACAGGGCCATGCCGACGATCGACATCGTGGCGAACGCCATGGCCTTGGGGGTGAAGTGCCAGTAGGTGACCTCCTGGACGAACTGGCGGGCCGCCGCGTCCCAGACCCGGGTGCCCGGCTGCGGCACCCCGGAGGCGTGCCAGAAGTTCATCAGCGCGGCGCCCATGGCGAAGATCCAGGTGGCTGCCCGGTACAGGGTGCCGGCGTCGCCGTCCTTGCGGGCCTGGTGGTACATCCAGCCCACGAAGGCGGTGGACAGTTCGAACGCGGCCGCGAACAGGACCGTCCAGGGCGCTTCCCAGCCGAGGATGTCCTTGGCGAATCCGGCCTGCCCGGTCCAGGCGACCGCCATCGGCGCGGTGATCGGCAGGATCACCAGCAGCCTTTCGGCGTTGACGAGCACGAACTTCTTCAGCCGCTCCGCACGGGTCGGCTTCCCGGCCCGGGCGGCGGCCCGCAGCTCCCGGGCCTTTGCCGTACGGGCATCACGGGACTCGCGGCGCTGATCGCGTGCCTCGCTCTTCAGCCGCTTGCGCTCGATACGCCGCTCAGTACGGTCCAGGGCCCGCCGCATCCGCTCCGCGGCCTCCGCCGCCTTGTCGTGCGCGGCTTTGAGCGTGACCTCGGCGTCGGCCTCCCTCACCCGGGCGCGGGCCAGGACCTCGGCGGCCTCCTTCAGGTCGGTGTCCTTCTGGGTGCCCGCCTTGGCGAGGATGCGGTCGGCCTCATCCCGGGCATGGCGGGTGAGGCGCTCGGCGTCCTCGGCCGCCGTCGCCTTCAGCCGGGCGATGTCCTCTTCGGCCAGCTTCCGCACCCGCGCCGCCGACTGCCGGGCCGCCTCCTGTTCCCGCCCCGCGTCCTCGCGGAGCTGGGAGGCCTCGGCCTCGGCCCGCTCGCGCAGGCGCGCCGCTTCGGTCTCGGCCTGGTCCTCGACTTCGGCGGCGTCCTTCTCGGCAGCGGCCAGGATCTCGCCGGAGCGCCGCTCGGCTGCTGCGACCTGCCCGGCCGCCTCTGCCGCCGCGCTCTGCAGCCGGGCGCGGGCCGCCTCTGCCGCTTCGCGGGCCACCTGGTCTGCGGACTCGGTGGCGGCCTGGGTGATGCTGTCCGCCTCGGCGCGGGCCCGGGTCAGGATCTCCTCGGCCTCCTCACGCGCCGCGGCGACGATCTGCCCGGCCTGGTCCTTCGCCTGGGCCTCGATCTTGTTGGCGGCGACGGCGGCCTCGGCGCGCTGGCGGGCCGCATGCGCGCGGGCCTCGGCGCGCTGGCGGGCCACATGCGCGCGGGCCTCGGTGTGCAGCTGCTCGGCCTCCGTGCGCCCCTGCTCCTTCACGGCGACGGCATCACCGGCCGCCTCGGCCAGACGCCGGCCGGACTCCTCGACGACCTCGTCCAGCACCTGCCGGGCCATCGCCTCCGCATGCGTGCGGAGCGCCTCGGCCTCACGGCGGGCGTCCTCGGTCAGTGCAGCCGCACATGCCTCGGCATCGCCCAGGAGGCGGGCGGTGTCGGCGTGGGCCTGGTCCAGGAGAAGGCCGGCGACGTCGGCGGCCCGGTCGCGGGCGTCCGCGACAACCGGATCGGCCTCGACCCGGGCCGCCGGCGCGCCGACGGCCGGGGCAACGGGCTCCACTGACGGCGTGCTCGTCGTGGTGGGCTTGGGCGGGGTGTTCTTCCGGGCCCGGGCCGGCTTGCGCCGGGCCGGGGCCTTCGTACGGGCGGCGGTCGCCACGAGGTTCTCCTTATATACGGGGGGCCACGCGCGCCGGCCCCGCCACGGTCTGGCGGGGCCGACGCGGGTACGGCGGCGGGGCAGGGGGTCAGGGGGCCAGGGCGGGGCCGTAGGTGCGGGCGAACCGGGCACCCGCGCACAGCAGGGCGGTGATGTCGGCGTGGGTGCGGTGCTGGCGCTCCGACCACGCCGTGGCGCGGGCGGAGGGCGATCCGGTGTGGGCCTGGATCAGCCGGTCCAGGACGTAGCCCGCCACCCGGTCGGTGTCGGTATCGCCGTCCACGCCCTTCTCGCCGACGTGGCGCAGCGCGGTGGAAAGGGTGCGCCGCGGGTCGAGGTCGATGTCCTCGTGGATAAACCGCAGCAGCGCCCGGACCATCTGCTTGACCGTCATGGACTCGTCGTCGGCGGGGTTCGCTTCGCTGGACTGGTCCCGGTCCCGGTTGTAGGTGTGGACCCCGGTCCAGCCGTCCTTGTCGAGCAAGGTGACGGTGGCTTCCAGGTGGCGAGCCACGGCCTCGCCGGAGGACTCCTCACCGGACGGGCCGGTCCACACCGACCCGTAGGACTCGACCACGAGTTCCTGCGCCGTGCGCAGCGTGGCGTCGGTGAACGGGGCAGCGGGGGAGGTCGTCGTCTTGGGCGTGGTCTTGGGCATGTGAGCCTCTCTCAGGGCTAGCGGGTCCGGGCTGTCCGGCTCCCCGTCACCGCGAGCCGCCCCAGCGCCGGATGGCGAGAGGTGGTTCGCGGATCAGGCAACCGTCAGACCGGCTGTCACCAGCCGTTGAGGAACGCTTCGTAGTACGGCCAGCCGAGCCGGGCGGCGGCCGCGTGCTGCCGTGCGTCCTGCGCACCGCGCCGTTGGATACCGGCGGCGATGGTGTGGCCCTTGCGGGCCAGCTCGTCGGCCAGGCGCTGCTGGCCGGCCGCCGACGCCTCCCACGCCTCGGCCTCGGCCTGCATCTCACGGTGGGTGTAGAGCGGAGGGGGAGGCGGGGCGATCTCACCGATCACCACGTAGGCGTCCAGGTCAGCGGCGGACCAGGTGGCGGGGTCGCCGTGCTGGTCGCGGAAGGTGTCGGTCGTGAGCGTGCGCGTCATTGCGTACTCCTCAGGTCCAGGCGGGGCCGTCGTACTCGACGGCGACGACAACGGCGCCGGGGTTCTCGCGCTGGGTGCGCAGCACGTCGGCCGCGACGTCGGCCAGGCTGTTGGTGCTGTTGATGCTGAGGACCTGTCCGGTCCGCTCGTCGTAGAGCCGGTAGTGCAGGTCGGTGTAGGCGGGGCCCCGATCGGGCAGGGGCCGCCCCTTCCAGATGTCGGGCACGGTGTCCTCCTGGTCAGCGGGTGCGCAGGTGGTTGAGGGTGGAGGCTGTCAGCCACCGGCAGGTTTCCGATCAGTTCGTGCGGGGTGGAGGTCGGTGACGCGGTGGCCGGCCTCCCATGCCCTGGCGGCCGCCGTGGCTGCGGCCGCGAGCAGGATGTGGGTCAGTGGGTGGGCCAGGCCGCATACGGTGGCCGCCCGCGCCGCGAGGTGCTGCGCGGCGCGGGCGGCCGGTATGTGCCGGGTCAGGGCTGGTGCCGTTCGGGTACGGCGGAGTGCGGGCGAGCCGGTGCCGGCGTCGGCTCGGTACGGCCGTCACGCTCGTGCGGTGTCGGCTCCACCGCCCTGAGCTGCTGGCAGGCGGAGCAAGTCCACCCGGCGTAGCCAAACCATGTGCCGCAGGTGTCGCACTGCACCTGGCCGGTGCTCTGCGGGGCCGGGGCGACAGCGCCGCAGCGGCACGTCCAGTACCCGCACAGCGGGCACGCGTCGTTCGCCGACCGGAAGGTCAGCGGGCGGGTGAGCAGGAGTACCGGCTGCCGTTCGTAGCCCGGCACCATCTCGGCGAGGGTGCGCCGTGCCTGGTGGCCGGCGGACCGGGCGCGGGCATCGCCGTCGACGACCAGGCGGTCGACGAGCCGGTGGAACTGGTCAGTCTCGTCACGCTCGAAGCCACGCTGGTTGTCGTCGCGCTCCTGGTCCTCCAGCCAACCGGCCTGGGGGATGAGGGTGGTGACGCTCATGCCGCCACCCCCCAGCCAGCGCGTGCCCGGCGGGCGGTGCGGATCTGGCGGATCTGCGCGGCGAGGGTACGGAGCCGGTCGTTCTGGGCGGCGGTCCTCGCGGCCATCGAGCGGACTCCGCCGTTGCGGTTGGAGTCGGGGTTCGTGCCCGCCTCGGTGTGGAGTCGGGTGGTCAGCGTGTCGAGCTGGCGGCCCTCGGTGTCGCGGTCCGCGTCGACCGCGGCCGCCAGGCGCTCGGCGTGGGCGGCGCGGACGGCGGCGAGCTCGCGGCCGGTCAGACCGGCGCGCACCATTTCATCCGCGTCGGGCCGTCCGTCGCCGTCGCGCAGGGCGAGCTCCTCGCACGCGGCCCTGACGGGGCAACCGATGCAGAGGCGGATCGCCTCGAGTCGGCGGGCGTGCCAGTCGGTGTCCGGCTCGTCATCGGAGCGGAACCAAAGGTCGGGGTCCATGCCGGTGCAGCGGGCACCGGCATCGACCGCGGCCTGGAGTACGGCCCGGCGTGTGTGCCGGGCCAGTGTGGATGTCATCCTGTGCATGCGCGTTTGCCCTTCTAGAGAGGGTGAGCTGCGAAGACGGCCCCCGGGTTGCCCCCCGGGGGTTCGTCGTGTTCAGGGCCGGTGGCCCTGTGACTGCTGTACGAGCAGCCACGGCCCTGGCCGCCCCCTTCTGCGGGGCGGCCAGGGCCGTGGTCGTTCGTACGGGGTGCTTCAGCGCGCGGAGCGCTGGGGGCGGAGCGTGTCCAGCGGGACCTCGGGGCCTTCCGTCGGGACGTCACCGGCGGGCACCACCCGGCGGTTCATGTCGGCAACATCCACGCGGGACAGCACCGCGTTCCAGTCGGCCAGGCGCCCGGCCGGCGTGCGTTCGGCACGAGCTCGCAGGGTCCGGTCGGTCCGCGGGCTGAACGCTTTAGGCAGCACTGTGGTGGCCGTCCGACTGGAGGATTCCTTCACGGCGTCGGTCAAGGCCTGGCGCCACTCGGGGATCGTCATGTCGAACTCGAGCCTGCGGTTGCTGCTCCGGCAGTGAACTGCGGCGGCGACGTGGGCCTTGCCGGTGTGGTGCGGGACTAACTTCTGGACCTTGCTCTGCATGCCGGTGATCGGCACCCAGGTCTCGCAGTCCTGGCAGACGAGTACGGCCTTGAGCGGGTTGCGAAGGTCGATGTGATGGAGCGGGAGCTCGGAGAGCTTGAGGGCGGGGAGGCCGCTGACCCGCTTCGTGCGGGTCCGGCGGGGGCGTTCCTTGGCGGTGGGCACCGCGGCGATGATGGACATGCGGGATCTCCTCATGTGCGAAGGGGAAGGGCTGCGTCGCGGTGCTCTCTCCGCCCGTCAGGCCGCGCGGGTGACCCCGGCGTCCTGACGGACGGACAGCGCATAGCGCTGCGACGTGCAGTAGAGAGTCGAGAACCCGGGGGATTTGTTGGTGCCATCAACCCCGGCCCCCTCTCTGCGAGGGGGGACGACCTCCTACGGTCTTGCGGCTGGCGCTGCGCCCAGATGTGCAGGAACAACACCGGCTACGCCCTGCAAGCGGCTACTCACTGCTCGCGGACACATCTCGATAGAACCTCACTATTGGGCCCCGGTCAACCTGTCTAGCCAAGTAGTTTCCAACACCGCATTTGACCTGCGGTTTCACCAGGACAGTTAAGTCATGGCGTGTCTCGGCTTTCAAGAAACAACTAGACATGCGATGCTGTGCGGACCGGGCAGCGAGACCCACTGGCTGCCACGACGGGTACAGAGAGGGGGAGCAGTGGCCACCAAGCAGAAGGAGCCGGGGAAGGTCGAACGGATCGCGTCCGAAATTCGGGACAAGATCGAGCGAGGCGCACTCGCACCTGGGTCGCGCCTGCCTGGCGTGCCTCAGCTCCAGAAGGAACACGGCGTCGCCTACCAGACCGCGCGCGACATCTACGGGCTGCTCGAAGATGAAGGTCTGGTCTTCTCTCGCCGGGGCAAGGGCACCTATGTGTCCCTGGTGATCGGCAAGATCATCTCGGATCGCACCCAGCGCTACCTACCGACGCTGCGAGAGGCCGGCGGAGCCGTTGGAGCCTTCGAGGCAGAGATGCGTTCGATGGGCTTCGAGAACAAGGACCCGGTCGTCACGATCGCCAAGGACGTGCCGCCGAAGAAGGTCGCTGAGCTCTACGGGATGCACCACCGTGCGAAGACCCTCAAGCGTGAACGAATCATGCGGGTGGGGCTCCCAGGCAACGACGATGCCCTGGAAGTCGTCCAGGTGGCCACGAGTTGGTTTCCACCGGACGTCGTCGACGCCTGCCCTGTACTCGCAGAGAACAACACGGGCACGGGAGGCAGTAAGTCGCGGATGGCTGAGGCTGGCTTCAGACAGGTGCGGTTGCGTGAGGAGATCGAAGTTCGTTCGCCCACTCCGGAAGAGGCCGATGCTCTCGGCATTCCGGTTGAGCGAGCCGTACTGGAGATCACCCACAAGGGACTGACTGCCGAGGGCCGCATCGTAGAGATCTGCCTGCACGTCCTGCCGCGCTCCAAGTGGCGGTTGGCCTACGAGTGGGTCATCGATACCCCGGGAACCGGCTGACAAGCACGGAACACAAACGTCCATCAACACACGAGCAAGGAGCATTCAGCACATGGCTAGCAACCGAATCGACGACAGCGGCCTGGTCCTGCGGGACGCACGCACCCGGTACACCACCGGCCAGCGTGAGGAGAACGGCGCGCACGGTGCGTTCGACGCTGAACTGCGCCGCTCCGGCCGCGCTCCGCGGACCGAGGTCTCCGTCAGCCGCACCACTGCGCCGGCGGATGTCGCTCAGCTCCTGGGCGTCGACGGCGAGGTCGTTGTGCGGGCTCGGGAGATGCTCGACGGTGAGCGCGTCATTCAGCTCGCCACGACGTACATCCCGGTGGACGTCGCAGAGGCCGCGGGGATCGAGCAGCTGGACACCGGCGTCGGCGGCATCATCAGCCGCATGAAGGAGGCCGGGTTCGACCAGGGCCCCAACGCTGTCGAGGATGTCGAACTCCGGCCCGCTACATCGGAGGAGTCGACTCGGCTCGGTCTGCCCGAGGGAGCCGACGTGCTAACCATCAACCACATCGGTGCTGCTAACGGCCGCGTGGTTGAGGTGACCCAGCACGTCCTGGGCAAGGGCTGGAAGCTGCGCTACGCCGCCCCGCTCGCCTGACGAAACACCCCGGGCGCCCCGGCCGCCGTGCCGGGGCGCCCGCCTCGCTGGCACCTCTGAGTCCCTGGAGACCGACCCCCACATGAGCACCGAGAAGCGGCTCAGCGCCCCCGAGCTGGTGGACGAGATCCGCAATTCCCTCACTGTGACGACTGGATGGATCCCCAGGCTCTCGGGCCCGGACGGTCCGACCGGCGTCCCCGACGCGGCTTCTCTCCCAGAAGTCGCACAGAGCCTGCGCGAGTTCGCCGACTCGCCGACCATGCCCTCCGAGACGGCGCAGCAACTGCGCAGAGCCTCGGAGTCAGCAACCGCAGCGGTCATTGCAAACGACGCCATGGCATACGGCTACCTGGGAGCGGCGTACGCGTACGTGGTCCAGGCCAGTCGTGCAGCTAGCAAAGAGGCAACCAGTGATTCCGAACACTTCTAGAGCTCATGACTTTCAGTGACAGGATGAGTACGTGAAAAGTCCGCCCTAGAAACGCCGAAGCGGTCCCGTCGCCACAACGGAACCGCTTCCTAGCTACCGACTCGCCCGAGCTCCTACACTCACGAGTCGTGTCCGGTGAGGTGACCTCGCCGGGGTGATACCCGTGGACCTCTCGGTCCGCGTAGTCACCTGTACCCAGGTTAAGCGCTCCGCCTCCCGGATCGCCACCATCTGGGTCTCCTGTCAGGTCACATCTGCTGGTCACGGCTCCCCTATAAGGGGAGATCCACCGCATGCAGTACCAGTTCCGTCCTCGGTGCCGGCCTCCGGCTGCACTCCGAGGTTTGTCCGCCAACCGTCCGGTGCCTGCTCACCGGATCATGCGCTCCGCTCGCACGCAGCCCGGCGTCGCAGCTGGTGCCCCGCCCTTCTTGGGTGGTGCCGCGTGAGTGATTTTCCTGTTGGCGACGCGTTCACCAGCACCACTGTCGTTAGGGCCTGGGAGCCACCTGAGGAGGTGGTGGTCCCCTTCGCTCTGGCCCATTCCGAAGGGCTCCAGCCGGAGGATTACGGCGTTCTGCTCCGACTGCTGCTCCGGGATCCGCAACGGCCGTCCAGCGTCCTGGCCCTGTCTGAGGAGTTCCAGGCGTCGGGCTGGAAGATGGGCGAGAAGCGGCTGCGGGAGGTCATGAAGCGGCTCAAGGCCGCTGGCCACGTGCAGCACCTCCGGGAGTACAACCCGTCCACGAAGCGCCCCGAGTGGCAGTTCCGCGTCTTCCGCAACCCCGCCAACAACGCTGCCTACGCCCGTCACGGCGGGGACACGTTTCCGCAGGTCAGGCCGATCGGGCGGAAACCGGCGGATCGGGGCTCAGAGGTCGCTTCCGATCCGGCGGAAACCGGCGTATGCGCAGGTCAGGCCGATCGGGCGGTATTCGGCGGATCGGCTCCGATCCGGCGGAATTCGGCGGATCGGGCCGAGGGCGTTCCCGCAGGTCAGACCGATCGGGCGGAATTCGGCGGATCCGGTGTCGCCCCCCCCACTCCCCCCCGTAGGGAGGAGGAGGATTCCTCCTCCCGTAAGTCCTCCTCCACAACCTTCGTCGCGGCTGGCGCTCAGGCAACAGACGCAGCAGCGGTCACGGCTGCTGTCGAGTTCCTCGCGGAGCTGCCGGGTCGGTGGGCGTGTGGGCGTAAGACCGCTGCCGAGCTGGGTCCGCTGCTCGCGGAGTCCGTGACCGCGCAGGGCTGGGAACTGGGCTCGGATCTGGTCCAGCAGCTGACTCGCCGGTCTCAGGCGCGTCGCAGTGCTCAGGCGGTGCTGCGGGAGCGGATCGAGGACCTGCCCCGCTACCGTGCCGCCCGCACGGCTCTGGAACAGGAACGAACCAGGGCTGCGCGGCTGGACGGCGAACAGCAGCTGAGCCTGCCGGAGGTTCAGCAGCCGGGTCCTGGCGCTGCAGAGCCGGCACCGGGTGTGACGCCCGAGCTGGTTGAGCGGGCGCGGGAGTTCCTGCTGACGCTGACAGGGCCGTGGGCGCTGGGCACGGAGAGCGCCGCCCGTCTTGCTCCGCTGCTCGCGGGCAGGGTCATCGAGCGCGGGTGGGAGTTCGACCAGGTGCTGCTGGCCCAGTTGATGTCCAACCCGGGCGGTGCGAACAACCACGAGCTGGTGTTGGAACGCAACCGCATCGGTTGCCTCCCCTTCCGCCGCAAGACGGCGCCGGGGCAGCAGCGCGACGGGCGCAATGCCCGCCAGGAGGCCATCGACGCGTGCACGGTCTGCGACGCCTACGGGCAGTACGAGATCAACGGCCGGGCCGCCCTGTGCAAGCACGACAAGAGGCCCGCACCTGCCGTACCGCAGGACCCTCCGGCCGAGGCTGCCTGCGACCCCGGCCCTGTGCGGATGCCGGATCCGGCCGGGGAGACGAACCGGCTGGAGAGTCTGCTCGCGGCGATGCGCCAGCCCGCCGTCTGACCCTGCTGACACGAGAGCGGCGCCCGGATTCCTTGGCCGGGCCCGGGCGCCGCACGACCTCTGGAGAGATCACCCATGACTGTAATTCCCAACCAGAACACCTACGACGCCGCCGGCGAGGAGAGCAGCGGGTTCAGCCGGATGCCCCCGCACAACCTGGAAGCTGAGCAGTCCGTCCTGGGCAGCATGATGTCCTCGCAGCAGGCCGCCATCGACTGCCAGGACATTCTCAAGCCGCAGGACTACTACAAGCCCGCCCACCAGGCCATTCACCAGGCGATCCTGGATTTGCGGGCCCAGGGCGAGCCCTGCGACCCGATCCATCTCGGTGCCGAACTCCTCAAGCAGGGTCAGCTCGAGCGAGTCGGCGGAGCGGCCTATCTGCACACCCTCGTCCAGGCCGTCGACACCGCGGCCAACGGTTCCTACCACGCCGGGATCGTCCGGGAGCAGGCCATCCTGCGTCGCTTGGTCGACGCCGGGATCCGCATCACCCAGTCCGGCTACGCGGGGCAGGGCGAGACCGACGACCTCGTCGCCGCCGCGGCCGCAGAAATCGCCGCCGTCGTCGAAGGCACCGGCAAGGACGACGACTTCCACACCCCCGGCGAAACGATGGAAACGACCCTGGACCTGGTCGACACCGACAACAGCGGCGCCATCATCGGCCTGCCCACCGGCTTCACCGACTTCGACTCCCTCACCAGCGGCCTGCGCCCCGGTCAGCTCATCGTGGTGGCCGGCAGGCCGGGCATGGGCAAGACCACCTGGGCCATGGACATCGCCCGCCACTGCACCATCATGAACAACATCCCGGCGGCGTTCATCAGCCTGGAGATGGGCATCGACGAACTGAACATGCGGCTCCTGTCCGCCGAAGCCAAAGTCGCCCTCCACCACCTGCGCTCCGGCAGCACCACCGACGAGGACTGGACCCGCATCGCCCGCGCCCTGCCCCGGATCACCGACGCCCCGCTCTACATCAACGAGAGCGCCAGCACTCTCGGCGTCATCCAGGCCAAGCTGCGCCGCCTGAAAACCCGCCAGCCCGACCTGGGCCTCGTCGTCATTGACTACCTCCAGCTCGTCAACGTCGCCGGCCGCCAGGAGTCCAGGGAACGGGAGGTCTCCGCCATCAGCCGCCAGCTCAAGCTCCTCGCCAAGGAACTCCAGGTGCCGATCGTGGCTCTGGCTCAGCTCAACCGCGGCCCGGAGCAGCGGACGGACAAGAGGCCCGCGGTCTCCGACCTGCGCGAGTCCGGATCGCTGGAACAGGACGCGGACATGGTCGTCCTGCTCTACCGTGACGACGCCTACGAACCGTTCTCGGGCCAGGCCGGGGAAGTCGAGCTGATCGTCGGCAAGCACCGCAACGGGCCCACCGCCACCATCACGGTCGCCAACCAACTGCACTACAGCCGGTTCATCGACATGGCTCTCACCTGATCCACCCGGCGCACCCGAGATGCCTTTAAGTGAGCCTGGACGCGCCTCTCCCCGCCTGTTTGACCTGCCGAGCTCCTCCCTCATTCGGGGTGGAGATCGCCCCGCAGGCGCCCACCTGGACGATCAGCGGGCCATCGCCAGTGATGGCCCGCACACGAGAGGAACACCATGTACGACTGCCCGGTCTGCCTCGAACCGCTGAAGCCGAACACCGGCGGCTTAATCACCGTCTCCGGTGTCACCAAAGATCGCCCAGAGAACTGGGTCTTCGGCCCATTCCCCGTCCACGACGAGCCTTGCCGCGACCGGCTTGCCGACCCCCGCTTCTCCTTCCTAGTTGGCACGGACGGGTATGAGAAGACCTCGACACGACTGCACGCAGATGCATCGGCCACCCAGGAGCTTCTCGCTCACTGGGCGAAGATCATGAACACTTCCTACGTGTCCCGGTACGCCGTGCAGTACTGGTCAGACAAGATTTCCGGCACCGACGAGCCCAACGGCACCGAGATGACGCCTTGGCCCGAAATGGATGAAGCCCTCGACCTGTCCAGCGCGCACTTCACCTGCCTCGGCACCCGCTCGCGCAGCAGGGAAGCCCAGGCCGGATACGACATCGCAGTTCACAACGCCGCACGGGGAAGGAAAGTGGCGATGTTCGCCCCCGACCTCAGCCCGCGCAACCCCGTCCCGGGCCTGACGATCGACCGCAGCCGGCCTCTAACTCCGGAGTACATCGAGAACACCCTGCAGAAAATGGCCGACCGCGGCGAACGCGCCGGCCTCGTCATCATCGACCGCCTGCAGGTCATGAGCCGACACGACGACGACGGTCCCTACCGGGTGAGCTCACCCGACGACATCGAAGTGGTGTCCAAAGAGCTCAAACACATCGCGATGACCGAATCCCTTGGCACGCCCCCAGTCTTGCTGATCGCCAGACTTGAACGGCCACGGCGGCCAGACCACGTACTGGAGCTCGACGACCTCGGTGCTGCTGCCGAGCTCGAATATCACGCAGATCTTCTGGCGCTCGCTGACCGAACCGGCCCAGCCCAAGTCGCCGTCCTGGTAGCCAAGGACCGCTCGGGCCCAGCCCCACGCCATCTGACCGTCAACTGGTAGCGGCACCAATTGCGGATGGTCGGCACATGGCTGGCGACCCGCGAAGCCCTCCAGGTCCCGAACGGTTCTCCCGAGCGGTTCGGGTGCCGGCAGGGCCTGCCCCCGTCGGCAACGTCGCAGCCTCGCGGCCCATCGGGTGCGGGCCCGAGGCAGCGGCGTGCGGTTCGCGTCTCACGCGTCCGCCGGCGCATGGTCGGCAGGGCGCTCGGGATCATCCTGCACGCGTGTCATGGCGGCATCGGCGAGTTTCTCTCGCCGATGGGTGAGTTCCCGGTCGAGCGTCTGCATAGCGTTCGCGGCGAGCCCATCGTCGGTCATCTGCCAAAAGTGCGGCTCGTAAGCCTGGCGGACGCGAGCCGGCTGGGAGAAGAGCGCCCTTATCAGGGGATCGGTGATCGTGTCGACGGCAGCTTCGAGCCCCTCGGGCGGTTCGGCGGGGCGGATGAGACCGAATTCGCGAAGGCGTCCACAACCGTCCTCCCAGGCGTCGTCACGCAGGCCGAAGACCTGCATGCGGGGCCGCGTGGTGAGGAAGATGCCCGACAGGCGGTGTTTCCTGGGCGCCCACTGGCTCATCATTCTCAGGATGAGCCAGGTGGCGACCTCAGAAGGATTGAGCACCTGGATCCAGCCCTTGAGGAAGAAGTCCTTGGGGAGCGTGATCGTCTTGGCGGCTGTCCAGCTACGGACGGGGACGGTGTAGAGGTCCGGGGTCGGCATATCGCCCCGCCCGCCTTCCTCCATGAGCGAGAAGTCCTCGTACAGCCGCTGTCCGCGCGCGCCCCGGGGCATGGAGACCAAGGCGTCTCCCTGGCCGAGTTCTTCCAGAGTTTTCAAGGCTCCCTTGACCTGTCGAAGCCGCAGATCCTCCAGTTTCCTCGTGCGCCACCGCTCCTCCGCGCGCGCACTACCGCAGAGCTCCGGAGGCATGTTCTTCAACGCGGCGTCGTACCCACTCGTCGCGGTGTCGTACGCACCGTCGATGGCAACGAGGTCGGGCCACGAGTCGGTCCCCGTCAGCGGGCGAACGTTTTGCCAGAGGTCTCCTGTGTCCAGCCGGCACTGTGCCTCGAAGACCGCCAGCAGGTAGAAGCGCAGCGCTATCCCCCGCGGAAGGACCAGCTTGGTGAGTCTCGACCGGTCACCGTCGGCCTGCAGCAAAGCGCTGCGCAGGGTGATCGAGTCCGGCTTCTTCCCGTCCTTCCAGATTCTGTCCAGGGCATCAGACGCTTTCATGACCGAGCCGGTCCTCCGCATCTGCTGCAGTCGGCGCAGTCTGCGCTCGTTCGTTTCCCGTGCATCAGCCACGAAGGAAGGTTAGCGTTTTGATCCCAACGTTTTGATCCGGGTAAAGGCTGTCGCTGACAGCCTTTACCCGGATCAAAACGTTGATCACGTCCTGACGAAGGCTCCTCCAGGCCCCTCACCATGGACTTCAGGCCCGCTCAACGCGGGCTCGGCGGCAAGTCGTTCGCACAGACGCGAACAGCCCTGGGTCCAGCCGGGGCCGCCCGCTTGAGGATCTCTTCCAGGAGGACAGCACGTGGCAAATTCCCACAACTCCCAGCCCCTGCCGCAGCGCTGGGCGATCATCCTGCTCGCCGGCGTCCTGGCGGGCGCCCTCGTCCTGAGCCTGGCAGGCCCGCTGCCCGCTCTCGGTGCCGCAGGTGCGACGGTGCTTGCCGTGCACAAGCTCATGGCGTAGCGAAACCGGTGGAGGGCGTTACTGGCACCCTCCACCGGCGCTGCTGTCAGGAGGTGTCCCTGGCCGGCCCTGTACCCAGCAGGGCGGCACCCGGGGCGCCGCCCGAACTCTTGAAGGGTCAGCTTTTGCGATACGAACTCACTGGCCGAATTCGTACGGCTGATCCCTGTGTCTGACGAATTGTCAGTGCCTGGTTCTACCGTCTTTAAGGGAAGCCCCTCCGAAGGTGAAGGCGGTGCGTGTTGGCGAACATTGTCTGGCACACGAAATTGGGTATCGAGCTGGATCTGACCCGTGACGATCTCGGGCACGAGACCTTGCCGAACCTGTGGGAGACCCTCTACCAGACAGACCGGCTGTACGCGGCGAGGAACGTGCCCGTGGCCGAGCGGGGCCTTCAGTGCGGTGGGGTGTGCCGGAAGGCGGGCGTCACTGCCTGGATGTACCTGCGAATGCGCGCCAATGGGCGTCGTGAAGCTGTTCACGAGCGCGCCGAGGACGAAGACCGCCACCACGCGGCTCTGTCGGACGAGCACAAGGCGTACCAGGAACGGATCGTGCGGGCAGCGGAAAGTGGCGGCTTCCACGCTGACAACGAGGTGAGGACGAGCGTGGGGCCACGGTCGTGGATCCAGACCGACACGCTCGTTCAGGGGGAGGGCGGGCTCCGGATCGGGTGGGAAGTGCAACTGTCCACCGCTGGGGTTCAGGGGCCTCGGAGCGTCCGCGCCCGAGCGAGCCGGGCTGCGAAGCACGGGATTACTCCAGCGTGGCATACCGACCGCGGGGACTACGCCAGCCGCAACGATGTCCACTGGACGCGAAGCGACCATCTTCCCGCGCAGGTCATCGCGAAGTCGGGCGACCTGCGCGTCGTCTCCGGCTTCCGTATTCTCGACTTCTGGAAGTGCGATGTCCGTGCCTTGTACCGGTGCCCGGACACCCAGAGCCGCTGCGGCAAGATGCACACCACCCCCAAGCCCCGAGACGTCTTCTTCGACGACCTGGTGCGAAAGACCGCAGCGGGGCTCATCGTTCCGGTCGAGTTCCGAGGCGAATCACGCACCCACAGGTTCTGGGTCACCGACAGGGACCGAGACCGGTACGCAGATCTCAACAACGGCCTGCCCGTACTTCCATCCGCGCAGGCCGAAGACCACGACCAGAACCCTCCCGGGGCCAGCCGCCGCGCCCCGACCTGCCGGCCGCACACAGCGACGCCCGCCATGCCCTCCCACACCGCGCCCCTCCTGTCGATCCCAGCACAGGCTTCGGCTCCACGACAAGAAGTGACTTCGGCGTCAGCAACCCGCCCGCTTCAGCCCTCTGCTCCGCAGCCTGTGGTGGTGCAGGCGCCGTTCCCCGATGATCTGCGCACCGCACAGATCCGTCTGCACCAGACCACCGCGGAGCTCGTGACTCTCGGGCGCAGCTTGCCCTGGTCGGTGGATCCCCACGACGGTTGGCCCGGGAACGAACATCCGCGTACCGGCGAAATCACGGGCGGCAAGCCGCCGTCACCTGGATGGACCGACGAGCAGAAGGCGGCCATCCACCGGCTCCGCCAGGAATGCCTGGCCCTATCGGAGACGGTGGCCACGCACGCGTACTGGCAGTCGCTAAGCGGCGAGAGTCTGGTGCAGCGCCGCATGGAGCTCAAAGCGGCCACCCGCACTGAGACTGCCGCCGCTGTCGACGTCACGACCACCGCCTGACCTGAAGACGTACACCTTTGACCTCTATCTGGCTGCGGCCTGCAGAGTGCCCCACTCGCTGTGCCGAGTTGGACCGCTGAATCACGGGGGAGGTCCTTACAGCTGAGGCTGCCTGAGTTACTGGGGGCTGTAGTTCACCACTCAACTGGCAGACACCGGGACAGCGACGCCTAGCTCCTCGGTGACCTCGAAGTGGCCCGCTGCACATTGCCCCTGAGGCAGGGTCGTGACGTCAGGCTGGCTGAGGTCCCCGCCTACTGCCGATCCTTTAAGCACCATGTTGAAGCACGCTGTCTTGAGCCCTGCGGCCTTGAGCTTCGCAGCGGATCCACTGAGGAACACCTGGACGGGGAAGGGCTTCGTCACCTTCGGCGGCTCCTCAGGCGGGTGTGAGGCCCACATGAACCCAGCCAGGCTTAAACAGATGACTGTGCCTGCGGCCGCTAGAACCTTCGTGAGTCGGCCGTACAACTGCCGCGACAGCCAAGCGTTGGCCTGGCGTAGACAGACGTCCGCGACAGCTTCGAGCTGGGCCACCTGCTCGCGCAGGCCCTCACTAGGATGCGCGGCGAGGTCCTTGCGGGCAGCCAGTAGCTGCTCTCGCAGATCCCGCGGGCTGTTTACTTGAATGGGCTGCATCTGAGTCGAGGCCGCGAGCTCTGCCAGCAAAGGATCGCTCAGCCCGCCTCTGGTCAACCGTTGGAGTGGTGTGACCTGCCTGTCTGAGATCATCAGCCGTGTCTCTCTGGTGATCAGATCAGACCAGGTCAGCGACGGTGCAATAAGCACTCGAGAGGCGTAGACGATCACCCAGCCCGTTGCCAGTAGAGCCATCAAGGCAGCGCTGAGCGCCACTATCAGATGAGCTTGCGATGTGACCTGCATCACAGTCTGGATCTGGATACTGGCCACTAAGACTGCTCCGATGGCGGCAAATGAGGTCACCATCCAGCGGGCAGCTCCCCGCACAGATGCGCCATGATCCTCTTGTTGGGGCTGGTCAGGAGGTGCGGGATCGCCAAGGGCCATGACTGGTGACACACTCCGATGCCTGAAGGGCCAACAGCTTGCGGTAGCTGTGGATGACTGATTTGGGCCTGCATTTGTCGCTTGGTTGTGGGCATAATTGTAGGTACATTCTCGGAAGGGAGGTAGGCCCATGCCTGATATCAGTCTGGGAAACGCCCGCATCGTCACGATGCGCGAGCTCGCCAACAGTGCCAGCCAGATCATGCGAGAGCTGAACGAGTCCAACCGGCCGGCGGTCGTCACCAAGCACGGGAAGTTTGTTGCCGTCATCCAGCCGCTTGCCGGTGCGCAGGTGGAAGCGATCTCGCTAACGAACCTAGCCGTGAGTCTTGCCGACGACGCAGCTGAGGACGCCGTGGATGGCACGGAAGTGCGTCGCCGCTTCGGGCTCAACGTCCGCAAGCGTGGCGGCAACTGACAGTAGCTGGGTTATAACTGAGCTGTGAGCTCCATACCCTTCCGCTTCAGTGCTGCAGCGATGGCCGATGCTGGGCAACTGAACAGAGATGTCTTCGAAGACATCCTTACTGTCATCGAGACCGGGCTGTCTCGCGCTCCCGACAACTCGGTGGATCCAGATGAGGGACGTGCCCAGCACTTGCTTTGGCGGCGAGGGCTGACGAAGGAGAAGCGTCACCAGCTCGATGCGGCTGAGCACCGAGACGAGGACGACCTAGACACCAAAGGGCCTGGAAACCACGCGTGGCAGTACATCATCCTCTATCGGCCTTTAAATAGGGGCGAGTTGAACGGCTATGCGCAAGGCTATGGGAACATGATCCTCCGCATCGTGGGGGAATCCGAGGTAGCCACCAGGTATTTGCTGGCTCGCGATGATGACGAACTCGTCCGCTGATGCCACAAGGCTGTGACGATGGAGGGCGGTACCCGCACCGGGTGCCGCCCTCCGGTGCGTCCGCTCCTGCGCGTTGCAGGCCGACAGGCTACCGCCGCCTTGACAGCCGGCCCCACCACGCGGTCGCCGCTTCCACGGCCTAGCGGTCACGCTCCTCCCGCTCGCCTGTTCCGGAGCAAGGCGCTGGCCTTCCTCGGCCTTCTTCCGCTCACGGCGCGCCTTCTCCATGGCCCCGTTCCCACTGCTCCATGCGGACATGTGCCTCCCGCGCCGCCTTCGGCAAGCGTCTCGCCCTGGTGGCGCCGCTCAGCAAGGCGACGAGCCGGCCCCGGCTGCCCGCACAGGCCAAGGTCCTGGCACCGATCGTCGAGACCCACGGGCAGGACGTGGCCCGCGAGGTGCTGGAGAGGGCGGAGGCGGACGGCGGAAAGGTCACCGTCGCGTCCCTCAATGCGGCGGCGCAGGAACTGGAACTTGAGGTGACCACGGCAGAGAAGAGCCCGGCACCACGCCGCTCCGCCCCGGCGCCCTTGGACGTCCTTGAGGCCGGGCTCCTCGCGCTCTGCGATGTCCGGGCCGCGCTCGACAGGGCCGCGTTCCGTGCAGGATGGGAGGCGGCGGCGACCGGCGGGAAGCCGGCGCCGAGCGCTTGGAGCAGCTTTCCGGGCAGCTGTCTCCGACGAGGCCCGCGCCATTGGTGCTGCTGCCGGGTGGCAGCCCGAGACACCGAGGCGTCTTGCCGCCCCGCGACTCTGCTGACTCACACCGCACGCCCGCGGAAAGGATGGCGCTCCCATCACGGGTGTCGCCGACGCTGGAATCAGGCATGCGAGCGGGAACCTCGGAGAAGGCCCTGTTCTCGTATAGCTACGGCGAGGGGACATGTAGCTCAGCGTGATTTCAGGGCCTCTGCTTGAGTGCGAGGCTCGGGGACCGCTCCGTTGTTCAGGGCGGCGAAGTCGGCGTGCGCGCCCGCGATTGCTTCGGGGTATGCCTCTCGCTTGGCGTGTTCGGCGAGGGCCCGGTAGATGCTGGCGACGGAGGGGTTCTGTCCCTTGCGCTTGCCGGTGGGGATGATCAGGTCGGGCTGGATCTGCTCGACGGACTCCCCGAGCGCCCTGCGCCGCAGCACGGTGTGCAGCATGTCGTCGGTGATGACCGGCGGCCGGCCGCCGTGCTTGCCCTTGCGGGCCGCGGTGTCGAGCCCTTCGAGGGTGGACTCGCGGATGTTCTCCCGCTCGGTCTCCGCCATCGCCGCGAAGAACGCGAACAGCAGCTTGCCCGGCCCGGTCGGGTCGTAGATACCGGGCAGCGGACCGGCGAGCATCTCCAGGACCAGGCCGTGGGCGGTGAGGTGGTCGGCGAGCGCGGTGAGCTCGGCGGCGTCGCGGCCAAGTCGCTTCATCTCGTACACGGTGAAGATGACCCGGCAGTGCGGGGCGTGCGCCTTGATCTCCCGCGCGGTCTTCAGCGCCTGTTCGAACTGGGGCCTCACCCGCAGACGGATGCTGATCTTCTCGCTGAAGATCTTGTCCCTGGGGATGCCGTGGGCGGTGAGAGCGTCCAGCTGCGAGTCGAGTTCTTGGCTTCGGTGCGAGCATCTCGCGTAGCCGATGCGGATGTCGGCGCTCGGCAGGTCGGGGTTGATGGGTGCTGGGGGCGGGGTGCCGGGCCGCCACGGCTGGCCGGGTGCGCGGTCGGCCGGGGTGGGCACCCTCAGTTCCTTCGTGAGGCGGGGCACCTTGGTGAAGCGGCCGGTGTGGTAGGCGGAGGTGACCGCGCCGCCGCGCGAGCGGCACGGCGAGCCCGGCTGTGCGTCACACTTCGGACAGGTGTGCCGTTCGACGTCGTCCGCGTCCGACCGGTCGGACGGGAAAGGCTGCTGAGGGTCCGTCATGGCCCAGATTTTCGCACAATGCAAGTCTCAGAAGGGGGTCCCGCTCACTTTTGGGTGAGAACGGGTTCTGAGAACCGATCGAAGATCAAGTGGACTCCGGCGGACAGTCGTTGATCTTGCTTGGGCAAAGGGCCGTTTGTGAGAGCCCAGGTGTCGCGTCGGCGGCCGTGGGGCTCTTGGGGTGTGGTGCCTGCCTGCCTACGATGAGCGGCATGTCGCCCGATGCCTCCCCATCCTCCGTCTGGCCGGTCCTGCACTACGACGACACGAAGGCGGCGCTGCGCTTCCTGGTCGACGTGCTGGGGTTCGAGCAGGTGGTCGCTGCGCCGGATGAGCACGGCGGGGTCGGGCACGCGGAGCTGCGCTGGCCTGGCGGTGGTGCGCTGGTGTTCGGCTCAACCCGGCACACGGACAGCGTGCACGGGCGGATGCGGGCGGGCACCAGCGCGGTCTACGTGGTGAGCGACGAGGTGGACGCGGTGCACCGGCGAGTGGTGGACGCGGGCGGCGAGGTCCTCGAAGCGCCGCACGAGACGCGGTTCGGGTCGGGGACTGCGGCATACGTGTGCACGGTGCAGGACCCGGAGGGCAACTTGTGGACCTTCGGCACCTATCGGGGTCCTTCGCCGGCGTAGGGCGCTGGGAAGAGACGACAGGACCCCGGCCGGTGGCGGCCGGGGTCCTGTGCTGTGGGGGTGTGGTGCCGGGGGTCAGTGGCTGCCGGTGAGTTCGCCGGTGAGCTTGCCGTGGAGGTCGGCGCTCAGGTCGTTCAGCCCGGTGATTTCCACGGTCTTGCCGCGCTGGGCGTACTTCGTCTCGATCGCGTCCAGGGCAGCCACGGAGGAGGCGTCCCAGACGTGGGCCTCGGACAGGTCGATGACGATCTTGTCCGGGTCGCCGGCGTAGTCGAACTGGCCGACGAGGTCGTTGGAGGAGGCGAAGAACAGCTCGCCGGTGACCCGGTAGACGACCGTGGTGCCGTCGGGGTCGAGGACGCTGTGCACGCGGGCGAGGTGGGCGACCCGCTTGGCGAAGATGACCATCGCGGTGACGGAGCCGACGACGACGCCGATGGCGAGGTTGTCGGTGGCGACCACCACGATCACGGTGATGGCCATAACGGCGATCTCACCGGCCGGCATCCGCTTGAGGGTCTTGGGCGCGATGGAGTGCCAGTCGAACGTCGCGAAGGCCACCATCACCATCACGGCTACCAGGGCGGCCATGGGGATGTCGGAAACGACCGGGCCGAAAACGATGCACAGCACCATCAGGAACGAGCCCGCCAGGAACGTGGAGAGGCGGGTGCGGGCGCCGGAGACCTTCACGTTGATCATCGTCTGGCCGATCATGGCGCAGCCGCCCATGCCGCCGAAGAAGCCGGTGACGATGTTGGCGATGCCCTGGCCGATGGACTCACGGGTCTTGGAGGAGTGGGTGTCGGTGATCTCGTCGACCAGCTTGGCCGTCATCAGCGACTCCATCAGGCCGACCAGCGCCATCGCGAACGCGTACGGGGCGATGGTGGTCAGGGTGTCCAGGGTGAAGGGAACGTCCGGCAGGCCCGGCACCGGCAGCGAAGAGGGCAGTTCGCCCTTGTCGCCGACGGTCGGCACCGCAATCCCGGCCGCGACCGTGATGACGGTCAGGATGACGATCGCCACCAGCGGAGCCGGGATCACCTTGGTGACCTTCGGGAAGAACACCATGAGCGCGAGCCCGCCGATGATCAGCGGGTACACCGCCCACGGCACGTCGTGCATCTCGGGCACCTGCGCCATGAAGATCAGGATGGCGAGGGCGTTGACGAAGCCGACCATCACCGAGCGCGGCACGAACCGCATCAGCTTCGCCACCCCGAGCGCACCCAGGATCACCTGGATGACACCGGCCAGGATGACCGCGGCGATCAGGTAGCCCAGGCCGTGCTCGCGGTTGAGCGGGGCGATGACCAGGGCGATGGCGCCGGTGGCGGCGGAGATCATCGCACGCCTGCCGCCGACGATGGAGATGACCACGGCCATGGTGAAGGAGGCGAACAGGCCAACCGCGGGGTCGACACCGGCGATGATCGAGAAGGAGATTGCCTCGGGGATCAGCGCGAGGGCGACGACCAGGCCGGCCAGGACCTCGGTGCGCCAGACCTTGGGGTTGTTCAGCCAGTCAGGCTTGAGGCCGCGCAGCCGCGCGGCGGGAGTCACAGCAGCAGAAGACAAGGAGATGCGTACCTGTCGTGCTCGGGCACACTGCCGGACGGGCCGGGAGCGTGCGGGAGAAGGCGCGGGAAACCGGCCGGCATCCCGCGGGCGGCCCGAGTCGGGCCGGGAAGTCGTGGAGGACGCGAGCCGGGGGCCTGGGCGGTGCCCGGCCGGGTGGGTCACGTCCGAAGGCGAAGGGTCACGGCGGGCAGGCGGCGGCGGTCGGCGTCATGGGCTCGCGCACGCTCTCTCCTGCAAGAATCGGATCTTCGCCGGGGGCGCCATCGGCCCCGGAACGGCAGTAGCGGGGCAGCCGGGCCGCCCTCACCATCATCAACTCTACCCTAACGTTAGAGTAGAGGTCGGTGGGGTCGCACGGGACGCGGCCCGCCACAACGGGAAGGGCCAGGGATACGGGCGTGGACGACAAGCACATGCAGATCGGCGAGGTCGCCGCGCGAACGGAGCTGTCGCTGCGCACCATCCGGCACTACGAGGAGACCGGCCTGGTCATCCCCTCCGCCCGCTCCCAGGGCGGCTTCCGCCTCTACACCGAGACCGACGTCCAGCGACTCATGGTCATCCGCCGGATGAAGCCGCTCGGCTTCACCCTGGACCAGATGCGCAACCTCCTGGACGCCACCGACCGCCTCGACAGCGACGACGCTCCCGACACCGACGAGCGCGAGGCCCTGCTGGAGCGCGTGCGGACCTACCAGCAGGCCGCCACCGAGCAGGTGGAGAAGCTGCGCATCCAGTTGGAACGCGCCGAGGACTTCGCCGACACTCTGGGCGCCCGACTGGAGCAGAACGCTCCGGCCGCCCGCGTCTAGAACCGCACTGCGGCGTCACCTCCCGGCCGGTGCCGCCTCGTCCTGCGGGCTGCGCGGGCCGGGCACGGCCGTGGCGGTCAGGTCCAGCTGAAGGCGGCTGTTCATGTCCAGCTCGAACCGGCCGTAGGGGTTGACGTGCGTCCAGAACAGCGGTGACAGGGCCCGACGGTCGGCGTCGGTGAGCATGTCGGCCCACTTCTCGTCGGCGAGGACCTGCTGCATCAGCAGCGTGTTGACGTGCACCAGGGCGGACTGGAGCAGGTGCAGGGCGAGCATGGACACCTCCTGGGACTCCTTGTCCGCCCCGGCCAGGTCGCCGTCCTTGCCGTAGAAGAGGCCCTTGTTCGCGCTGTTCCAGTTCTCGACGACCTGCAAGCCCTCGTGGATCTCCTGGCGCAGCTCGACGTCGGCCAGGTAATCGCAGACGAACGCCGTGCGCACCGCCCGCCCCAGTTCCTCGATCGCCTGGTAGGTGGGGTGCTTGGGCCCGCCGCGGGTGAAGCGGCGCAGAACCTGCTCGGCCTCGGCGGTGCCCAGGCGCAGGGCGGTGGTGTACTTCACGATCTGGTCGTACTGCTGGCGGATCAGGTCCCAGTTGATCGTCTTGGTCGACAGCACCGGCGCGAGGTTCGGCCAGTTGTCGTCCTCG
This sequence comes from Streptomyces sp. NPDC014623, assembly GCF_043088245.1. NCBI lineage: Bacteria > Bacillati > Actinomycetota > Actinomycetes > Kitasatosporales > Streptomycetaceae > Streptomyces > Streptomyces sp. NPDC014623. Next base: position 10,410 of record NZ_JBIBZU010000030.1, on the reverse strand, counting down.
CCTGCGGCCGGACGGTACAGCTTCGCGGAGCCGATGTTCTTCAGCCTGGGCATGAGCTTGAAGTCGAGCATGTGGGCGAAGGCGAAGCCGACGATGGACGCACCGTGGGTGTCGGTGTACTGCCGGTCGGCCTCCATGTCGGTGCAGTGCCGCAGCACGCCCTCGATCATCGAGGCGACCTCGGAGGCCGAACAGGACTTGAGCTGGGAGTAGATGCACACCGACTTCCGCTCGACATGCCAGTAGATCATCACGCCGGGGCCGCGGTAGCGCTGGTGCCACTCGGTCATCAGGTTCGAGGACCAGGCGCCGAACTTGCGGCTGTCGGAGGCGCACGCGGTGCCGGTGCCCCACCACATCTCGTCGCGGGCGGCGAAGGTGGCGTTGACCAGCTTGCGCAGGGCGGCGCGCATGTTGGCCCGGTTGACGAACAGGTGCCGCACCCGGCGCAGCGTCGCCTCGGACTCGCCGTGCTTGCCGGTCACCGCGACCCGCTTGATGCCCATGTTGGTGCCCAGGCCGAACAGCACCAGCAGCAGCCGGCGCCGCAGGACGTCCTTGGACAGGTTCTCGCGGGTGGCGACCGAGGTGAACTCGGCGATGAAGTCCGTGTCGAACTCGGCGTACTTCAGGATGTCCAGCAGGTCGATGGTGCCCCAGCGCCGTTCGATCTCCGTCTTGATCGCCACCAGGGACTCCGGCTCGTCCTGCTTGCCGCGCGGAGAGACCCGGATCCACGGCTCGCCGTGCTTCCTGACGATCGCGACCCCGCCCGTGGTGCCCTCCGCCAGAGCCTGCTCGAAGCGGTCCAGCGACGTGCGGAGCCTGCCCTGGAGGGTGGCGATGAACTCGCCGGCGTCCTGCGGCTGGCCCAGGGCGGCGTAGTGGACGTCGCGGTTGTCCTCGAAGTCGGCGGGCAGGTCGTCCTCCGGGTTACGCCACCGGTTCGCGCCCACCACCCAGATCTCCCGCCGGCGCAGCGCGTCCCGCAGTGCCACGAGCACGCACAGCTCGTACGGGACGCGCTCCACCCGGCCCTTGTCGTCGACGACCGCCGCCCGCCACTGCTCGGGCACCACCCCCTCCAGTGGCACCGTCTCCGCCGCATCGAAGAACGCGCCCTCCTTCAACGGCTGCTCCAGATACCGCTTCAGCAGGTCGATCGCGTCCATCACCGGCCGGTAGGCGGTGTTGTTGCACTTCAGCTCCAGCGCCCGCAGCAGCGGCGACAGCATCCGCCGCCAGTGCGCCGAATACGAGGAGCGCAACACGGTGCGGACCCGGGCCTTGTAGCGGGCCTCGTTCGCCGCGGCCTCCGCCGCCAGGGCCTTCAGCGTCTTTTCTCCGCCCACCACCGGGAAGATCACCCGCCGCACGGTGCCGGACGGCTCCGACAGGGCCGCCTCCGCGACCCGCAGCAGCATCGCCTCCTTGCCCCGGACCTTCTTCAGCTCCGCCCCCAGTTCCTTCTCGACCCGCCGCTCGGCACGCGTGTTGATCTTCAGTACGAGCTGGATGAACAGGTCCACCAATGAGTCGGTGATCTCCGTCTGCCGCACGTGGCACAACGTGGCCAGCAGTGTCAGGCGCCGTGGCGGCTTCATTCGCTCCAGATTCGCCGGGTACTCCTTCGACGCCCGCGCCCGCCAGGCGTCCACCAGCTTCTCCGACACGTCCGCGAACAGGTCAGCGGGCAGTTCCAGGCGCCGCACCCGCTCCAGCTTGTTCACCTCAGCCAGCAGGCTTTCCAGGCCCGGGGCACCTGGGTCGGTCTTCAGCTCGGTGAAGTGCGACCGCCCACCCCCGGCCTCCGCGCCGTCGCCCGCGATCAGGTCCTCCAGCCGCGAGCGGGTCGCGTGGCTGAGCCGGTCCAACGTGCTGCGGCAGAACCGCTTCTCGAAGTCCTTGACCGCCTTGCCGACCAGCCGTCGCACCTGCCCGGGCGCCGGCGGTTCGACGTGGTCGTTGCGGCACCGGGCCACCACCGCGGCCGCCAGCCGGTCCCGCGACAACTCCACCGGACAGAGCTCGGTCGCCAGCCACGCGGCCAGCCGGTCCTGGTCCTCCTCGGTGTTCGCACGGAACCCGTACGCCGCCCGGATCTCGCCCCGATGCCGCTGGATCGCCTTGCTCTGCCAGTCGTACTCCGCCCACGCGGCGGCCGGGACCTTCACCTGCTGGGCCACGTACTCCACTGCGGCAGCCGGCACCTCCCGGGCCGACTCCGGGAACCGAGCCTCCACCTCGAAGAACTTCAGCAAGAGCGCGAACCCGAGCCGGGTCGCCCCGGACTTGTTCCGCACCCGCTTCATGTCGTCTTCCAGCAGCGTCCAGACCTCGATCAGGTCTTCCGGCTCCCAGTCCTGCCGCACCCTGTTTCCCTCCACCCCGACCGAGATCACTCGTTCAGCTCAACGAGGCGCCCAGCAAGGAGAAACGAGCACCAGGGCAATCACACAGAGCTACATGTCCGTTCGCCGTAGCTATACGAGAACAGGGCCGAGAAGAGGGCGGCGCCGTCTTCTCCGAGGGCTCACCTGCAGAAAGTGCTTGCTGAACAGCAAGAAGCCCGCGCTGTGAGCACGGGCTTCCGCAAAAAAGTGACATCCGTCACAAGGAGAGTGCTGCGAAACACTTCTCCATCGAGCGCGTCCAGGCCATTCCAAACAACCGCTCGTGTGACACCGAGTTTGGCTGCCATTGTCTACCGAAGTCGAACTTTCGGACGCTGTCGGACACTTTCGGACGCGGTATACGCCCACCAGTGCATTCCGTCAGGGCGTGGAGCATGTGGTCGGAAGCTGCCGGACACTTTTGGACGCGCGGCAGGGGAACGGGAGTGAGTGGCTGCGGCAAGACGCCTGTCAACCCTGGTGCTCAGTCAGGAACGTTCAACAGCGACACTCCTGACGTGCTATCCGGACCCTAGAGGTCCGCTTGGAAGCAGGTTGATCCTGCTGTCCCGGCTCGGCCAAACTTGATGTTGCGCACTCCGATGGTGCGTGAGGGACCTGCGAAGCCCTCGTTCCACATCTGCGTCCAGGCCATGTCCGCGAAAGGCGGTTAGCTCGTGCTTCCCATCTACATTCCGGGGGTCGGCTGGGTCTTCCAGCCCGTCCTCCCGATCTCCCCCGGGTGCGTGTACGCCCCCATCGAGCAGCCCAAGAGGTTCGGGTTCCACCAGGCCGCCATCGGCGTCCTGGCCTCATTCGTCCTGCTATGGCTGTTCCTCACCCACCCTGTCGAGGTGGTCGGCGCCATCGCCGCTGCAGTCGCCCTCGATGCCCTGGTCCGTCTGATCCGCGAGACTCCCCGGGCGCTGAGCCGCCGACGCATGGCCAAGAAGTGGGGACGGCCGTGGGCGGAGTAGACAAGCACGCGCTCGCTGTCCGCCTGAAGGAGATCTTCGACAAGGATGTCCAGGCGGGTAGGCAGCCTTACCGCCGCGCCATGCAGGCAGGCCTTGATGAGGATGTGGTGACTCGAATCCTTAACGGACGGAGGATTCCCAGCGCGAGTACTTTGGACACGCTGCTGAACGGCGTGCTCATCGCCGACAAAGAGCGGGCGGAGCTCCAGGCGATCCGCTCCTCTGTCGTCCGGCTCTTCAAGGCTCAGCAGGGTGAAGGTGCCGTCGCGCGGCGCGAGCCCTCCTATGTACCGAAGGCCGGCCAGCCCGACCCCATCGGGATCTCGAACCCGCTCGAGCTCCAGCAGGCGTTGCAGGCAGTACATGTGTGGGGCGGCCGGCCCTCGCTGAGGAAACTGGAGCGGCGCAGTGACGGCGTACTGCGCCGCAGCACGGTCAGCGACATGCTGCGTGGACAGCCGACCGTGCCGGACTACGACCGCTATCTCGCGTTCCTGGGGGCATGCGGTGTCGATAACACCAGCCTGGACGCGTGGGTGTACACCTGGCGCCGCCTGTCGGCACAGAAGCAGCCCAAGATCACGTCATGGATGGGCGGGATGACCTCGGCGTAGAGCCCTGCACACCAGCATGTCGAAGGCTCGCACCAGCATGGTGCGAGCCTTGCCGCACCCGAGGGGGACGCTCCCGGTACATCCGGGCCTGCTCGTTGCGCTCCTCGTGGTTGTCGTCACCGTCCAGACGGGCCTACTTGCGCACCGGCACCCCAGGTCCATCCAGCCGCTCGCGCTCGCCGTGGCCGGCATCGCTGTCATGGTGGCCGTCGTGATGCCGATCGCCGCCCGGTGACGGCCCGCCCGGCGCAGAGCGGCGCCGCAAGTGACCGTTGAAGGTTCGTGATGGGCTGGAAAGCCCTTCAGGACCGAGGACACTCTCGGTCTGCGCTCTGAGGTGGGAGCGCAGACCGAGGACCCTGCGGCGGGGCGTCTCCGCCCCTCGTCACGGCCTGGCGGCCCCTGTGGTCGTCAGTCGGGCTTTCCTGCGCTTCCGGACCCACTTGATCGAGCTGAAGACCGAGGTGACTGCGATGGAGAGGATGGTGCACCGGCGCGAACTGCCGCGCCAGCTCGATTACCTGATCCATCCGGAACCGCAGCAGGAGCCCTACAGCCGTGCAGAGCAACACGAGCACGGTGACCCCTACACCCGCGTGGTGGTCCTGGACCCATACGTCAGCGGCCGTCAGCCGGCGCCGCGCGTATGCCGGCGCCCCCTTCAGCATCTGGGCAGCACGCCATGTCCGCGCACGGACATCCAGGGAACTGAGCCGGCTCATACGGCAACCTCCTCGGCCTGACACGGCGCCTTCCGCGTGTGCAGCTCCTTCGGGATCCAGATACGGCCATCACGCGCAGCCTGGTAGAGCGTCGTCCTGAAGCGCGTCAGCCGATTCCGCACGGTCCCGTGGGGCATGTTCAGCTTGTCGGCGATCTCCGTCCCCCCGAAACCCATGACCGTCAGCCGCACGACGGCCTGAGTCGCCGGCGCCTGCTCATCGAGGATCTCCTCGAAAGTTGTGCCGAAGACGTCCTCCACCACGTAGTCGGTGGTGGCGAGCAGGCGCCCGATGCCCACCTCGTTTGCCGCGTCCTCCGTGAAGTCGTAGACGGAGTGCAGCCGCGCCCACTCCACCCGGTCCTGTGCCCATTCCACGTAGGCTCGGCGGAACATCCAGACGCACAGGGTGATGAAGTACGACGTCAGGCAGCTGGCCCCACGGGGGCCGTTGTAGTCCGCCCTCCAGCCGCGCCCCTGCTTCAGGTCGCGCTGAAGCTTCTTCAGCGCCTGCATCACCATGTCCACCATGACCGTGTCCCGCGCTTCGCTGCTGCTCTTCAGCAGGAGCAGGTCGTCGGGGTGTACGAAGAATCCCCGCCCGTGACGCTCGGCATGCTTCTGGGCGAGCCGGGCGAGCGTCCCTTTGCGGATCATTCCGAGCACGATCGGCTGTACCTCCCGGTACAGCTCGCCCTCGAACACCTTGTAATCCCGTCCCTCGAACCGGTGGTAGGCCAGTTCCTCGATCCGCTCGGCGTCGTGTCGGATCCGAACCGCCTGGTCCTCGGCCAGCTTCGCGGTCACGATCTCGTTGATCTCGTCTTCTGCCCTCATGGCAGAACCCCCCTCGGTCTGGCCCCCTGCCAACTTCGGCGATGTTCCTATCGCGCGAGATGGTTCTGGAGGCGCCTGGTTGTAGAGGAGGTCTGTGCGAGAAGATCCTGGAAATGTCACACGTGATTTGAACTTTTCTCAAAATAACGGAGTGAAATCTCGGAGCACGGCTCTGACCAGGAAAAACGTGATCCGAGGTCAGGTCGGCGAACTTGCCGCGCTCCAGGAGGGGCTGTCGGTCGGCCGAACCATCACGAGCGAGCTCCGCTTGGCTTTGATCTTGCCGTAGGTGCCGATCATGGCGACCTTGTCGGCGCCGTACTTCTCGGTCACGTACCGGATCACCTCGACGCGCCGGCGCTCGTCGAAGTCGATGTCGACGTCGGGCATGGACACGCGCTCGGGGTTGAGGAAGCGCTCGAAGATCAGCCCGTGGGTGATCGGGTCGAGGTCGGTGATGCCCATGGCGTACGCGACGATCGAACCGGCGGCGGAGCCACGGCCGGGGCCCACCGCGATGCCGTTGTTCTTGGCCCACATGATGAAGTCGGCGACGACGAGGAAGTATCCCGGGAACCCCATCTGGATGATGATGTCCATCTCGTACTCGGCCTGCTTCTGCCGGTCCTCGGGGACGCCTCCGGGATACCGGCGCTCCATGCCGGCCCGGACCTCCTCCTGGAACCAGGTGACCTCGGTGAAGCCCTCCGGGATGTCGAACTTCGGCATCAGGTCGCGCTTCTCGAACATGCCGGCGGTGTCGATCTGCTGCGCCACCAGGAGGGTGTTGGCGCAGCCCTCCTGCCAGGCGTCGGAGGAGTCGACGCCGTACATCTCCTCCGTCGTCTTGAGGTAGTAGCCGGTGCCGTCGAAGCGGAAGCGGTCGGGGTCGGAGAGGTTCTTGCCGGTCTGGATGCAGAGCAGCGCGTCGTGCGCGGTCGCCTCGTGGGCGTAGGTGTAGTGCGAGTCGTTCGTCACGAGGGGCGGGATGTTCAGCTTCTTGCCGATCTCCAGCAGCCCGTCGCGGACCCGGCGCTCGATCTCGATGCCGTGGTCCATCAGCTCCAGGAAGTACCTGCCCTCACCGAAGATGTCCTTGTAGTCGGAGGCCGCCTGGACCGCCTCATGGACGCGAACAGTCGGTTCGTGTTCAACGTGAACGACTTCGACGAGAGGCCTATGCGGGCCCTTCACTTGGGTCCTCAAGCGCTTCGCGGCGTCCGTCGCTCTGATCGGCTATGCGAAGGCGCTCGGCGACGACCAGCTTGGGAAGACGTCGTCGCCTTCCTCCATCCCCTTGTGGGTCTCGACGGCCTTGTAGGCGAAGTCGACGACCTCGATTGCGTACTCCACATCCTCAGCTCCGTCGCCACCACCGACATCGCTCGCTGCCCGCCGACCGTCGTCGGCTCTTCCTCGAGGGCCCCGCTGATCCGCCCTCCGGCTGCGCCTGCCCCAGCATCGACGGCTGCCCGAGCACCGGCAGCCAGCACCCCCGCGAGAGCCCGGGGCAAGTCGCGCGCAGCACAGCGACGTCCTCTTGGAGGTGCCCGCCCCCTCGCAGGTGTGGTCCCCGTGGTCACCAGGCGCGGTAGGTGCTGCCCGGGCCGGGCAGCGGGGTGGCCGGTTGAACGGTGGGTGGTCCGGTAGGTGATGAAGCCGATGTGTCCTCCACCTGGTAGCCCGTGTACGGGACCAGGCGGAGGACGGCGGGGCTTGTTAGAACCGCATCGTGATCCAGGCCAGTACTTCCTCGGCGAAGTACTGGCCGAAGACTTTGCCGAAGCCACTGAACAGTCCGAGGAGGACAGCTCCGGTGGCGGTGCTCAGAACGCGGTGCCGGGTGATGAAGCCGCGGACGGCTTTCCACACCGATCGCGTCCGAGCCCAGGCCGGCGCGGAGCGGCGGGCGATGAAGGCACGTGAGGACATCTGCCACGCCCTCCAACGGGGGATGCGGGTCGACGGCAGGCCAAGCGGCCCCGTAACCTCGGGGTTGGAACTGATAGGTCTTCGTCCTTTCGTGAAGTGCGTTAGTTGCTTCGAGACCAGGTGATGGACCCGTCGGACTGCTGTGTGGCCCCCCGTTGGCGCGGGGGGCCACAGTCGTTTCACCTCCAGGTAGTTGACCGGACCGGACTGCTGTGCGCTGAGAACCCGTTGGCGCGGTGCTCCGTCGAAGACCGTCTTCTGTCCTCGGCGAGGCCGCTCTGCGGCGCGTTAGGAGTTTATTGGGCGGGACCGACAACTGAGGGACGTGCAAATATGTCGCGAGACATCAAATGCTCTGGAAGCGAAGGAGCTTGAGAAATGCCTGCTCGGCCGCGCATTCCCGACCCTCGTAAGGGCGATCTGGAGAAGTTCGCCTTCGATCTCCGCGAACTCGGCGTGGGCAAGGTCGGGGTCAGCTGGATCGCCGCCCAGCCGGACACCGAGGTCTCACGACCGGCCCTCTACGCGGCTTTGTCCGGCACACGGCTCCCCTACGCCATGACGGTCAGCACCCTGCTCCGATGGTGGGCGGGCAACCCCGATGACGAACGGGCGAGTGTCTACCCACGGGACCCGATCTGGGGCTGGATACAGCGCCTCCCCGCCGATCACGAGGCCCGCGCCCAGGCAATCGAGTGGAAAGACCGCTACCGGCGTCTCGCCAGGTCTGAGGAGCAGCGACGGTGGGCGAGGGACCGAACGTGGAAGTCGACGCCCTCCGTACAGATCGACATTCCTCGTGAACAGCACATCCTGATCGCGCAGCTCAAAAACATGATCGAGCGGACCGGTCTCGACCAGGACATGTGGCTGCTCTTCGGATCCGACACCCTGCGGATCGAGCGGTACCTGGGCGGCAAAGTGATCCCGAACTACAACTGGTGTGTTCGCATCGTGAGGATCTGCGAAGGCTTCGCCCTGGATCAGGACCTGGATACGCAGTACGAGATCGACCGCCTCTGTACAGCTGCCGATCTTGCCCGACTGGCCCGCGTGCGGGAGCGCAGGATCGCCCGCAAGGCATCACGAGCCACCGCCCACGCCCCTGGGCCCCGCAGCGCCCGCAGGGAGACGCCCGGCGAGAGCCCTGCGGCCCGCGGGTGACGCTGGCGCTCAGCCCTCTTGCAGGCTTCGATGGCTATGCAGTGCGTGAACAAGGTGAAGGTGATGACCTCGATCGCGGCTCGTCGCCGATGTAGAAGGTTGTGTACTCGGCGGGCCAGAAGTCGGGGAACTTGACGGCCCGAGGCGTACCTCGTACGCCGTGAGTATCGGCTCGGCATGCTGCCGGCAGGTTGGGAGGCCGCATCTCGCTGGACAGGATCGTCGTTTAGCGCGACACTGGTGTCAGCAGTACAGCTGTGCCCGTACGAGCCCCTGACCGGTGTCAGGGGCTTTTTTGTGTCCTGGAGGATGCCCATGGACACCGATCTCCTCACGACCGCTGAGGCGGCCGCACACATCACCCGCGCCCGCCAGTTCCTCAGCGCCGGGGCCGCCGCCATCCGCAGCTGGGCCAACCGCGGATACCTTGCCCGCGCCGGCCTCACCGAGACCGGCCGCCCTCTCTACCGCCTCGCCGACGTCGCCCGAGCCGAGGCGGTCACCCGCAGCCGCGCGCTACGCCTCGTCGGCATCCGCGAGAAGGCACCCCTCGGCGCTTCGATCTCGCACCCGGCGCAGCGGACGTCACAATCGGGCACGACGACCCAGGACCCCTCTCTCGGGAAGTAGCCGGCGTGCCGGACGGCCGAAGAAACCGGCGCTGACCCAAGGACGGTCAACGCCGCCGGCCCACAGAAGCGCCCAGCGCCTCTAGCGGTTGTAATGAACTTAATCTACAATCACCGTCATCTGGCGGCTATGCCCTCTCCACGCGGTGGAGGCCCAGGTACTCAGCTGGCCGCCCCGTGTCAGTTTCGGCCCAACCACCGTCAGTGTGTGAAGGCTTGACGGGGCGCCTCTGGTCCCGGATAGTGGTGACCAGCCCCAGCGTGCCCGCAGGGGTTCAAGAAACTGCACCACAAGTCTGTCCGCAGACAACGAGCTCTCGTCTTTTCATCTGACGGGGGCTCTTTTTTATGCCCGCATCAATGAGTAGGCCCTGGTTTCCCGCCGGGGCCTTTTTTGTTCCCGCAGCCCGCCATCACCCCACCGCCCCACCAACCGAGGAGTCCTGCCGTGCCCACGCCTGTCCTGTTCGCTCTCGCCCTGCTCGTTGTGCTGCTCCTGTTTCTGGTCGGCATCCTGTTCCTGGCCGGGGTGGCGTACCTGGCCTACCGCCACCCCCGGCTGGAGAAGCCCTTGGGCCTGGCCGCCGCCGTCGCCACCGTCCTGGTCGCGGCCGTCGCCGCCGTGGCCGCGGTCGCGGTCCTTGCCGCCCGGTGACCCGGGCGCCGGGCGGCGGGTCCGGGGCCCAGGACGCGGCGCCCGGTAGGGCGGGCGGATACCGGCTCGTCGGTGGCGGCCGGGGTGGTCGGCAGGCGTTGTGCGGTGAGGCCGACGCGCGTCGCCCCGTTCGGGCGACAACCCGGGGTTGTCGACGGGCTCGGGGCCGGTGCCCAGCGAGCGGCGGTGGGTGGTCACCGGGCCGGCTCTCCGCCGCTCCGGTGACCACCACCAGGAGCAGCGGCCCGTGAAGCCGACGCGGAAGTTCCTCACCGCCCCGGCCGCTTGCTCCGGGACGGACCCAAGACCGGCACGGTCGCGGCCGGGCTTGCGGCCCTAACCCCTCGCTGCGCCACACTGCGAGGTCAGGCGCTCTCGCCGGTCCAGTGGAGCCGGTCGGGGTCACCGGAGCGCCCTTCGTAGTGGGTTCGTCCGCCCGGCCCGTACGTACCGAGTTCGGCGATGAGTGCCGCGCCCTCCAGCAGCTC